>JANNWU010000450.1:0-6962 GCA_031408755.1 Gemmatimonadaceae bacterium | reverse complement strand
GTAACACTTTTACTTGACAGAGGAAAGTGCATTTCACTTGTTCTAGATTTCTCTTTCTTCAAGCACTTCCACATCATAGTGTAACAAAAAGATAGTACATCCTTTTAAGTTTCCTTCTATCATTTATCATTGTGACAAAATACACAACGTGACAATCTCAATCAGTAAATAAGACAAGACGAGTGTTTTAGTTTTACTGGCTTTATAGATTGTGAGCATATTTCTATACTTTTGAAAAACTGGAGATTTTTAGAGTTTTCTCCAATCTGGACACTTCTACAGGTGTCACCAGTACTTTTCTACAGGTGTCATCAACAGTGTTCTCATTTTGACACTTCTACATGTGTTGTGGTACTTCTCTACATAGGCTGCGTCATTGCGCGATCGTGAGCGTGAGTTGCAGTCTGAGATTCGTCTGCGCCAAGAGCAGTGGGAGCAGCGTCGCCAGTCATTCCGGCCGGTACTCGGTGAGGAAGAAATTTCCTTTATCGTGAGCCGCTGGACGGGCATTCCTGTGACCCGCTTGCAGGAAGCTGAGACGGCGCGCCTGTTGCGCATGGAAGAAGAGATGCACGGGCAGGTTGTGGGACAGGAAGAGGCGATCAAGTCGCTTGCTCGTTCGATCCGTCGCAGCCGCGCTGGCCTGAAAGATCCGAATCGCCCTATCGGCAGTTTCATTTTCTGCGGCCCGACTGGCGTTGGCAAAACGGAAGTGGCGCGTCAGCTGGCGAAGTTCTTGTTCGCTGATGCATCAGCGCTGATTCGCGTGGACATGAGCGAGTACATGGAGAAGTTCTCCGTGTCGCGTCTCATCGGCGCACCGCCGGGTTACGTAGGCTACGAGGACAGCGGCACGTTGACGAAGGCAATTCGTCGGAAGCCGTACAGCGTGATTCTTCTTGATGAAATTGAGAAGGCGCACCCTGACGTTTTCAATATTCTGTTACAAGTGTTGGACGAAGGACATCTCACCGACAACTACGGCCGGGTGATCGACTTCAAGAACACCGTGGTCATTATGACCAGTAACGTGGGCGCTAAGGAAATCACCAAGAGCCGCGCGCTGGGCTTTGGGACGAACGATTCGCGCGGCAGCTTTGAGCGCATCTCGGACAAGGTGAAGGAGGAATTGCAACACACCTTCAACCCCGAGTTCCTGAACCGTCTTGATGACGTGATTGTGTTCCATCAGTTGAGCAAGGAACACATTGCAAAGATCGTTGGTGTGATGCTGCGTGAAGTGCAGAAGCGGCTGTCGGATGAAGAGTTGACGTTGAAGCTCTCTGACGCCGGGAGTGAGTTCCTTGCCAAGAACGGCTTTGATGAGATGTACGGCGCGCGTCCGCTGAAGAGGGCGATCCAGCGCTACATCGAAGATCCGCTTTCCGAGAAGATTTTGCTCGGCGAGTTTTCGAAGGGCGACGAGATTGATGTGGACGTGAACGAGGACGGCACGAAACTGCAGTTCCGCGTGTCGGCGTCGGCGACACCTGCCGCCCAGTAGACGTCGGGGTTTTCGCTGGAAATTCTGGGTTCGATGAAACAGCCGAGCGGATCGTGGGTAGATCCGCTCGGCTGACTCGTTACCTTTCCAAGCTTATGCCCGTTTTCCGTAATTCTACGGCGGCCCTCTTGGCCGCTGTTCTGTGCTTCCCCGCCTCTCGCGCGCTTGCGCAACAGCAGGAGGGGCCGGGTGCGTGCGCGCTGCCCGACTCCATTGCTGTCGAAGGGCACGCGAGGATCAGCGCTGACCAAGTACGCTCGGATGCCGAGCTCGCGACTGGGGTGGCGCTGAATTTCAAGAGCATTCAGCGTGCCATCCGTCAGCTGTACGCGACAGGCAACTTTAGCGATGTGAAGGTCGTCTGTCGCGTCCACGACGGTCCGCCCATTCTGGCGTCGATTGTGGTGCAGGTCGTTGAGCGTCCGATTTTAGGCGACATCGAAGTTGTTGGCGCCGATCGCGTGTCTGGACGCACACTGAAAGACAAAATCGAGTTGCTGATTGGTCGGCCCATTGACGCGGCGCTGGTTGCGAAAACCAAGCAGCGAATTGACTCGATTTACGAGGCGGCAGGTTTTTACCTTGCGCGCGTGACGGTTGATACGACGGTCATGGGTGAGCGCTCTAAGGTGACGTTCCGCGTGGATGAAGGGCGCAGGCTGGCGGTGAGCGGTGTGAATGTGCTGGGCCTGCAGAGCCTGGCGCCCGCAGATGTTGTCGCAACGATGAAGACGAAGCCCGAAGGATTTCTGTGGTTTCGGAAGGGTGAGTTTGACGAGGATACGTTTGCCGGTGATTTAACTGAGCGCGTGCCGGAGTTTCTTGCCCGGCAGGGTTTCATTGATGGTGTTGTCGAGCGTGACACGTTGATCGTGGACCGCGAGCGCGGGAAAGGGTTGGTTGAGTTAAGCGTGCGCGAGGGCCCGCGGTACAGCATTGGCGCGTTCGAGGCGTTAGGCAATCGACGATTCTCAAGTGAAGAGATCCAACGCCTGTATCCGTTTCAACCGCAGGCCATCTCGCTGACGGATCGTGCGAAATCGTTACTCCGTCGTCGTGGTCCGTCACTGCCGCCCAATACGTTCGATCAGAGTCGTTGGGACGATGCGACACGAAAGGTGCAGACCGCGTATAGCAACGAGGGGTACATCTATGCTCGCGTTCGTCCCATTGTTGATCGTGATACAACGGCCGGAAAGCACGTCGCGAATTTGCGCTGGGAAATTGAAGAGGGTCAGCCGGCGATTGTGAATCGCGTCGAGATCATTGGCAACGATCATACTGTCGAAAGCTGCATTCGGAACGCGTTGCTGATTGTGCCTGGCGACGTGTTCAATCAAGATCGACTCGTGCGTTCATATCAGAACATCGCGAACCTTGGTTTCTTTGAGACGCCGGTCCCGAATCCTGACACTCGACCTGATTCCACTGGCGACGTTGACATTATATTTCGTGTGAAGGAAAAGCAGACTGGTAACGTGAACTTTGGTGCCTCCGCCGGTCAGGGACTTGGCGTAGGCGGGTTCATTGGATTGCAGCAACCAAATTTGTTTGGGCGTTGTAAATCGGGTTCCTTGAATTGGAATTTTGGTCGCTTCCAGAACAACTTCCAGTTGTCGTACACCGATCCTCAGATTCGCCTGTCGCAGGTATCTGGAACGGTAAGCGCCTACCGCACGCAGAACCGTTTTCAGGGCATCGGCGGATTCTCGAACTTCAACGGTGGCTTTGGCCAGCCGATTCAGACTGGCATGAGCTTGCAGCTTGGATTTCCTGTGCCGCAGTCACCGTATACGCGTCTTTTCCTATCGTACGGTTTGGAGAGTGTTCGCTACGGTAGTTCGGGATTTCTTGGCGATATCCGGAGCCAGTTTACCGGTTCGAACATTCGTAGTTATGTCGGCGCAACGGTGGGCTACGACACGCGCATCGATTTGCCTTTTGCCTCAGCTGGCGGCCAACGAACGTTCACGGCCCAGTTCAACGGTTTGGGTGGCACTTCGCGCTTCCAACGTTACTCGCTTGATCTGAGCAATTTTGCGACACTGACACAGATCGGCGGCAGCAAGCCGGGATCGCAGCCGATCAAGATTGTGGCTGGCGTGAAGGTACGCTCGGGCGCCGTCATTGGCGACGCAGGGGCGTTTCGATTTACGCAGCAGTTCAACATGGGTGGTGTACAGTTTGGAGAGCCGTTGCGCGGTTATCCGGAATTCTCGATCACGCCTGATGGATTCGTGCCTGACGCGAGCAGTAATCAACAGGCGTTCAACAACCCTGGTGCCGCGTTCTTTTCCAGTACGGCGGAGTTGGGTGTGCGTTTGAACTCGAGCTTTTATGTGAACACATTTGTCGATGCCGGCAACGTTTATCGTCGAGTGCAGCAGTTTGACCCGTCCCGTCTGTTCCGCGGTGCCGGTATTGGTTTGTCGACCGTCACGCCGCTTGGTCCGCTTGGATTGGACTGGGCGTATGGCTTTGACCGGATCGACAACTTCGGTCGTAAGAAACCCGCTTGGCAGCTGCATTTCCGTCTTGGCGGTCAATCGTTCTGATCTCTTTTTTCTTGTGGAGTTTGTTATGCGCGTCGTGAGTCGGATGTTGATGAGTGGTCTGCTGTTTGGTGCGATGACGGGAGTAGCTGGCGCGCAGGGTACAACGCCGCCGGCTCCTGCACCGCAATCCACAGGCCTGGTTGTGCTGAAGATTGCGTACCTGAATTCCAATCAGGTGTTGGAGGGCGCTCCTGGTCGTGCTGAGGCCCTGAGCCAGTTTGAAAAGGAGACTGCTCCGATTCGCGCACAGATTCAGCGCATGAGCGATTCGTTGCAGGCCATCATCGGCGAATACCAAAAGGCCGCGCCGCAGATGACCGCTGCGCAGCGTGCACAGAAAGAAGCGGTACTTGGCCAGAAGCAAGAAGAGTTTCGCGCCCGCGCGCAGGAAATGCAGCAGGGTGCCCAGGCCCGTCAAGAAGAGTTGATGGCGCCGGTGATGGAGCAGGTAAACAAGGTGTTTCAGGACGTTCGTGCTGAAGATGGTTATGCATTCATCTTCGACTCTGGCGCGCAGGTTCCGTTCATCGTCTCCGCCGATCGTAATCTGGATATTACGACGCGTGTGATCGATCGCTTGAAGTCGGTTGGTCCGCCGAAGCTGCCGACGCCAACCGCGCAGGTGCCAGTTCCGGCGGCACCGCGCCCGCCAGCAAGCGGTCCGGTTGCGACGCCAGCAGGAGTAACACGGCCAACACGTCCGTAGTTCGGTGACGGCAGCGCCCCAGCATCAGATACCGTCTGTGGCGCTGACCGCGTCCGCGATCGCCGACGCGGTTGATGGATCGGTTGTTGGTGATGGGACAGTGACGATCTCCAGAGTCGCGAGCTTGGCGACAGCCGATAGCACCGCAATATCGTTTTTGGGCGCTGCTAGATATTCCGGCGACGCGTCACGAACTCTGGCTGGTATTGTGTTTGTGACACCGGAGCTCGCGGTGCATGTCGCGCATGTTCCCGCTCAGATTCTCGTCAAGGCGCCGCAAGAAGCAATTCTTGCGGCGTTGTCATTGCTGTATGTGCCGTTGAGCGTTGTTGCGGGCGTGCACGCAAGCGCGGTGATCGGTGCTGGTGCGACCGTTCACGCAAGCGCTTCAATTGCAGCGAATGTGGTCGTTGGTGATGGCGCGACGATTGGTGCGCGTACCCAACTCTTGGCGGGCGTTGTTGTTGGACGTGGCGTGACGATTGGTGCTGATTGCACGCTGTATCCCCGCGTTGTGCTGTATTCTGGTACAGTGTTGGGAGACCGCGTGCAGTTGCATGCTGGCGTTGTGATTGGAAGTGATGGATTTGGCTATGTGTATCGCGACGGTGCGCATCAAAAAATTCCGCACGTTGGACGCTGCCTGATCCAATCAGACGTCGAGGTTGGCGCGAACACTGTGATTGATCGCGGCAGCGTGGACGATACGGTGATCGGAGCCGGGACGAAGATCGATAATTTGTGCCATGTTGCTCATAATGTGCAAATGGGCAAGCTGTGCTTGCTGATGGCGCACGTTGGAATCTCAGGTTCGGCGCATCTTGGCGACGGCGTGATTGTTGCTGGACAGGCTGGTCTCTCGGGGCATAACACAATTGGTGATGGCGCGCGCATCGCAGGCGGATCTGGTGTCTTTGGCGATATTCCTGCCGGCGAGACCTGGAGCGGTTACCCAGCGCGTCCACACCGCGAATGGTTACGTGCGCAGGCTGCACTGTACAAGATTCCGGCGCTCTTAAAATCACTCGGTAAAAAACCGTCGTCCGAATGACTGCCATTCGTCGACAAACGATAGTCGGAACAGCCAGCGTGGAGGGCGTCGGTTTGCACCTTGGGCGTCCGGTCACGCTTCGCTTTGAATCAGCGCCGCCCAACGCAGGAATCACATTTCTACGCGGCGATCAACCCGGAGCTGCTCCCGTTCCCGCGCACGCGTCAGTGGCAGAGTTTGCGGAGCGGCGCACACAGCTTGGTATCGGCGACGCGGCGTTTCACACCGTCGAACATGTGTTGGCGGCGGTTGCTGCACTGCAGATTGACGATCTCCGAATCGTGATGGATGCGGCGGAGCCACCCGTTGGGGACGGGAGCTCAAAGGTGTTTCTCGACGCACTGCTGAGTGCAGGGTTGCGAGAGCATGGTGGGCCGGCGCGGTATCTGAGCGTCGTAGCGCCGCTGCGCGTGGTAGACGGAGAATCGGTCTACGAAGCCACGCCAGCCTCGCGCTTGGAACTCGACGTGAGCATCGTGTTTCCGCACGCTCTGATTGGAGAACAAGGGATTGAACTTGCAGTCACTGCGGCGTCGTTCACGCGAGAGCTCGCGGCGGCGAGGACGTTTGGATTTGTGCACGAAGTGGACGCGTTGCGCGCGGCGGGTTTGATTCAAGGCGCGAGCACGGCGAATGCGGTGGTATTGGACGACGTGGGTGTCGTTGATGCCACTCTGCGGTGGCCTGATGAATTTGTGCGACATAAGGCGCTGGATTGTGTTGGCGATTTGGCGCTGGCAGGTGCGCGTATTCGCGGCCACATCCGCGCGTTCCGACCGAGTCACAGCGGCACGGTCAAGTTCGTCCGCGAGCTGCTCCGGACAGCCAAGGAGGAGACCACGGTGCTTGGTATCGAAGAGATCATGAAGGTGCTGCCGCACCGTTATCCGTTTCTCCTTGTGGATCGAATCCTCGAGTTGGAAGAAGGAAAACGCGTGGTGGGCATCAAGAACGTGACGATCAATGAACCATTCTTTCAGGGGCACTTCCCCGGACATCCGATCATGCCTGGCGTGCTCATCGTCGAAGCAATGGCACAGGTGGGCGGTATGCTGATGTTGGGAAGTATCCAAGAGCCGGAATCGAAGGTGGTGTACTTCACGAGTCTCGACAACGTGAAGTTTCGGCGGCCGGTCAAGCCGGGCG
>JANNWU010000449.1:0-2403 GCA_031408755.1 Gemmatimonadaceae bacterium | reverse complement strand
CGACTGCAGAAGCCAGTGCGGCATCGACTTCCATGATGCCGAGCTGGGCGCCGTCTGGGGCGATGACGCGAACCGGGGAGATGCGAATCTGCCGATTGACGCGTACTCGCTTGGTCGGATCCTGAATAAGACGAGCTCCGGAAACGGGGAAAAACAAAAACGGCCTGATCTTCGGGGATGAAGACCACGCCGCGAGGCCCGCCCTGAGGGGGCGTGCCCGTTGCACTGGACTCCAGCAGCACACCTCGCAAAGCGAGGGCCGAAGGGTGGACGACCACTGCCGTGGAAGTCACTTGCCGAGTTCTGACCTGCGCAAGCTATTGGTAGGCTGCCGGTGGGTCAATGGTGCCTAATGATCCGCGTGTGCCGCTGGACGCGCGGCGCCCCCACCCTAACTTCGGCCGCATGACACTGCATAGACTCGACGTGCGCGCTGTTGCGATCCTGCTCCTACTCGGCTGCACGCGTGTTGCGCCAGGACCTGCCGGCACTGCTTTCGTGAATGTCACGATCATCGATGGTACGGGGAAGCCAGCGACGAAGGGCGCCTTGCGAATGGTCGGGGACACGATCGTTGCGATCGGTGACGTCACGCCGTTACCGGGTGACACGATTATTGACGGTGGTGGGAAGGTGCTCGCGCCAGGATTTATCGACACGCACAGCCATCACGATTACGGGTTGCTTACATCGCCCGACGCGCTCGCCGCCGTGAGTCAGGGGATTACCACAATTATCGCTGGGCAAGATGGGTGGCACACGATTCCGCTCTCGGCGACGATGGATTCGCTCACGGCAACACCGACAGCACTGAATGTGGCGTTCTACGCGGGTCACGGTGCGCTGCGTGCTGCCGTCCTCGGCAAGTCGTTCGCACGCATCGCGACAACAACCGAAGTGGATTCGATGGCCGCACTGCTGCGCACAGAATTGGAGTCAGGCGCGCTCGGACTTTCCTCTGGATTGGAATACGACCCAGGGATCTATTCCGACCGCGCCGAAGTGTTGTCGCTTGCTAAAGTGACAGCGACGTATGGCGGCCGCTACATCAGCCATGTGCGGAGTGAAGATCGGTTTTTCTGGGACGCGATCGATGAAATCATCACCATTGGACGCGAGGCAAAACTTCCCGTCCAGATCAGTCATTTGAAATTAGCGATGGTGCCGCTGTGGGGCCGGACAGATTCACTCTTCGCACTGCTCAACGCCGCGAGAGCGAGTGGTGTGGATATCACCGCTGATGTTTATCCGTACAGGTATTGGCAATCAACATTGACAGTACTGTTTCCAAAACGTGACTTCAGTAATCGTGCTGAAGCCGAAAAGATTCTGCGCGAAATTGCGAAGCCGGAAGGTTTGCTGATCGGCGATTTTGCTGCGAATCCGTCGTATCGTGGTAAGACCGTCGCGGAGCTTGCTGTACTGCGCAAGGAGATTGCGGCAACGACGTTGATGGGATTGATCAAAGAGGCGCAGGCGTGGGAAAAATCGCACCCAACGAGTGTCGAGGGGAGCGAAAGCGTGGTTGCGACGAGTATGACGGAAAGTGATATCGCGAAACTTTTCGCATGGCCACACACCAACGTTAGTTCTGACGGTGCGCTCGATGGTGCACATCCCCGCGGATATGGCAGCTTTCCGCGAGTTCTTGCAGAGTATGTGCGTTCACAGAAAGCACTGACGCTGGTAGATGCGATTCGGAAGATGACGAGTCTGTCGGCAGCGCACGTTGGTCTCTCGCGGCGCGGAACGCTGCGGCCGGGATACTTCGCCGATCTTGTTTTGTTTGACGCAGACTCCGTATCTGACCATGCGACGCCTGCAGAACCACGGCGTGTTTCAACTGGCATTCTCGGCGTTTGGGTGAACGGACGCGCAGTCTGGCGTGACGCGAAAACGACCGGCATTCGCCCTGGGCGAGTGCTCCGGCGAACGGTCGCAGCCGATTGATCGCTCCTACTCACGCAAACCTTCGCTACGTACGATGACCGATCTGCGAGTAGCAATCGACTTTGGAATTAGCAACACTGACGCCGTTGCATCGGTGAATGGCACGTTGCATTACTGGACGCGACCGTCGGGAGGTATTCCTTCGCACGACTTTGTGCGCAGCGTTCTCGCATCGGGTGGAATCGCACTGGACACGATTCCGCGGCTCGCCGTAACTGGCGGTCAGCACAAATCGTTACCAGCACGATTCGGCAATTGTGAGATCGTCGGCGTCAACGAGATTGAAGCGGTTGGTCGCGGCGGTCAGGCACTTTCGTCGAGCGACACCGATGAATCGGACACACCAACGCTCGTGGTCAGCGCAGGTTCGGGGACAGCGGTCGTGTCGGCAAGAGGGTCACAGTTTGCGCACGTCACCGGTACGGGCGTTGGCGGTGGGACGCTGCTTGGGCT
>JANNWU010000448.1:0-3703 GCA_031408755.1 Gemmatimonadaceae bacterium | reverse complement strand
TTTTGTCCCGCCTGTGGGCCAAAAAAAAAAAAAAAATAGATGGTTAAAAAAACTGGGGGGCGGCTCACCCAACCCCCCCCCCCCACTTCCGCTTCCATATGGAAGCGACATCAAGCCAAACTTACGCCTTGCGACGCTTTGCAAAGCCGGCCAGTGCCAGCAAGCCAAAGCCCATCAAGCCGATCGTAGCTGGCTCTGGAACAGCCTGAATCGAGATCAGGATGTCGTTGTAGTCGCGATCCGAGATTGCGCCTGGAACGCTGGCGCCGAAACCACGGCCGCCGTTGATGTTGTCTTCCATGCCCACGAAGTAGCGGCTGTTCGCGCCAACGGCGATGATCGTGCCGAAGGTGTCGGTTGACAAAGAGCCCATCATCGCGCCAAAGACAGCCATCTGCTGATTGATCGTCGAAGCACGACCTGCGATTGCGCCAACGCCCGTCTGCTGCGTTGAGCTGTGCACAGTGCCAAGGCCAGCGGCCGGCAACTGCTGCGTAATCCACACTGCGAAGTTACCCGACACCGTGGTACCAGAAGCCAACTGTGCCGCGGTGATCACAAGACCTGCATCCGTGATCACGCCCCATGAAGACGACGGGTCGCCAGCGATGCGGCCGATACGGCTGACGCTACACGTGACGCAGTTGAAGCGAAACGCACCTGGATTTGCACCACCTGCACCGCCGAGGAAAAAGCTCGACGTGGTGAGCGGTGCCGGATTCAGCGGCAAATAGGTCGGAGCCTGATTGACGCACGAACCTGCCGTGAGGCCAGGCGTGTTGGTCAAAACGCCGCCGATGTTACAGACGGCAGATCCGACGTTGTCATCGGACACATTGTTCCAGTACGCCCCTGTACCGCTATTGCTGGGGGTACCGATTGCCTGCCACGTCTGAGCGCTGAGTGGCAACGCCACAACAGCTGCAGCAAACGCAACGACGAAAGAAGTACGACGCATCTTGGGATATCCTCTTGAGAACCATGTCGTGAATGACGCGGACACTCTCCTTAATTGCAGGGGTCATGCCGCCATCACCGAAGTGCTGCTCCATCTCAACACTCTCGTGAAGGCAATGTAGTACAACGACTTAGAGAATTCCAATGGTTTACTGGCTGAGCTTGCAACTCCCGAGAGGACCGCTGGCGTGCGACAATCGTGGTATCAGCGCCACAATTTGCGCCCACAGCAAACTCGACTGTGGTACAACTGAAGCGCCCTCGACGAACCAGTCGAGGGCGCTTCAGTTACTTCCTTCGTGACAAATCACGGCCTTTAATTACGCCCGGATTGGCGCCAGCCAGCGAGCCATATCACCCGTCGTCATCCCTTTACGCTCCGCCAAATCGGCGACCTGATCCTCGCCAATCATCCCAGTACCGAAGTAACGAGCCTCTGGACGCCAGAAATACCAACCCGAAACGCTCGCCGTCGGCAGCATGGCGCAACTCTCAGTCAGCGTGATGCCCGCCAACGCCGGAACGTCGAGCAGCCTGAAGAGCGTCCGCTTTTCCGTATGATCAGGACACGCGGGATATCCGGGCGCCGGACGGATGCCCTGATACGACTCGGCAATCAATGCCGCATTGTCCAACGTCTCGTCCACCGCATATCCCCAGTGATCGCGCCGCACCGTCTCGTGAAGCCGCTCGGCCAACGCTTCCGCTAACCGATCAGCAAGCGCCTTGAGCATGATCGAGTTGTAATCGTCGTGCGCGGCCTCGAAAGCCGCGATGCGATCATCAATGCCGTGCCCGGTACTTACCGCAAAAGCACCAACCCAATCGCGCACGCCGCTCTCAGCAGGCGCAACGAAATCTGAAAGCGCCATGTTTGGACGCCCATCACTCTTCATCATTTGTTGACGAATGGAGTGAATGGTGGCCGTTCGCTCACCACCGCGCTCAGCCTCAGTCGACCAGACCGAGATATCGTCGCCAACCGCATTGGCCGGAAAGAGTCCGATGACAGCGCGCGCTGTGAGCCACTTCTCAGCAACCAGGGTCGACAGCATCCCTTGCGCATCCTTCCACAAACTCCGCGCCGATTCGCCCACAACCGCGTCCTGCAAAATATCCGGATAGTGCCCGGCCAGCTCCCATGTTTGAAAGAACGGCGTCCAATCGATGCGCGGCACCAAATCTTCAAGTGGCCATTGATCAAACACCGTCACGCCCGGACGCTGCGGCACCGGCGGTACGGTTGCATTCCAATCGATCTGCATGCGATTAGCGCGCGCATCCGCAATTGGAACCAAACGATTCTGCTTGCCAGACTTTGCACGGTGCACGCGGATTCCTTCGTACTCTGCATGCACACCGGCCACGAACGCATCGCGCAGATCATCACTCAACAACGCACTTGCGACACCAACCGCTCGACTCGCGTCCTGTACATGAACGACCGGACCGGCAGCGTACTGCGTTTCGATTTTTACCGCCGTGTGCGCCTTGCTGGTTGTCGCGCCGCCAATCAGCAACGGCACCGTGAAGCCCTCGCGCTGCATCTCGCCAGCCAAGAACGCCATCTCCTCAAGCGAGGGTGTGATCAAACCGCTCAACCCAATGATGTCGACATTTTCAGCACGCGCCGTTTCCAGAATCTTTGCGCACGACACCATGACACCCAGATCGATGACATCGTAGTTGTTGCACTGCAACACGACGCCGACAATGTTCTTGCCAATGTCATGCACGTCACCTTTCACGGTCGCGAGCAGAATCTTGCCTTTGTTCTTCTGCTCAGCCGCTGGACGCAGGAGTTTTTCCGCTTCGATAAACGGAATCAGGTGTGCCACCGCGCGCTTCATGACGCGTGCGCTCTTGACCACTTGCGGCAGAAACATTTTGCCGGCGCCAAAGAGATCACCAACCACGTTCATGCCGTCCATCAACGGCCCCTCAATCACATGGATCGGGCGCTCGACGGTATGACGCGCTTCCTCCGTGTCTTCCACGATGAAATCGGCAATGCCATGCACCAGTGCATGCGCCAGCCGTTCGCGCACAGGCATCTCGCGCCACGCTAGCGAGTTATTCTCTACCGCAGCCGTCCCTTTCACATCCGCCGCGACTTCGAGCAGTCGCTCCGTCGCATCGGGCCGGCGATTTAACACCAGATCTTCCACTCGTTCCAACAATGCGGGCGGAATATCAGAGTACAGCGTGAGCGCACCAGCGTTCACAATGCCCATGTCCATGCCGTTTTTGACGGCGTGGTACAGGAACACCGCGTGAATCGCTTCGCGCACCGGATTATTGCCGCGGAATGCAAAGCTCACGTTGCTTACACCACCACTGATACGCGCATGCGGCAATGTGGCCTTGATCTCCCGCGTGGCTTCAATGAAATCCACCGCGTAGTTCGCGTGCTCCTCAATGCCGGTACCGATCGCAAAAATATTTGGATCGAAAATGATGTCTTCCGGCGGCATGCCAACGCGTTCTGTAAGCAGCTTGTACGCACGTGTGCAAATGTCGACTTTGCGCTGCTTGGTGTCAGCTTGCCCCTGCTCATCGAATGCCATCACAATCACTGCCGCGCCATACTGACGCACCAGCGTAGCCTGACGCAGAAACTCGGCTTCACCCTCCTTCATCGAAATCGAGTTCACAATCGCCTTGCCTTGCACCTGCTGCAAACCGGCCTCAATCACGCTCCACTTCGAACTGTCAATCATCAGCGGCACTTTGCTGATCGACGGTT
>JANNWU010000447.1:0-2301 GCA_031408755.1 Gemmatimonadaceae bacterium | reverse complement strand
AGGTGCGGCGCAGCCACTGGTAGCTGCTGCACGCGAACGAGTAGGCTCCACCTCTGGCGAATCGAAGCATGCGTGAGACACTTGTGATGTTCCCGATGACGTTTCCGAGTTCGAACGAGATCGCGGCTGTCGTCGCCGCTCCTGTAAATCAGCAATCCGCTGAAGCGCGCGAACAAGCGCGTGAGCAGGCAGATCAGGCACGCGAACAAGCCCAGGAAGTGCGCCAGCAAGCGCAGGAAGCGAGGCAGGAAGCGAGAGACGCGGCCAACGATGCGCGTGAGGCAGCGCGTGAGGCCGCACGCGAACAGCAGCAAACGCCGCAGTTTATCATCATGAAGGACGGCAAGCAGATTCCCCTTGAAGGGATCACGCCGGAAGGATTACGCGAGCTTGGCCTTCCAATGCCGAACCCTGTATTCGTAGACAACAACACGAACGATAGCGCATACGCCGTTGGTGCAGCGGCAATTTTTGCGGCGATGGTTGTCACGCTGGTTGGTATGCGATACTGGTTTAAGTCGCGCGTACTGCGGAACACCAGCGCAGCGATCCCGTCGGATGTGACGAATCGTTTAGTGCGCATGGAAACAGCGATCGAATCGGTGGCTGTAGAAGTGGAACGCATCAGCGAAGGTCAACGATTTACGACACGCCTGCTCTCCGAACGTGTCCGCGAAGAGGTGCCACGTGG
This sequence comes from Gemmatimonadaceae bacterium, assembly GCA_031408755.1. GTDB lineage: Bacteria > Gemmatimonadota > Gemmatimonadetes > Gemmatimonadales > Gemmatimonadaceae > JACMLX01. Next base: position 1,610 of record JANNWU010000447.1, on the reverse strand, counting down.
CTAATCCAACGATTTACATGCAACCGAAAGTACAGCAACCTCCCGCACCGCCAGCCGTGCCCGCACCGCCTGTCATTCTCGATGGTGCGGAAGTACCTGCGCCGGGCGTACGGATCGAAACGCGTGATGGTCAGACTATCACACTGCCGAGCGCCGGTAATGGCGGCACAAACCCTAGTTTCCCGAGTTTCCCATCGGAAAGTGGAATGCCGGAAATTCCTCCAAACGTTTATTCTCTCGCGAAGGGTTCGATCATCGGGCTCACGCTGGTGCTCATTGCCTTTCCGGTGTTCGGATTCTTGAAGGCACTCGTGAACCGGCGCGCCAATACGCAGCAAGCGCTTCCGTCGCGCGACACGACCGATCGGTTGCAACGAATTGAGTCAGCGGTTGAGGCGATGTCAGAGCAAGTGGAGCGCATTAGCGAAGGTCAGCGATTTGTGACCAAGGTGCTTGCGGAACGCAGCAGCGCGCAGAGCTAGCGGCGTAAAATGCCGAGCGTCTTGATCGTTGATGACGAGCCAAACATCCGTCGGATGGTTGGTGCGCTGCTAGCTGCAGATGGATACGAAGTGCGCGACGCTCCCGATGGACATCAGGCGTTTGCGCGTGCTCAGGAAGCGGAACCAGATGTAGTGTTGTTGGATCTGATGATGCCCAACGATACCGACGGTTTAGAGACCTTGGCCAAGTTCCGCGAGAAGTGGCCGGAACTGCCCGTGGTCATGATGAGTGGGCGTGCGGGTTTAAGTGATGCGGTGAAGGCAACGCGACTTGGTGCATTCACTTTTCTCGAAAAGCCGCTTACGCCTGAGGGGACGTTGCTGGCGCTGGCTTCCGCACTCGATCTGCGACAAACACGTCGCGCAGCGCGAACGCTGCGCGAGGATTTGGGCATTGCTGGCGGTTTAGTGGGCGAGAGTCCGGCGATGGCGCAGGTTCGTGCGCTGATCGCACGCGTTGCACCCAGCGATGCGCGCGTGTTGATCTCGGGAGAGTCGGGCACCGGAAAAGAGTTGGTCGCGGGAGCATTGCACGCCGGAAGTCCGCGCCGAGATAAGGCGTATGTACGTACGAACTGCGCAGCAATTCCGCGTGATCTGGTCGAAAGCGAAATGTTTGGACACGAACGCGGTGCGTTTACTGGCGCGACAGAGCGTCGTATTGGCCGTTTCGAACTGGCGCACGCTGGCACGCTGTTCTTAGATGAAGTAGGCGATCTTCAGAGCGACGCACAGGCAAAGTTGTTGCGTGCGATTGAGGCGCGCGAGATTGAACGCGTTGGTGGTGCCAAGCCGATCAAAGTTGATGTTCGCATTGTTGCCGCAACCAATCGCAATCTGGAAGCAGCCGTGGCCGACGGCAGTTTTCGTGAAGATCTGTTCTTTCGGTTGAATGTCATTCCGATGACATTGCCGCCTCTACGCGAGCGCATCGAAGATCTTGATGCGCTGGTGCTGCACTTCACCGCGCTGCATCGCACGCGGACTGGTCGTGCTGCACCAACATTTACAGTTGAAGCGATGGCGGCGCTCCGCGCGCACCGTTGGCCCGGAAATGTCCGCGAGCTCGCAAACATCGTCGAACGACTTGCGATTTTGTATCCAGGC
>JANNWU010000446.1:0-5680 GCA_031408755.1 Gemmatimonadaceae bacterium | reverse complement strand
TACGAAGCGGGATTCTTTAAACGAGCCGTGGTGCGTGTTGATAGCGGAAGCGCCGACTCGTTGAAGAAACTGATTGCGCTGGTTGAAGAGCTACCGGTACGCGCATTCCGTGTCACCGGCGGTGTCAGCACCGTGGATTTTCTTCAGCTCGATGCGCGCTACACCGACGCAAACTTTCGGAACAGTGCGGGTAGGCTCACGCTGCAGGCGACGCTGGGCAACGTGCTCGCATCGAAGTTCAACGGTCGCACACCGTTCGTGAACGCACTCCCCGAGGGGCTGCTCAGCGACAGTCAACCGGTGTATCTACAACCCACGTTTCAGGTCAACGCGGATATTCGTCGGCGCTGGCTGAGAGACAGTCGCAATCAGACCGGCCTGAGTGTGTTTGGATATCGTCGCTCGTCGCCCGGTGTGTTTATTGATCAGGGTGGCGGTGCAGGTGCGAGCTTCACACGCAATGTGTCGCGCGCAGTGCCGCTCAGTATTCAATACCGGTTGGAATTCACGAAAGTGAGTGCTGCGGATACGTATTTTTGCGTGAATTTTGGTGTATGTGACCAGACGTCACTTTCAGTGCTCAAGCGCACGCAGCGTTTGGCACCGCTGGCAATTACGGCATCCAGCGATCGGCGTGACGATCCAATTGGCCCAACAACCGGCTACACCTGGCGCAGTGAGCTTGAGCTGGCAGATCGCTGGACAGGATCTCAGCTTGGCTATGCACGCGTGGAGCTTGAAGGATCGAAATATTTTCATGCGAGCGATAAACTCACATTCGCCGTGCATGGACGCGCAGGCTACGTGCGCGGATTCTCACGCAGCGGAAATTCATTTGGCCAATCGACGGCACCGGTGATTCTGCCGCGGAAACGGTTTTACGCCGGTGGAGCGCGGTCTGTTCGCGGCTACGGTGAGAATCAACTTGGGCCGCGCGTCTTGGTAATTCCGCGCAATGCGTTTCAGCCGAGTGCTGCCGACTTTGTGCGGTTTTTCACGGACGACAGCCTGCTGCAGCGGCGCGTTCCGTGTACACCGCTCGTCAATCTTCCAGACTGCAGCACTAGCGCACTCGCTGCTCCAATCATTAACCGCCGCCCCACGTCAGACTTTGCAGACGCGGATTTCACTCCGAAGCCGCTCGGCGCCGAGACGCTCGTGGAAGGGTCCATTGAGGCGAGGTATCGCTTCTGGGGGCCACTGACTTTCGCTGCGTTCATTGACGCTGGCTCGGTGGGCGCGCAGTTCGGCGGTACGGCGACAGTGTTCACGCCGGGAATTGGGCTCCGCTTCATTAGTCCGGTTGGTCCAATTCGAGTGGACATCGGGTACAACCCAAAATCGGAAGAGCGGCTGAGCGTCATCACGGAGTTAGTGCCGAGTGATGCAGGGTGGCTAGCAGCCCGCGGTTCAACACAGCGCGAAGGTTTGTTCGAGATAACGAACAAACGCATTTTTAACCCTTCGACAGGTACGGGACTCGGCGGCGTGTTGAATCGTTTGACGCTCCATCTGTCGATCGGCGAGGCGTTCTGACAAAGAAGCGCATTGCAGCGGCCGTCGCGCTGTGTCTCGGCAGCGCCGTGGTGCTTGCCGTGGCAGCCGTAATCTTGCTCCCGCGCACCACGTGGGGCCGCGAACGCGTGCGATCGGCCGTGCAAGATGCGTTGAACGAACAGTTCGCAGGTCGCGTGAGCATCGGTCGTCTTGACGGATCGTTGTTCACGCGCGCGACGCTGCACAATGTGGTCATCACTGACTCTGCCGGCGCGCCGTTTCTGTCTGTGCCGAAACTCAGCGCGAACTGGACGCTCGGTGATTTATGGAAGAAGCGCGTCATGCTCCGCGATGTGGTTGCAGAGAAGCCGGTGATTGTACTGGATCGATTGCCTGGAAAACGATGGAACTGGGATGCGATTCTTTTTCCTGATACAACGAAAGGCGTGCGCACCGCAGCAGCGCAGTTTGGTGACTGGGTTGAGTTGCGGAATGTGACCTTGATTGACGCGACGCTCACGTCTCGCAGTCCGTATCTTCCTGATGCATGGCGCGCGCAGAAAGGGCAAGACTCAGTGCTCGCGCTTGCGCTGGCTGGCAAACTTCGCCCCGTCGTGCGCGCTGTACCGGGAGGATATCAGCGTATCACAGTGCTGGAGCATGTGATGCTTACGGCGCCGTACGCCCGTATCAAACTGCCGGGCGAAACATCGCAATTGTTTGAGATCGCGAGTGGATCGGCCATCGTGAAACCATTCAATCCGCCCTTTCTCGACTTGCGTGACGTGTCGGGAACGGTGCGTGTGAATGCGGATTCGGTGTGGTGGCGGAATGTCACAGCGGTGTTGCCCAATTCGAAAGCGTTACTGTCAGGGCAGTACAACCTTGTCAGCGGAAACTCCGTCATCGTCGCGAGCGCACCCAGCGTGCTGACTGATGATTGGCTGTGGTTGGCACCGATGCTGCCCAAAGGTGGGAGCGGACGAATTGGAAATGTGCGTGCAGCGCTTGTGGGTTACAGCAGCGATGTTCGGCTGGCGGATCTCACGCTGGCTCTTGAGAAAGCACGACTGGCTGGCACCATCGATTTCGGTTTCGACAAAGACGATTCGCGTTTCAACGATGTGCGTGTCCGACTCGACGCGCTCGACACTCGGCTAGTGCGCCGACTGCTGCCGGACGTCGAGATTCCGCGCAGTGGCATACTGAGCGGTGATATCGCGGCGCGCGGTCCACTGGAGGGCGCGACCATCGACGCGACGCTGCGCTTTGACGACCGAGCAGCGGGGCGTCTAGCGGTTCGGATGCGCGGTGTTGCAGGGAGTGTGGGCGACGTGATTCTCACGCGCAATCTGCGCATGGACATAGCGCCGCTGCCGGCTACGCTCGCGAGCGAATCGCTGGCACCACTTGGCGGACGCATTGGTGGCGTCGTGACGGTCAATGGTCGCACCGATGGGTGGATGAACACGCAACTGGCGCTGGTGCACAGCGTAGACGGATTGAACTCGCGCATTAATGGCACGGCGCGCGTGAACATTGCCGGCGCTGAGCCGCAGGTCGATGCCAAGTTGATCTTGCAGCCGCTGTCGCTGGTGGCAATGGGGCGCTTTGCACCAGCTCTGGATTTGCGCGGCAGCGCGCGCGGTACGCTCTTGCTGCGCGGTGCGCTATCAAATATGGCAGTGAATACCGTGTTGCGCGCGGACAGCGCAGGTGGGCTTGTGATTGCTGGTCGATTCGGCGTGCCAGAGCGTGGCGCAACGTTCGCTGATGTACTTGTGACGGCTGATTCGCTTGACTTACGCCGCCTGATTCCGACTGCTGTCGCGACGCGATTGGTTGGCTTCGCGCAGATTAACGGACGTGGCACGTCGCTCGAGACACTTGAGGGTCACGTTGCGCTGAACTTGCGCGCATCGGACATAGACAGGGTGCGCGTTGACACTGTCGCCCTCGTTGCCGATGCGCGCGACGGGCTACTCACGGTCGACACGTTGGAATTGCACATTGGCGGCGCGATCGGCGGCGGATCGGGAAGCTTCGGATTGCGCGCGGACCGTCAGGGTGAAATGACGCTCGCGGTTGTGATCGATTCGCTGCAACGACTGCGTCCGTATCTGCCCGGCGACAGTGCAATGGTCTCGCCAACGCAAGCAGCAATTGCGAGATCACTGCGTCGGCAGCGAACAGATTCGCTGGCACTGGCGCGACGCACGGAAGTGGAACGGTTAGCGCGTGGGTTGGCACCAATCGCATTGAAAGTCACACCACCGGCGCCCATTCGCGGTGACTCGCTGGCTGGGAGTGCGACGATGAATGTCACGCTGCGCGGTTGGTTGCGTGACATTAGCGGCGTTAGCACGGTTGAGGGCCGCGATCTTTTCATCAACGGCAACACCGTCGAACAAATCTCGCTGCTGCCTGCGTGGAATCACGTTCGCACCAATGCCTCGTCTGCATCAATTCGCGGTAACGCGATTGGGGTGACAGCATCGGGGTTCAATGTCGATTCTGTCGGCGTTGCGACGTCGTATCTGTGGGACAAAGGCGTGCTCGCGAACGGACGCGGCGAACTGGCGTTGGATGTGCACCTGATCGATTCCAGTGGTGTCGCACTTAAGGGAGCACTAGTCATCGACTCGACGTCGTATGCTGCGCGTATTGATAGCACATCGCTGATCCTGCCAACTTCGCGCTGGTCGAATGCGCATCCGTGGCGTGCGTCGTGGTCTAATGGAAAGTTCGTGCTCGATTCGCTTGCGCTGCAAACAGATGGCGACGCGCGTTTGCAAGTTGACGCGGCAGTCGATACGGCAGGTGCAACGAACATCACGATCGCGATACGAAACACGCAGCTCGTGGATCTGGCCGATCTGGCGCAAACCGTTTCGCCAGTCGACGGTCGCGTTTCGGGTGACTTGTATGTGGATGGTACTGCAGCGTCGCCGAAGATCTCATTTCTCGCGGCGGTGCGCGATGTGGTCTTCGACAGCTTGCCGATGCCTGAGTTCCGCGCACGCATGAACTATCAGGACCGACAAGCCGTTGCTTACGCCGAAGTCCGCAGGCCTGGCCAGCAACCGAACGCGCGCGCCAACGCCACAATTCCGCTCGATCTTGCGCTCTCTGGCAATCCGAAGCGACTGATTGACAAGCCATTCGTCGCAGACATTCGACTCGATTCACTGCCGCTGGACATTATTCCAGCGCTCAGCGATGCAGTGACAGGTGTGAAGGGAGAAACCGTTGGTCGCGTTGAGATTCGCGGCACGTTGCCCGATAACGCGAGCTTTGATGGCGCCCTGCAATTGCGTAACGGCGAGGCGTTCATCGTCGCGACGGAGTTGCCCATTCGCGACATCGCTGGTGACCTGCGCTTCCGTGGCGATTCGCTGGTCGTGGATTCAATTCTTGCGCGAAGCGGCGATGGGACGATCCGACTGACGGGTGGTGTTGGTTTGAAGTCGATCACCAATCCCCTTTTCGATCTGAAATTGGTGGCGAGAAACGCACGCGTGCTCGATGGCACGCAAGGACAGATTCGCGCGCTGGCCGATCTCACGCTGACGGGTCCGTACAAAGCAGCGACGATTGAGGGAAGCTTGCGCGTGCGCGAAGGGGTGTACCGCCTCGCAGAATCGCAGCGTGTGACCCAAGTGCTGAACGCAAACGACCCCGCCGTACTCGGCGCCGTTGATAGTACCGAAGCGATCACGCGCGGACTGGTGGTGCCACCGTCTGATTTTATTCGCGGACTGAAAACGTCGGTTGTTGCCCGCATTGATCGCGATGTCTGGGTGCGCAGCAAAGAAGCCAACGTTGAGATTTTCACTGATGGCGAGCTGCAAGTCGCACTAAATCCCGTTACCGGTGGCGTGACACTCGATGGCATCGTAGCCACCGAGCGCGGTCAGTACGAATTTCTCTCGCGTCGATTTAACATCGTGCGCGGATCAGCCACCTTTCTCGGCACAACCGATCTGAATCCGCTGCTGCAAGCAGTGGCCGAAGTGCAGATCAGGCAAGCATCACAACAGCAGCTCGCGATCAAGCTGAATATCGGTGGCACGCTATTGCGCCCACGCCTCTCACTGGAGAGCGATGCACAGCCACCAATTCCTCAGACGGACCTGATTAGCTACCTCGCCTTCGGTTCGAGCAGCGGAAGCTTGCTCTCGCA
>JANNWU010000445.1:0-6235 GCA_031408755.1 Gemmatimonadaceae bacterium | reverse complement strand
TGATGTTCGCGATTCCGTTCGGCGTCGCCAGCGCACAATCAGTGCAGAGTGCTCCCGCGAGCGCGCAGCCGGTGTCGGAAGTGCTCCCGACCGTCGAGCGTCATCTGCTACAGCAGCCAAAGCACAAAGTCAGCGCCGACGCCGGATCCGCGAAAGCGCGCACACGATCATCGGCGCAACGAGCAGATGTCGTCAATCGCGCGCGACTCGAAGACACAAGATCGGCACCGCCACCGGACGTTGGCGCGCGAACAAAGGCCGCTCGCGCAGCGCGTCGACCGTAGTCGCGAATATACGCGCAAACGTCGCTGCAGAGAGTCATTCGTCGCGTTTGGCAAAAACGTGAAAGTGTGTGCTCTCCGCTTCGCAGTAGGTCGCGGTATCCTGACAGTCGCGATCCTGCTGGCTTGCGCACGAACGGTGACGGCGCAAACGTTTGCATCACCATCGCGCGCAGACTCGACGATCGTTGTCGGCACCGTGGTGGGTGCTGACGGCCGAATTCCGGTGCGCGCTGATGTGCAACTGACGGCAATCAGAAACCAGAATCGTTCCTCGCGCGCCCGTGTAGAGCGCGATGGAACGTTTCGCGTCGCAGTAGTCGGTGCGGGCCCATTTCGGTTGCGCGCGGCCGCAGTAGGCTACTTGGGCTCCGAGCGTGCGCTGCCGCTCACATCACCAACATCGCTGGCTGTTCGTTTGACATTGGCGGGTTTTGTCGCATCGCAATCACTCGGCACGGTCGTTGGCATCGCCGCCGAAAGTGATGCCGATAAGCCGCAGCCAGATATGCCGCCGGCGGTGCTGCTCGCACCAACACAGGCTGGCAAGCGCGTTGGTGTTCTGCGCGCCCGTCGCGATACCGTTGCGTATCGCGTCGTGGATCTGGTGAATCGCGTGTATCTCTCGCCAACAGGTGCGGTGGCGTATCGATGGGCCGAGGATGGTGAGTACGACGCGCTGACAGTGGGACGCGCCGGTGGTACAGTGCAGCTTGTGTTTGATTCGGCGGCAGTGGGCTATGGTGGGAAATCGGCACTCCGCGTGACCGACGGTCATCCGATTGGCGAGGTTGTTGCGGAGTTGGATTCGATGTTCTCGCTTCCAGCTCGCAAGCGTTGCAAGCGCGGTGACGTGATTCCGCCGATTAATCTTGCAGACGCAGTCATCGCGGACACTACGTTATCGGCAAAGCTGCAACTGATCCGCAGATTCTTGCTCGCTGATGCACAGTGTCAGACTCACGCACCGTTGGGGCAAGCGGTGCTTTCACTTTTTGTGCCCACCTCGCCGCTGTGGCAGATCGACGACGTGATGCAGCGACGTGTGCTCTTGCTTGCCGCGCGGCATGCTGCAGGACAGCGCGAGTACAACACGCCAGACGCCGTACTCGCGATGCGCGAACGATTTGATGCGAGCCTCGCAGCGGCGGCGGACACGGCGGCGCGCTTTGATCTGTACGTTTCTGCGGCAGAGAACTTTATGCCCTTTGACACGGTCGTCGCGCAATCGTACGCTGCCAGATTCGTGGCCGAATCATACGACCATCCGCGCGTAATTCCGTTGCTCAGTCTGACAGGGTACAATCGCGTGCTGCAACCCGGCAGAACGGTGCCGAGTTTTTCTGTGCCGTCGATGGATAGCGCGGCGACGATTGTCAGCGACGTGTCGCTGCGCGGTGGGGTGTATCTTCTGGACATCTGGGCAACGTGGTGCCCTGATTGCATTCGCGAGTTTCCTGCAATGCGAGACTTGCAAACCAAGTATGGTGCACGCGGATTGCAGATTGTGTCAATTTCGGTTGATGAGTTGCGAGCGACGGCAGACCGGTTTCGACGCGTGCGTGAACCGATGCCGTGGACACACGCATGGGCGGGGAAGATGCCGGAAGGCACGGGACCCCTGAAAGACTTTGAGTTTACGTGGCTACCGACCACGATTCTTGTTGGCAAAAACGGGCGCATTCTGGCGTTCGCGCCGAAGTTGGAATCGGCGGAGTTCGCCGCACTCATTGAGGAAGCGTTGCGATGAAGTGGCTCGCGGTTGTTGCGGCGTTGGTATCGGCAACGGCCGGTAGTGCACAACCGCGCGGTGCATTGATCGGCGGCGGAGTGAAACACTTTACCGTCGCGACACAAAAATTTGATTTGCGCGCCAGTGATCAGCGCGTCAGTCATCAGCGCGCCAGTAGTCAGCGCGCCAGTGATGAAGGCTCTGGTGCTCGACGCGCCGGTGATGTCACACTACTCGTCACGCTGACAATTGATCCAGGATGGCACATTTCCTGGCGAAACCCCGGCGAGACTGGGCTGCCAACTCGTTTTGTTTGGCGCTTACCACCCGGTGTTCAGATTGTCGAAGAACGCTGGCCAGTGCCGCTTGTCGAACACACCGTCGTTGGCGCGACGCACACGCTCGTTGGTGCCGTGCCGTGGTTGGTCACGTTCCGATCTGACTCGAGTGTCACGAACGATCGACTGATCGGGCTGACGGTGAATGCAGGTGTGTGCAAGGATGTCTGCATCCCGGAACAAGTCATTACCAGCGTGGTGCTTCCGGGCCAGTCGAACACCGAGGCGTTTCGGCCAATACCCGCATCGCTGATCTCGAGGATTAGTGCTCGTGGCGGACTACTTGCTGCCCGACGCGTGACGCCGACCGAGCTGTGTGTTGAACGGCTGCCTGCGGTCTTCGGTGGCGGCTTGCCGGAGTTTGTCGCCGACTCTGGCACTGGCTTGGATGCCGCCGTACCTATCCGCGCAGGCATTGGAGCTCGGCGTGGCGCGGGGCTGATTACGGTCGCGCGCGACGGCATGCTCCAGCAGGGCGCATTGGTGCTGTTCGTGCGCGGCGCGATTGGCGTGGCGGCACAACTCGATTTCCGCGCCAGAGCGCCGCGCTGCTCGTCACGCTAGCTGCTTCGATAGCTGTCACGCTACATCGCGCTGGCCGTCGGGTTGGCAAGGCGCGTTGAACCATTAACCCCTTAGCGCCGCAGAGCCCCAACTGAACGGCGGCCCCAAGCGTATTCTTGTTCTGTAGCGTGGCGACCGTGCCGCGCGCCTCCGACTCTCACCCGTTGGGACACGACATGCGATCTTTCGTTCGCTTCTGCGCCACTCTACTCGCCGGCACGTCAGCGCTGCATGCGCAGGCGCCTGTGGTAGCAACTGCCGCCGCCGCGCCTCCGTCACTCGACTCAATCACCATGTCGAGCATGCGTTGGCGCGCTGTTGGCCCGGCTAACATGGGCGGTCGCATTACCGACGTCGAAGGCATTCCGTCGCCGTCAAAAACGTTCTACGTCGCAACCGCTGGCGGTGGGTTGTGGAAGACCACGAATAATGGCACCACGTTCCGTTCGATCTTCGAGAATCAGCGCTGTGTTGCAATGGGTGACATTGCAATTGCACCGTCGGACACGAACGTGTTGTATGTAGGCACTGGTGAACAGAACTCTCGTAACTCGATCTCACCGGGCTGTGGTATTTTCAAAAGCGTGGATGGTGGTCGTACGTTCAGCTTCCTTGGCTTGGCAGAGACGGAGCACGTCGGTCGCATTCAAGTACATCCACGCGATCCAAACACGGTGTATATGGCGGTCGTCGGTTCTGCGTGGCGCCCAAGTCGTGCGCGCGGATTGTACAAGAGCACGGACGGCGGCAAGTCATGGTCGATTGTCAAGTTTATCAGTGAGCGTGCCGGTTTCATTGACGTACAGCTTGATCCCGCAAATCCTGACATTGTCTGGGCGTCAAGCTACGAGCGTGAACGCGGCCCGTACTTCTTGCAGAGCGGTGGATCTGGCAGCGGGTTGTGGAAGTCCACCGATGCCGGTGCGACGTGGAATCGTGTGACAGGTGGCGGATTTCCCGCCTCGAACTTGGGTCGCATCGAGATCGCGATTGCGCGCTCCAATCCCCGCATCATGTACACGCAAGTTGAAGCAGACACGCTGCCGAACGCGGTGCGTGACACGACGAAAAAGGCGCAGACAAAGCTGAGCGGCCTTTATCGCAGTGAAGATGCCGGTGCGACGTGGACGCGTATGAGCACCGACAATGTGCGGCCGTTCTACTATTCGCAGGTGCGCGTTGACCCCACCAATCCAGATCGCGTCTGGTGGTCGTCAACGCCTGTCAAGGTTTCGTCCGATGGTGGCAAGACGGCACGTGATGCGACGGTCGGCATTCACGTGGACCATCATGCAATGTGGATTGATCCCAATGATCCGCAGCACATGATTGTTGGTAATGATGGTGGTGTATCGCTGTCGTGGGATCAGGGCGGCAGTTATGATGCGTTGAACATTCTCAATATCGGTCAGTTCTACGCCGCGAGTTTCGATATGCAGACGCCGTATCGCGTTTGCGGTGGTTTGCAGGACAACGGCTCGTGGTGCGGCCCGAGTCGTCGCGTGCGCGGTCAGATTGGCAACGAGGCGTGGGTTTACATCAGCGGTGGCGATGGTTTCTACACCGCCAACGATCCGAACAACTCAGACATTGTGTACAGCGAGAGTCAAGGCGGCTCGATGGGCCGCTTGAACATGGCAACTGGTGAGCGGACGTCACTGAACAAGCCAAGCTGGCGTGAACGCTACATGCAGTTTGAAGATTCGATGATCGTCGCACGCGGTGATACGACGATTGCTGCAACGCCTATGCAAAAGCGTCGTATTGCTGCGATGCGCGTGACGCAGAAGCAGGACTCGATCGAGAACGACATGCGTTGGAATTGGAACACTCCGTTCTTCCTCTCGCCGCACAACAGTTCCGTGTTTTATGCAGCCGGCAATCGTGTCGTGAAGTCCACCATGCGCGGCGATGATTTGCGCGCTATTTCTCCTGATCTGTCGCAGCGCGATACAATGAAGTTGCGCGTCAGCACACGGACGACTGGCGGAATCACAGTGGATGCGACTGGCGCCGAGACGTTCGGTACGATCACGGCGCTGGCTGAGTCTCCGATGCGTCCCGGTTTGCTGTACGCCGGAACGGATGACGGCAATGTGTGGCTCTCACGGAACGACGGAACGAGCTGGGAGAAGTTGACCGGTCGTTTTGCTGGTGTGCCAGCCGAGACGTATGTCACGCGCATTGAAGCGTCGCATCACGATACGGCGACGTTTTACGTGACCTTCGACAATCACCGCCGTGGTGATTTCGTATCGTACGTGTATCACACCGGCGACTACGGCGCCACGTTCAGCAGCATTGCAGCGAACTTGCCAACGGGTGGCCCAGATTTTGTGCATGTCATTCGTGAAGATCTGGTGAACCCAGATCTGTTGTTCCTCGGTACGGACGTTGGCGCGTACGTGTCGATGAATCGCGGCAAGTCGTGGCAGCGTTTTATGACCGGATTACCGACTGTGCCGGTGCATGATTTGCAGATCCACCCGCGTGATCACGAAATGATTGCGGCCACGCATGGGCGTTCGATTTACATCGTCGACATCGCGGCGCTACAGCAGATGTCACCAGCCGTGATCGCGAAGAAGACGCATCTCTTTGCACCGCGCACGGCGCTGGCAATGGGCCAGGCGCCAGATGCGGCCGGTAGTGCAGGGGGCGGCAACGGCCACAAGCGCTTTGCCGCAAACTCACCGCAGTATGGTGCTGAAATCACGTATCGCATTGCTGAAGCGCAGGCTGGCAAGCGCGTGCAGATCGTCATTACCGATGCTGCTGGCGATACGATGCGCACGTTAACGGGACCAAGTGGTGTTGGCGTGCACCGCGTGATGTGGGATATGCGCGGCAAGCGTCCACCGTCACCGCCTCTCTCGCCGGCGCAGTTGCGTGACAGCGTGAAATCGATGGTGCGGATTGCACAGATTTTCGATTCACTGCAAGCTTCAGGTATGGACAGCAACATGGTACGCTTCGCACGCTCTGCGATGCTCGGTGGGCGCACCGCTGAACTGCTGGAGCAGTTTGGCGGCGGCGGCGGCGGTGGAGCCGGTGGTGCTGCTCAGTTACCAGGCTTGCCGCGTTTCGCTGATCGTCCCGGTGAGGGCGTGACAGCGGGTGCCGGCGCTGGTCGTGGTCCCGGTACGGGCGGACGACCGGGTGCGGGTGCAGGCACGCCGGGTGCAGGCACGCCAGGTGAAGGTACTCCGGGTGCAGGTGCGCCGGGTGCAGGCGCCGGAACCGCGCCAAACGCCGGCGTGATGCAAGCAATCTTCGGAGCCTTCCGTGGCATGCAGGACGGGCCACTGGGGCGCGGAGCA
>JANNWU010000444.1:0-7176 GCA_031408755.1 Gemmatimonadaceae bacterium | reverse complement strand
CGCGGCTTCAAGCACGCTCGTCCCGGGCGGAACGGAAACTGTTCTCCCTTCGATCGTCAGCGTGACCAAGGTTGGTGCAGTTGCTGGAGCGGTCATCTCACGCCGCCGCGGTCGAGAAACTTGGGATCATGACCGACGAGCGGTTCTTCGGAATTTTCGCTTCAAACTCGTGGCGAAATTTCTTCAAACCACTGACGACAGGAGTCGCACATGAATCACTGAGTACGCAGATGGTCTTGCCCGTCATGTTATCCGCGATCTCGAGCAGCGTGTCGAGATCCTTCATGGTTCCTTCGCCGTCTCGGATGCGCTCGAGAATTTTGGTCGTCCACGCAGTTCCCTCGCGACACTGCGAGCACTGCGCGCAGCTTTCGTGAGCGTAGAAACGCGCCAATCGTGCAATTTGCCGAACCATGTCCTGCGTGTCGTCAAAACAGATCACGCCACCAGAGCCAAGCAGCGAGCCAGCAGCCTGAATACCCTCGTAGTCCATCAGCGCGCCTTCACACTCTTCCGGCGTCAAAATGGGAACTGATGAACCACCAGGAATGATCGCTTTAAACTTGCGACCGGCCGGCGGTCCACCGCACACATCCCACAAAAATTCTTTCATCGAAAAGCCCATTCCAACTTCGTAGTTACCGGGCTTCGCAACGTTACCGCAGACAGAAAACAGTTTCGTACCGGTACTTTTCGGATTTGCCGGATTTGAGAGCGACTTGTACCAGTCGGCTCCGTTCTTGAGCACATGCGTCGCCGCGCACACGGTCTCGACGTTGTTGATCGTGGTGGGCTGCGCAAACAAACCGGCAACGGCGGGAAATGGTGGCTTAATGCGCGGATTTCCACGACGACCTTCCAGCGAATTCATCAACGCGGTCTCTTCACCGCAGATGTACGCGCCAGCGCCCTTGTGGACATGAATGTCGAGTTGCTTGCCCGTACCCATCGCGTTCGAACCGAAAATACCTGCGGCATACGCTTCACGCACCGCTTCATTCATTCGCGCAATCGGCTCAGTGTACTCGCCGCGAATGTAGATGTACGCGGTCTGCGCATAAATCGCATGCGCCGCGACTGCCGTCCCTTCCAGTAATTGATGCGGCGTCCAGCGCATCAGCTCGCGGTCCTTGAACGTGCCGGGCTCTGACTCATCAGCGTTAATGACCATGTAGTGCGTCTTCCCGTCCGGCTTCATGAAGCTCCACTTCACGCCCGTCGGAAAACCAGCACCACCGCGGCCACGCAGCCCCGATTCTTTGACCACATTCTGGACTTCGACTGGATCAGTGGCGAGCGCCTGCCGTAGCGTCTCATACCCACCACGAGCCTGCCACCCGCTGAGCGTACGCGCCTCGGCATCACCGAAGTATGTCGATAACACAGGGGTTTCGCGCGGATGTGATTTATGAGGGTATCCCATTAGCTCAATCCCGCCACCAAGTCTTTCACGCTATCCACAGACACACACTCAACCATCGTGTCATTGATCATGATGGGCGTTGCGAAACCGCATGCGCCAAGGCATTCGACTTCGATCACCGTGAATTTTTCGTCAGCTGATGTGACGCCAAGTTCTCCGCATTTGGTTTCACGGAGAAAGGCGGCGACAACATCTTCGGCGCCACAGACATTACATGGCGTTGTCGTGCAGACCTGCACAAAGTGTTTCCCAACTGGATGCTGATGGTACATCGTGTAGAACGTCACGACGCCCTTCACGTACGCAGGCGTCAGGTCGAGCGCGCGCGCAACCTCTGCCATTCCTTCTTGACTCACCCATCCACGCTCTTCTTGAATAATCCAGAGCGCGGGCAATAACGCCGCCATCTTTGACGGATACCGGCTGAGCAACACATCGAGTTCAGCGCGGCGATCACCAACAAAAACGTCAGTGTACGGCGCATCTGCAGCGTGAGAATCAGGCGCCATGGAATGGAGACTCATCGGTCAATCTCTCCCATCACGATATCGATACTCGCATTAATCACAATCACGTCAGACAACAAATGCCCTTCCGCCATCTTTGAAATCGCCGAGAGATTGACAAATGCCGGCGGGCGAATCCGCCAACGCACTGGCTTCGAAGTGCCATCGCTCACCAAGTAGTATCCTTTTTCGCCCTTCGGACTTTCAGTCGGCACATAGCATTCGCCAATCGGCGGACGCGGCCCTTCCATCACCAGCTTGAAGTGATGAATCATCGACTCCATCTCGCTGGTCGCCTTACTCTTGGCCGGCAGAATCACGCGCGGATCATCCACATTCAGTGGCCCATCCGGTAAACGCGCCACTGCCTGCTCAATAATTCGCACACTCTGGCGCATCTCTTCCATGCGCACGAGATAGCGATCGTACACGTCACCTATTGTACCGACTGCGATATCGAAATCGTACGTGTCGTAATCAAGGTATGGAAAATCTTTTCGCACATCGTACGCGACGCCTGATGCACGGAGCATTGGACCAGAGAGTCCGTAATTGATCGATTCCGACGCGGTCATGACACCGAGGCCAACTGTGCGTCCAACCCAAATACCGTTTCGCGTCAACATGCGATCGGTTTCGTCGAGCGTCTTCGGCAATGAACGCAAGAAACCTTTCAAGCCGTCAATCCACCCAGCCGGCAGATCCGCAGCCATGCCACCAATTCGCGATGCACTGGTGGTCAGACGTGCACCAACCCAGCTCTCCCACAAGTTGTAGACCGTCTCGCGCTCTTGGAATGTCCAGAAGAACGGCGTCAGCGCGCCCATATCAACTGCGGTTGCGCCAAGCCACACGAGATGCGAGATGATCCGCGACATCTCCATTGCAATGACGCGCAACACGGTGCATCGCGGAGTGATCTCGATCCCAAACAACCGCTCTGCACCCAGCGCGTATGCGATGTTGTTGCCCATGGAGTTCAGATAATCTTCGCGATCTGTCCACGGAATAATCTGGTTGTACTGACGATACTCGCCAATCTTCTCAAAACCGCAGTGCAAATATCCGACATGCGGAACGCAGCGCACGACTGTTTCACCGTCCAACTCAAGCACTAATCGAAGCACACCGTGCGTTGCCGGATGTTGCGGGCCGATGTTGATCAGCATGCGCTCGCTGCCCATGTCAGGCTCGGTGCCAGGAGCGAGATCGATGGGCATCACGACACCAGCGTCGTTCGCGCTTAGCGGCGAATTGATCAACTGCCCATTTGCACCGAGCGTTGGTGTTGCGAGCGCGACTTCCAGTGTGCGTGTCGTGGTCGCCATGCGTCAGGCACCACCACGGTCGCGCAGCAAACGCTCGCGCATGTCGGCCGGCAATTCATGATACGCCGCCGCAACGCTCAGCTCTTCCATGGAGTACATCGCCTCGGGATTCGCAGTCAATGCCTGCGACAACTGTTCCGAACGACTGAACCGGCCACGCAACGGAAAATCCTTGCGCAACGGATGGCCTTCGGCGTAGCTCTCCCACAACAGAATGCGACGCAAATCGGAGTGGCCCGTAAACGTGATGCCGAACATGTCGAAGACTTCACGCTCGAGCCAATTGGCCGCCTTGTAGACCGGTTCAATACTCGGCACTTCCAGCGGTGCATCTTTGTCGATCGATGCTTTCAGGCGAAGAAAACGGCGGTACGGCAGCGAGCGAATATGCCACACCATCTCCATCGGCAAATCCAAATCACGATGCTCCACCGCAGTCACATCTACGAGGTAGTCGTACTGCTGCGATGCATCATCACGCAGCCAGAGTACAATCTCACGGATCCGCGACGCATCAACCCACACCGTCGTCTCGCCCCACATCACTTCGTGGCGACCGATCACCGCACCAAAGTGCGCGCGCAACGCATCGATTGTTGGGTTCGCGTCGCCACCGCGATGTGGAAGCCCGCGCGGAGTGACAGGATCAGGCGTACCAACAGGCAACGCTGCGCCGGGTAGCACCACGGTCATGGCGCAGACCGCGTTTGATGCACCGAGTTTCCAAACGGCTCGGCCAACTCATCAATCCGTGACGCAGGGATGTACAAACGCGACGTCGGATCAATGTTCATTTCTTCGTACTGCTTCTGGTCAGAAATCGAACGCTGCGCTTTCACCTTTTCCTGCAGCATCATGATGCCGTACATCAGCGCCTCTGGACGCGGCGGACAGCCCGGCACATACACATCAACCGGAATGATCGTGTCGATGCCCTGCACCACTGCGTAGTTATCGAACATGCCGCCGCTGGACGCGCAAGCGCCCATTGAGATTACCCACTTGGGCTGCGGCATCTGCTCGTAAATGCGACGAATGACTGGTGCAAGCTTGTACGGCACGCGGCCGGCGCAGATTAGCACGTCGGCTTGGCGCGGCGAGAAACTCAGCCGTTCCATGCCAAAGCGGGCCAAGTCGAAACGCGCAGCCGCCGTCGCCATAAACTCAATCGCGCAGCAAGCGGTACCAAATGGCATTGGCCACAGCGAATTCGCGCGACCCCAATTCACCAAAAATTCCAACCGCGATGTGATCCAACCTTCTTGCGATGGCGGATCGAATGTGACCGATGGATTCACCTTCGGCGCGCGAATCAATCCCATTGCAACGCCCCTTTGCGCCAGACGTATGCCAAGCCAACTGCCAGAATTGCCATGAACACCAGCATCTCGCCCAAGCCGAAGAAACTTGTCGCGCCGGTGCAAACCCCTTCGATCAACACTTCGGTACACGACAAGCGCCGGAACGCGGTGCCCCACGGAATCAGAAAAATTGTCTCAATATCGAAGACGATGAACAGCATCGCGACGAGATAAAATTTGACAGATAATCGTTCCCGCGCGTCACCAACCACGGGAATACCAGATTCGTACGCCTCAGATTTCACAGTCGTCGGGCGACGACGCATCGCCCAATGCGAAATACCAATAATCACGGCCGCGTTCACCAGAACGAAACCGATCAGCATCAGGACAGGCAGATAGGCTTGAAGCCCCATTCGTGGTCATTCGCTTGTGAAAAATTTCACTAACCGGCCACCTTCAAGCTAGCCATCAGAGACACGTACTTCAACGCTCTGACACGCATCAACTGAGCCTTGCGCGACCGGCCTGAAATTTCCGGCTGGTCAAGCGCGTGGCGGGCCACTACGTTCCCGCGCCATGCCTATCATGAATGATGCGTGGATCCGGCGTATGGCGCTCGACCACGGCATGATCGAACCCTATGAAGACCGACAAGTCCGCGACGGCGTCATCAGCTACGGGGTCTCCTCGTACGGCTATGACATGCGCGTCGCAACGGAATTCAAGATTTTCACCAACGTCCTGAGCTCGGTCGTTGACCCCAAAAACTTTGACCCGAAGAGCTTCGTGGAGTTTGAGGGCGACGTCTGCGTCGTGCCGCCAAATAGCTTCGCACTTGCTCGCTCGGTGGAATACTTTCGCATCCCGCGAGACATCCTGACCATCTGCGTTGGGAAGTCCACGTATGCGCGCTGCGGCATCATCACCAACGTCACGCCGTTTGAGCCGGAGTGGGAAGGCTTTGTGACGTTGGAGATCTCTAACACCACGCCGCTCCCAGCCAAGATCTACGGCAACGAGGGCATTGCACAGGTGCTCTTCCTGCAAGGCAACGAGCCGCCGAATGTGAGTTATCGCGACAAGCGCGGAAAGTACCAGGCGCAGACCGGCATCACGCTGCCAAGGCTGTAGCCACTTTCCCACCCAAAAAAACTCAATGGGGCTCAGCACCGTATCTGGCGTTGAGCCCCATTTTTGTTGAGTTGCACCGCGCGTGACTCAGCCCGCGCCACCCGCTCCAGCAGATTCCGGTTTCTTCGTTGCCATTGCAGTGATGTAATCGCGGTTCATTTGCGAAATCACATCAATGGAGATCTGCTTCGGGCACGCTTCCTGACATTCGCCATACAACGTGCAGTGGCCGAAATGTTCATCGTCCATCTGCGCAACCATAGCTTCAACTCGACGATAGCGTTCCGGCTGCCCCTGCGGCAGCTTCGCGAGGTGTGTGATCTTCGCACCGGTGAAGAGCGACGCAGAACCGTTTGGACACGCAGCAACGCATGCGCCACATCCAATGCACGCCGCGGCATCCATGGCGGAGTCCGACTCAAGTTTCCCGACAAGTATTTCGTTCGCGTCGCGCGCGCCACCGGTCGGTGCGCTGATGTAGCCGCCCGATTGGATGATACGATCAAACGCACTACGATCGACGACTAAGTCTTTCAGGACCGGGAACGCCGCCGAACGCCACGGCTCGACGGTGATCTCTTGGCCATCGCTGAAGTTGCGCATATGGACTTGGCAGGTTGCCGCACCTTTCACTGGACCGTGCGCGACGCCATCAATCATCATGCTGCAACTGCCGCAGATACCCTCACGGCAATCATGCGCAAATGCAATCGGCTCTTTGCCCTCTTCCTCGAGGTGCATGTTGACGATGTCGATCATCTCCAAAAATGAAGCATCGGATGGAATATCCTTTGCGACATAGTTCTCGAGCTTGCCCGCGCTTTTGTTGCTCGCTTGACGCCACACCTTCAACTTGAAATTCATTACTTGTAGCTCCGCTGGCTGAGCTGCACGTTTTCGAACGTGAGTGGTTCAACAAGACGTGAGGGCGCCGTGCTCTCGCCGTTGTACTGCCACGCGGCGACGTGCGCAAACGCGTCGTCGTTGCGCAACGCTTCGCCGTCCGCCGTCTGATACTCGGTGCGGAAATGGCCGCCACAACTCTCCTCGCGCTCTAATGCATCGCGACACATCAACTCACCAAGCTCCATAAAGTCGGCCACGCGATTGGCCTTCTCAAGCGCCTGATTCAGATCCGCATCGCTGCCTGGAACGCTCACGTTGGTCCAGAACTCTTCCTTCAATGAGCCAATGTCGTGAATGGCCGTTGTGAGCGACGCCGTGTTGCGCGCCATACCACACTGCTCCCACATAATCTTGCCCAAATCCCGATGGAAACTGTCTGCCGATCGTTTGCCCTTGATCCCAACCAACTTCTTCATGCGCGCATCCGCCGACGCTGCGGCTGCACGAACTTCAGGATGATCGTGCGTGATCTCCGGAAGTTTTGCTTGCGCGAGGTAGTCGCCGATTGTGACCGGAATGACGAAGTATCCATCCGCTAATCCCTGCATCAACGCGCTGGCACCAAGGCGGTTTGCGCC
>JANNWU010000443.1:0-3997 GCA_031408755.1 Gemmatimonadaceae bacterium | reverse complement strand
GGATCGGCGACCGTCGTGGAAGGCGGTTCACGAGTTGCTCGCCGATGGCTATCGTCTCTCGGCGCCAAAGAGGCTGCTGGCAGCGATTGACGCGACCACTAAATAGCTGATGTCCCTTTGCTGAAATTACTTAGATGATGTCACCTCAATAGAGTCACTTTGACGGAGTTGCAATGCATGAGTTGAACATGTTGGCGAATGCGATTGAAGAAGCGGTTTCGGGACCGGTGTGGCATGGCCCATCAATTGGCGATCTGCTGGAGACAATTGTCGCCAGCGATGCGGCGGCGCATCCGATTTCGAATGCACACTCGATTTGGGAATTGGTGGTGCATCTCACGGCGTGGGTGGGCATTGTGCAGAAACGATTAGCTCTGGAAGTGCCGTTGATCGAACCGACCGACGCGGAAGATTGGCCGGCGGTTGGTGTGACGAGTGCGACATCGTGGAAGGCGGCGATTAGCGAGCTGTCCGCATCGTATCGGCGGTTAGCGGCCGCAGTACGATCGCTGGAACCGGAGATTCTGGGAAAGCGCGTGCCGAGTAGACAACACACGGTGCGGATGATGCTGCAGGGCGTGGTTGAGCACGCGGCGTATCATGGTGGCCAGATCGCGTTGCTCACGCGGGCGGTGAATACTGGGCGATCGGGCGCGTAGCGGTGGCGACACGTGGACGATGACGATTGCACGAATGCGCACCGTGCTGCGGCCGTGCTAGCGCGTCATGACCGGCTCCGAGCGACCCTGCCACCATCTTGCCGATAAGGTCAACACAAGCGTCATCGCAATCAGCAATACGCTGTACGCCGAGGCTGTCCCAAAAGCCTGACTGCGCAGCTGCTGCAAAACCTCAACGGAAATAGTGCGATTGCTGAGCGTGAAGAGCAGTACCGTGGCAACGAATTCACCGATCGCCGTGATCGCAGCAAGCACCGCACCCGCAATCAAGCCTGGCTTTGCTGCGGGAATGACCACGCGTTTCATCGTCAGCCACCAACTCCCGCCAAGCCCACGCGCGGCGTCCTCCACACTCGGCTCCATCTGTCGCAGCGAACTTTGCACCGCACTGGTGACGAGTGGTAAGCC
Source organism: Gemmatimonadaceae bacterium (assembly GCA_031408755.1). Lineage (GTDB taxonomy): Bacteria > Gemmatimonadota > Gemmatimonadetes > Gemmatimonadales > Gemmatimonadaceae > JACMLX01. Next base: position 2,909 of record JANNWU010000443.1, on the reverse strand, counting down.
ACGAATGAAGTACGCGAGCGGCAAGATCCAGAACGTGCCAACGAGGAGCACTTTGCCGCGGAGAAGATCATTTGCGTCGAATGTTGACGCGAGTCCAATTGCGATCGCAGTCGGCGGAATTGTCCACGGGAGCACGGCGAGAATCTCGAGCAGTTTCCGACCACGGAATTTGCGCAGTACCGTGAGATACCCGATTACAAAACAGATCAGGACATTCGCCGCAGTTGCCAGGAGTGCCATCACGATCGTGTTGCGGATCGGGGGCAACAATTGTGGATCGGTGAGCAAATTCTTGAAGTTGTCGAGCGTGTATTCGGGTGGCAGCACCTGCGTTGTCCACGCACCGTCAACGGCAAATGCCGTGAGCAGCACCATGCCATGCGGCAACACCAGCACGGTGACGACGATTGCACTTAGCACAAAAGCGGCCATTCGTACGGTACGCGAACGGATGGGTGACCTGATCGCACGACCTTTGCTGGTGATGGTGTATTGACGCCGACCTTCAAGCCAACGCAGCAGGAGCAAACCCGCAACTGCGCTGAGCGCCAGTACCGTTGTCTCGACAAACGCGACGCCCATCGCGTCGTTGAGCTTTGAGTTGATGATTTGCGTGGAAAGCACGCGCAAACCTCCGCCAAATACATACGGGGCGCTGAAGCTTCCGAGGCTGCTCATGAACACAAGCAACGATCCACCGGCGAGCGCAGGCGTAAGCAATGGAAGTGTGATGCGCATGAATCGTCGCACTGGACCGTGCCCCAGCCCCTTCGCCGCTTCGTCCAGCGAGGTATCAAAATTCTCGAGCGCCGCACTCACAAAGAGATAGACGTAGACATACATCGTGTATGCATGCACGAACACAATTGCCCACGGTCCAGCCAACGCCCACGGTGCGCTCTTCATGCCCAACAGCGCTTGCACGCCACGCGTGACGGCGCCGCTTTCACCGTACAAGAACAGAAAGGCGATCACGCCGACTAATGGCGGCAGAGCGGCGGGAAGCGTTGCAACAGCGCTGAGTACTTTTCGTCCCGGAAAGTCTGCGCGTTGCAGCAGAAGCGCGAGTGGCAATCCAATCGCGATACTCGCGATCACACTCGCGACGCTAATCCATAGTGAAGTCCAGAGCGCTTCCAGATCGGCTGGGCTGCGCAGGAACTCTCGCCAATGCTCGCCACCACCCTCAAGACTGCCAACAATCACCGCCAGATTGGGAAACGCGACAATCCACACCAGCAGTGCGATAATTGGCAGCGCGAATGCGAGCGAGCGACGGTTCACGCACTCACCAATGCCACAAGATCGCGCGCCACGGTCACGCGCACGGTATCACCGACTGCGCCATTGCGAACCGGCGTGAGAATTTCCAGTTCGACATCACCGATCGTCACGGTGTAGGCCATCACCGCGCCGGCAAAACGGCGACCTGTAATCACACCTGGCCAGCCAGTCTCGTCGCTGGAAAGCTGCAACGCTTCCGGGCGTACGACTGCCAATGCATTTGGGAGCATGGTCTCGCCGCTCACGCGCGTGACAGCCACGTCCTGTGACACGCCACCAAGTGTGATAGTGGCGTGCGTGCCACGATCAACGGCAGGTACGAGCGTTGAGCGCCCAATGAATTCTGCCACCGCACGCGACGCCGGGCGATCGTACAACTGTTCTGGCGTCCCGTGCTGGAGCAACTTGCCATGCTCCAAGAGTGCCACGCGATCGGCAATCGCGAACGCGTCTTCTTGATCGTGCGTCACGAAGAGTGCAGTGACCGCGGCGTTGCGCAACGTTTGGCGCAATTCACGACGCATCTCTTCGCGGAGCGTCGGGTCTAAATTTGAGAGTGGTTCGTCGAGCAACAACACACGCGGCTGAATGACCATCGCGCGGGCCATCGCCACGCGCTGCTGTTCACCGCCAGACAACGCTTGCACCTGCCGTGATGCTTTCGCGCCGAGACCAACGTTGTCGAGCGCACGAAGCGCGCGCGTCTTGCGATCTGCCGCATTCACGCCGCGCGCTTCAAGGCCGAAGGCGACGTTGTCTTGCACATTGAGATGCGGAAACAGCGCGTAGTGTTGAAACACCATACCGAAGCCACGTCGCTCAGGCGGCACAGACGTGATATCTCGACCATCCAGTCGGATCGCGCCGCGGTTTGGCGTTTCGTACCCCGCGACCATGCGCAGCGTTGTCGTTTTTCCTGAGCCTGATGCGCCAACCAATGCCAGCAATTCGCCGGCACGCACTTCGAGCGACAGTTCGTGCACCGCAACCTGTCCGCCAAACTCGCGCGTAATCTTATCGAGTGTCAGCGACGCTGCAGCGCCCGCATCAATCGGCGTCACGAGCGCTTACTGCTGTTACGAATCTCCGAATCCCAACGGCGCATCCACAAATTCAGACTATCGGCCAAGAGTTGTCGATCCATTGGCATCGGGACAATGTTGGTCTTGGCTTCGCGAATCCAGTTCGGCAAGGAATCGAGTGGTAAGTCTGTTCGCACAGGAATCCGATAGAGTGAATCGGCGGCGTAGCGAAGCGCTGGCTTCGACGTCACAAATTCGTAGTACTGCTGCGCAAGCTCTTTGTGCCGCGTGCCTTTCATGATCGCAATCGCGTCAACCAAGACCGGCGTACCGCTAGTTGGAACCTTCCACGCGATCGGAATTTTCGTGCGCCCTTCCAGTGTTGCGATATCTGGCATGTTGTACAACGTGATGACGCCTTCCTGTCGACCGAGTTTCTGATACAAGATGGTCGGATTGAGCGCATACTCGCGCGTTTGCGCATCGAGGGCGCGCAGCCACGCGAAGCCACTGTCACTCTTTCCTGTCTGTGCGATACTACGAAGAATGATGCCACCGAATATCGCGCGCAACTCACTCGCTTCTTTGCTTTCGGCATGCTGG
>JANNWU010000442.1:0-2521 GCA_031408755.1 Gemmatimonadaceae bacterium | reverse complement strand
GGTAGCTCGTCGGGCTCATAACCCGAAGGTCGCGGGTTCAAATCCCGCCCCCGCCATGGGAAAATCAAACGGCCCACCATTTCGATGGTGGGCCGTTTGCGTTCTGTCAGCTCAGCTGCGTTAGCTGCCGCTGACCCTTGGAATTGAGCTGATGACTTCGACGTCGAAAACGAGTACGCTGTTTGCTGGAATCAGCGCGATACCGCTTGGGTCATTGACCCTGTTGAAACCGTAACCGAGTTGTGGTCCGATGACGAGCTTGCGCTTGCCGCCGACCTTCATGCCCGCGATGCCTTGGACCCACCCCGGGATGACGCCATCCTGCTGGACGCCGTTGACAACTTTCAAAGTATCGAGACGAAAGAGGAAGGGCGTTGATGGAAGCGCGCGCGCATCGAACTGAAATCCGCCCGTCAAGCGACCGTTGTAGTACACACCGAGCGAGTCGGTTTGAATGACTGTGCGGCCGGTGCCGACGGTAAGATCTTGCGTGTAGAGTTGCGAGTTCACGCGCGTCATGGTCGCGATGTTTACACCCGTGACGGACGCGTAGCTCTGCGTCGCGGGATCGGTCGGGAGCGGTTCGGTGGTTTTGAGATTGCAGCCCGTGAGTGCGGCACTGGCGAGAAGCGCGACGGCCGCGGAGACAACGCGAAGTCGCGAGCTGACGAAGGGCAGGGGCATAATCGGCGGGGTATCGTGGGCTGAGAGCGTCGTTGCTCGGTGCACTGGATTGCGTTGCGGCCCGTATGACATGGAGGCTACCTACGGTTGCCTCTCGGTGCCAGAGTTGGGTATCTTTTGAAGCTAGTTGGCAGGATAGCTCAGCTGGTTAGAGCACGGCACTCATAATGCCGGGGTCGCGGGTTCGAGTCCCGCTCCTGCTATTGGTGTAAGGTATTAGGCGCCATGAGGTTACTTCGCTGAGCCGGTGCATTACGACACCAGTACAACTCCCGCCATGTGCACCCGACCATCAAACAGCTGCACTTCGCGATCCGCATGCTGCGCGTACCGTGTATCGTGAGTCACCATACAGATCGTCGAGCCGTTCCGGTTCAGCTCCCGCAAAAGCTCCATCACCGCTTCACCATTGGTCGAGTCGAGGTTTCCAGTGGGCTCGTCGGCGAGTAAAATCGCGGGATCGCCGGCGACGGCACGCGCCACGGCCACGCGCTGCTGCTGACCACCGGAGAGTTGCGCAGGAAAGTGCTTCGCACGATGTGACATACCGACGCGCTTGAGGGCTTCGTCAACCCGTCCATCGCGCTCGCTCGCGGGCATTTCGCGATACGTGAGCGGAAGCGCAACGTTCTCGGACACTGTCAAATCACCGATCAGGTTGAATGCCTGGAAGATGAAACCGATCTGCCGATTCCGCACGCGCGCGCGATCAACCGGCGAGAGTCGAGACACATTCTGCCCAGCGAGCATGTAATCGCCGCTGGAGGGCGTGTCGAGCAACCCGAGGATCGAGAGCAACGTTGTCTTGCCGCATCCGGATGGACCGCTGATTGCAACGTACTCGCCCTTCTGAATCGCGAAGTGCACATCCGACAAAGCGTGCGTCTCCACTTCATCTGTCAGAAATACCTTGCTGATGCTGCGCAAATCGATGATCGCGTTTGTCTCGGCGTCCACTGCCATGTGCCTTCCTCCGGTATCCAACGGTTATCTGATGCGTACGCGCGCGATGTTCGCATACGTCGACATATCCGAAACAATTATCTTGTCGCCGATTTCAAGGCCGCGCACAATCTCGATCACATTCACGGAACTGCGCCCGAGTTCTACCGATATTCGATCGGCGAACTCTCCATCTTTTTGCAGTCGGAAGAGTGATACAGAACCTGAGCCGGCGCTGAACGCAGGGCGTCCCGTGTAACGCACGTTGCGCAACGTCTCGATCACGATCGTACCATCGACACTCAGGTCTGGTACGGCGCCACTTGGCAGCGGACCATCGATCGTCACATCAATAGTCACGCTGCCACCGAGTGCGGACGGATCCTTGCGACTCACATGGCCAGCGACAATTCCATTGCGAGTGTCGATGTTGGCTTTCTGACCAACACTGACGTCCTTCGCCTGACTCTCAGGAATGCGTAGCACCGCCTTCAAACTTCCCGGTTGCACAACCTTCGCGAGCGTCGTCCCTTCTGGTACCCACTGGCCAAGCTGCAACGTGAGTTCTTGCAGTACACCGGCGTCCGGTGCGCGCACTTGCAGTGCCTCAAGGCGTTTGCGTTGATTGGTCGCGATCGCCTTGAGTTGCTCAACTTGGCTTGCCTGCGTGGAGATCTGTGATTCGATCGCCTCTTGCATCAGCTTCAGTCGTTCCTGCTCGACACCCAATCGCGTGGTGAATTCTTCCGCTTGCGCCCTTCGCGTACTCACGTCGAACGCCGACATCAGGTTGCGTTTACCGAGCGAGTCAGCTGCAGCGGCTTCCTGTTGCGCGCCAAGGTGCTGCGTACGGATGCTGGCCACAACACCGCGCTGCGAGAGCAGCCCACTGCGC
>JANNWU010000441.1:0-1595 GCA_031408755.1 Gemmatimonadaceae bacterium | reverse complement strand
GAATTTTCCCGCTGGCGATGGCGTGGTGTCGAATATGAGCACAATCATCTTCGCGATGATCTTCCTGCTCGTCGGCTCTTTTGGCTCGCTGCCGATCGCCGCCTACGTTCGCGCCGGTCGTGATCCGGCTTTACCTGCGAGTGATCCGCCCACATGGTTTGTGTAATGCAACGATTGTAAGCGCACCGAGCGAGACGGTCGAGCGGCGTCATTCACGGATGCTGGCATCACATTGACAGCGCGTAAGTGCTGCGCGAAGAAGAGACCAACCACGTCGTCATACTCATGTCCCACCGTGCGGAAGCTCGAAAGATGCCGCGCGCCTGCAGTGATCCATTTGCGCGCATGTCCCGCTGCCGCGAGTTGGTGCGCGTGTTCGACCGGAACAAAGGGATCGTCTGCCGAGTGGATGACCATGGCGGCGCGGCCTCGAACGCGTTTCATACACTCAAGCGGCGACTGACGCACGAGATCTTCGCCTGTCAAAATGCGTGCGACCAATAGGGCGCCCGACAAACAATAGTTCGGCAGCCGTGTCAGCATCGTAAATTTGACGCGCAACAATTCGTGCAGACAGGCGAATGAACTGTCCGTGACAATCGCACCAATTGCTGGCTCATCGGCCGCGGCGACGATGGCACTGGCGCCACCCATTGATGCACCTAACACACCGATTTGCTTGGGCAAGTAACCGCGCGCTAGGAGAAAATCTACCGCGCCAAGTACATCGCGACTCTCGCGCTTGCCGAAAGTGATGCGCGCATTACCGCTCTCGCCATGTCCACGTAGATCCAGCATCACGACACTCATGCCATGCGCAACCATGCGTTGTGCAAGACGAAACGTGTCACTGCGCAATTCATCGCCACGACATCCATCGCGACCGTGCACAAATATCACCGCACTCTTCGCCCGTGGCGCACGGACGTACCACGCCGCTAGCGGCGTCCCATCCACACGCGCGGCAAACTCAACGCGTTGCACATCGTTGTGAGCGTCGACTGGTAGCGCGGCCGGCGCGACTCGCCGCGGCGTGGTGAACAGATGCCCAACTGTCACGCACGCCACGATGTGCAGCACTACAACCGCCAGCCCGATCGCCATCGCCACAGCAGTTGCCGACATTGCACGTTCTCCAGCCCGGTGTCTTGCAGGTTCCCCTGCTTTGGAGATCGCGATGGCTTCGGGAAAGACGACACGCTGGCCGGCGCGCGGCGCAGATTGGCCGACGAATCCGGCATTCGTGCGGCGGAAATGACGGGCCACCACCGACACGGGCACAGGGCAGCAGCAGGTGCGGGTTTGAGCAAGCTGGCATTCCGGGTGCGATTACTATATTGGTCTAGCCAAACCGCTGGCGGTCTGCACGCTGCGAGTGCCGAAGACTCGGTTGCACATTTTCGATGCTCATTCTCGTGCTCGTCTGATGCCTGCTCTTGCAAGCCACTCCGTCATCCGCAGCCTCGCCATCCGTAATTATTGGTGGTTGAGCGTCTTCGGCGGCATGTACTTTGTGGGCGGCTTTGTGGCCTGGGGTGGGACGCGCGCATCCATTATCTCGAGCGGCATTTTTGTTGTAGCTGCGCTGGCTGGCC
>JANNWU010000440.1:0-3083 GCA_031408755.1 Gemmatimonadaceae bacterium | reverse complement strand
CAGTGCGAGTTGCCAACTGTGCTCAGCGGAGTTCTCGTATCGATCAAGCCCGCGCGGACGGATAGCGCGCGTCACTCCTTTTAGCCGATCAATTTCCAGGACGAAGTCAATGACTTGTTGCATGGTCTGGGGCGCGAATCACGACGAAAACGCTGCTCGACGCTAGCTGCGCGCGCAAGCTGAAGGCAGAGCCTATCACGGGGATCTGTCTCAAGCAACCGCGCTCCGAGACGGATGCCGATGCCCTGCGCGAAACGTCTCTGATTCTCGCTGTATGCTGCTGCCAGCGGACTGGCGCGTTTGGCGATTCCTCGCCTCGAATCTTTCCAGCCGCTAAGCCGTATACCTTTCAGTAGCTCGTTCAGCCTGACATTGGAGACACAGACATGCTTACGATTCTCGCGCTCGCTGCCAGTTTTGTTGCTGCATATATCGGCTATTCGCAGGCCCGTGCGTTCATGCGCAATCGCCTACGCTTCGTGGACGCCGCTCAGACGATGTGGGCGCCATTGCTGGCTGGCGCAGGGGCGGCCGTGATCGCGCTGCCAATCGTGGGTCTGCTGCCGCTAGTCGGATCAGGGACCGCGCTGGCCTTTGGCGCCAGCGTCGGCTTTGGCGTTGCCAACGGGCAGCGCGACATTCGCAACAATAACCTGCTACCGCCTACTGTGTAGCGGATCGCCGGCCTGCCACGCCGCAGGCTTGGTGACACAGGTAGCTAGCGCCCAAGGTGGGCGCGACGGGCGCAATGGCAACGTGTGAGCCCGCGTAGTTCGGCGGACAGTGAACGGGAGGATGGCTGATGCCGATACTGCATCGTGTCCGCCTCGCCTGGTAAACAGCTGTTACTGGAGTTCGAGGTGGGCGTCTAAAGGACGTTGATGTCCGATACACCTCCCTGTATCGGGCATGCTGTTAACCACCGAACCAGTGAATTTTTGATGCCCACACCCACCCGTGGACGTCCGTCGACGCGTGTCCGTGCACCTCTTCGTGCGCTGGCTGCGTCCTTCTTTTGCGCGATCCCACATGCGCGCGCTATTCGATATGCCACGCGCGCGCTCTCTGCGCTGGCGAGCGTCGGGATCCTGAGCGCCGCTGTGCCGAGTATGGCGCTGGCGCAGGTTGATCTCGTGCTCAACGTGACGGATACGCCAGATCCGGTGCCTGCCACGGGACGCGTGACGTATGCAGTGACGGTGGCGAATAACGGCATCGGCACCGCATCGGGCATTTCGTACACGATGAACGTGCCTGCGTCTCAAAATTTCCTCTCGTTCAGTGCTGGCAGTAGTGGCGCCGTGTGCACGGGAATGACAGCAAATCAGGCTGGCCCCGGCACGGTCACGTGTACGCTGCCAAATCTGGCGTTCGATGCGAGCAGAGCGTTCACCATTGCGCTGCGACTGAACACGCAGGGCACCGTGAACGTGGTGCAATCGGTCACCTCGACGGAGCCTGATGCCGACGCCGCAAACAACAACGTCACCAGTGCGACGACGGTTGGTGCGGGCGCGAACGTCGCCGTGCTGCTTACCGCGCCAACAACCGCAGTTTCTGGTGCAACGTACAGCTACGGTCTCAGCGTGACTAACGCAGGTCCAAGCAGTGCCACGAGGCAGCGAGTCACATTTCCGCTACCGACCGGCTTTACTCGAACGGGGGCGCTGCCGTCGGGATGTGCGCAGTCCGTTTCCACGGTGATTTGCGACATCGCAGGCTCCATCGCGTTGAACGGCACTGTCAACATCGGTGCGATTACCGGTGTGATCACCGTTGCATCAAGTAGTACGGTGACCGCGATTGCAAGTGTGGGACTGCAACCCGGTTCGCCTGCAGCGACGCCGCAGGATCCGAACACAAGTGACAACAATGTTTCGCGCAACACCACAATCACCGCCGGTTCTGATCTCCGCATCGGCAAGTCGCGCAGTGTTGCAGGCCCGTACTTTGTAGGTAGCACGTTCAATTTCACATTGTCGCCGGTGTACTTCGGTGATTCGCCGACCGATATCACCGTCACCGATGTCATTCCGTCGAACTACACCATTGGCACTGTCGCAATATCTCAAAATGGATGGACGTGCGGCGTAGGTGGTCAGACAGTGACATGTACAAAGTCGAGTGGCGGAAGCGCAGGATCAAACCAATCGCTGGGCCTGATCACCATACCGGTCACGGTGAATGCGGCCGGAACAGCGGTTGCGAACACCGCGACAATTGCTGCTGTCGGTCCAACAGATCCTGTCCCAGGCAACAATACCGGTACCGACGGCCCGACGACGCTGCTTACGCCGAGTGCTGATATCACGTTGTCGAAAAACGGACCGTCGCCAGCGCTGGTCGTTGTGGGTGTACCGTTTGAATGGCGTTTGACCGCGACCAACGGTGGCCCGAGTGTGTACTCAGGCGGAGTTGTGCTCACCGACTCACTGCCAGCGGGAGTTGTGATCAACAGCGCGACGCTGAATGGATGGGCATGTCCGACATTTCCGATCACCACTTCGGGACCCTTCAGCTGTTCTCGAACCGTGTCAGCGGGGTCTCCGCTAGCATCTGGCGCTTCGCTGCCAGATCTCATCTTGAACGCTACATCGACTACGGCTGGCGTTCTGCGCAATGCGGCGTCGGTCGGCACTGTAAATCCGAGTGTGCCAGATTTAAATCCCGGCAATGGCGGTAGCAGTAACGCCGTCACCTCGTCACAAGGCACCTCCTCGGCGAATCTTCGTGTGGTAAAGACCGCCGATATCGCGAACGCTCCTGCAGGCGAGATACTTACGTACACACTTGAAGTTGTAAATGCAGGTCCAGATACGAGCCGTGCGATCAATGTCAGTGATGACCTGCAAGCGTTGATCAACAACGGATCCGGTGCAACCGGGTTTGGCTTTGTCAGCGCAACAGTGGTAGCGCAAGGCAATGCGATTGGCACAATCACTTGTGCGAACGCAGCGTCAGGATCCTCCGGTCGCAGTGTCAGTTGTACAATCCCGACATTGCCGGTTTGCACGCAGGGTAGCAATTGCCCACGGATTGAGATTGCTGTGCGCCCTGGTGGCAACGGTGGTGCTCGGACAAAC
>JANNWU010000439.1:0-6158 GCA_031408755.1 Gemmatimonadaceae bacterium | reverse complement strand
GTCGGCTGCGTGGCAAACATCACGGAGAGTTTGCGCCGATCAAGATTACACACTTCGGCGGGCCGGGTGCGCAAGGTCTCTGCGGGTGCGCACAGGCCTATTGGCGCCGTTCCCTCTGCTCTGCGTCTGGGCGGGCACGCGTGGCGCCGCGATCAGCCAGTCGGATCCTCACACGGCTCCGGTTGCACGGTAGGCTACGGGCTCCACCTAGTGCCTGAGATACCTACAGCGCCGTCACACACGAACCCCACACTGTGTCGGGCTCTCGTGATGCCGACGTACATCTTCGCGAGCGATCCCATAATCGGCGCGATGTCCCCGCTGGTGAGCCACTTCTTCGCACCACCGTGCGGAAGGATTAGCACGCGGTCGAACGTCAATCCTTTCGACTCGCCGAGGTTGCGCGCCGAGGGGTCGGACAATGTGGTCATCTTGCTCAGGCGGAGGACCTGCGGGGCATACGCTTGGACGTACGGCGCTGTATCAGCCGTGCGCACGAGAAACACGCCATCGAGCCCCGTGGTGTCGGTGTTGAGAGACTGCGTTGCTGGCTCACGTGGGTACAGCGAGTCCGCAAGACGCGCGATCTCCGGATGGCACCAGTAGGTGTGCGTCTCGTACGTCAGCGAAACGAGCCCGTGCTTCTCCCACTCGCGAAACTTCCGCGCAATGTTGCTGCCGGCATATCCGGCGTTCTTCTTCGCGTTGTTGGTCGAGTAGGTCGCTTGCCGGTGGTCGCCGATGAGCGTGAGCTGCAGACCAGCGCGAAGCATGCGTTCGAGCAGGTCCAAGTCGTAACCGGCCATGTCTTGGACCTCATCCACATAGACATGATCGAAGCGCTGCGCGAGACGCCGGAGCACATCGCCGCCGCTTTCCTTATCGCACTCGCAGACAAACTTCGCGATCTTGTCGGAATAGATCAGGCGATTGTCGGCGAAGTAGTGACGGCCAACGTCACTTGCCGGAACGTATAGAGCGGATTGACCGTCGACCCACACCAGTCCATCGATCCGGTGTGCATGCAGTGCCGGTCGATACGGTCGTGCCAACTCGTGGAGCAAGAACGCGAACCACGTCGTGTGCTCAACATGCGTCGGGATCGCGCGTGCGCGCTCGTAGAGCTTCCGCTCGAACTCAGCGGCGTTGTTGCGCGTGTACGTCAGGAGCACGCTCCTAACTCCTGACTCGCCCAGTGCTTGCTCGACAATACGCGTCGTCTTGCCACCGCCTGCGGCGCAGAGGATGACCCGATTAGCTGACGGCACGTCGGATGTAGTCGGGAGGCGTCCACGGCTCAGCCGTCGTGAAGAACGCGAGCGCGACATCTGTCTTACGCTTCCCGCCCATGTAGCTGAGGCACTTGTCGTCGGTCGCGAACGACCGTCCGAGCACTTGTTCGATCACATCGCGCCCGTTCGCCTTCAGCAGCTGCGGCTCGAGGGTTGGGTACGCTGTGTCGAGGTCATAGAACAAGCCAATCGTCGGGTACGCAGCAAAATCCTCATACTTCTTCTGTAGTGCGTCGACATCGCCGTCGTTGTCCGTGACCACCGCGACCTTCGATTTCAGAAGGACCGCGATTTCTAGAAAACGCTTGAACGCAAGCGAGTCCACGGAGATGACGTCGACGCGATCTTCGAGCGGGAGTTTGCCGTGCACCTGTCGATAGGCGGCCTGCACGATCAACTCATCGGACGCCCCTTCAACAAGAATCGCCCGTCGCGCCAAGATCAGGCGCAGGGTGTCATGTCCGGGCAGTTTCATGAAATAGTCGTGTGTGCTCGGCGCCAGCGCCTTCAAGGTGACGGCGATGCCGCGGTTGAACAGCAGGACGGACTCCACCCCGAGCTTGTTCAGCACGAAGCTGCTGTGCGTGGTGATCAGCAGTTGTCGCGTCCCGCGGTGTGTGTCGATATGACTGACTAGCGCGTTCAAGTTCGAGAACGAGAGATGATTCTCTGGCTCCTCAACCAACAGCACGTGGCGTTCCGCGGCGCCGGCCAACGCCAGCTTGATCTTGATGGCATTCTGCTCACCCTTCCCGACTAACGAGATCGGAATGTTGTTCAAGTACGGAATGACGCCGGATTCCCAATTCGCACGCGACGAGTTCTCCAGCGACAGCGAGAGTGTTTTGTCCGAGATCGCACCAGTTCGTGCCGCGAGCGCGTGATTGATGCCGTGCACCTTCGCGTCGTCAAGGAAAGAGTTGTTCATCAACCGATAGGCCAGCGAGAGCTCAACGCGCTCTGCGGGCGTGAGACTCTCGCGAACAATGTCAGTGACGTAGCGATTTGCTGACATCGTGTTGCGAATCGTGCTCGCATCAATGAAGCTCGGCTTGATCGCAATCGACCGCGCGGTGATGTCGTTGTCCGCGAAGTCGCGCCATCGGACGATGTAATACTCGACAGGCAGCGTCTGGACGCGGGTGGGGTCAGCGACGTACGTCGCGAACTCCGTGTTGTACGCGGCATTGAACTCGATGGTCAGCACAACCCCCGGTACGTTGGATCGCTCGGAGTTGTTGATGCCCTTGAGCTTCGCTAGGGCGGCGTCATTGATGTCATCAGCGAAGTACAACTCAATCCGAATCGCCGGAGGCACCGTCGATGTGCCGTTCCGCAGCTGCGTGATATACTCGCGGACGACGTCTGACGTGAACAGGTGCGGATGCAGCTCGGCTTGGATCGCGCGACCGTTGAGTTGCCCAGTGAGTGCGAGATGGATCGCCTCAAGGAGCGTCGATTTTCCGCACTCGTTGTCGCCGACGATGATGTTGAGTTCGGGGTTCAGCGTGACGTCGGCGGATGCCAAGCATCGGTAGTTTGTAACCTTGACTCTGGTCATGTGCACGGAACCTTCCTGTCGTCGGCTGGGCAGCAGTGAGGCAGCAGCGTCTGAAGGTATCGGGTGCGCACAACGAGCTGTAAGTCGCCCATCTACGCGGCCGCCGACAGCTCGCTGCGACTCTCGCGCGTGATGGTGAGCGAACGATCAACTCTGCCGCTTTCGAAAGAACGTCTACAGACGCTGCTATGGCACGTCATCGCGCTCGGCTGTGGTGCATTCGCGGGATGCGCGCTTTGGGCGGGCATGAAGTTTCGCGCATACACACCACAGCTTCGAGAACTCAACGTGGTCAGTAACCCACTCAGCGTGCTTGAAAGGCGAAACACCATCGCGCCGGCGTTACGTGCGATGAGTGTAGCACACGTCAATCGCATTAGGGTGCTCTAACAATCCCGTGCATCAAGAATCATTAGAAGTTTCACATGCAGAGGCACTCAACTCGCGCTACGACAGAAGCGCGACGACAACGACTCGATCTCGAATGGACGCATCGCTGACGCTCGGCATTGACAGGCGATGTGTTCGCTACAACGTTAGTGCGCAAGAACGTTGCACACGTCAGCGAGTGCAGACGTGCGATATGCCGCACGTTGCGCAATGCTTAGAGCAGGTGAACGCGCGGTAGCTTTGCCGCGTGATAACTCAAAGCATGCTTCTTGACAGGTGCACAACTTCGGAGAAGACTTGCATATGAAGACTACATACAGTCTTCGCGTACGCTCACCGTCCACAATGGAAGTTGCAATGCGCTCTCGTGCACCTGTACGCCGTGTGTCATTCCGAGCGATGGTCTCGCCCCGACGAACCATTTGCGTTGTCGCCGCGCTCATGGCGCTAACATCGTGTGCCGATGCGCCTGTGGCGCCAAGTGCAGCGGACGGCGCGCTGAGCGCCAGCGCTCGTATTCGCGGGCTGCCGAACCCGAATGATCTGCTCGCGTCGCGATTGCCCACCGTCGCCGGTTCATGCATCCTCATGAGTCGCAATAAGAGCGGTCAGTACGTCTCTCGGAATGTGAAGCTTCCGGCACTTGCGGCAAACGCACGTGGAAGCGCTCTCGCACGATTCGCGTACCGCGGGTGGAAAGCGAACGACTCAACGCCGTCACGCCTTGCAGTCTGCACCATCGAAAACTCTTTGGCAGCGACGATGCAGGCGCAGAGGGTGTTTCGGAGCCATGACACGAAAGCCGCCGCGATTTCGGCGAGGGCGACGGCGATTCGCAGCTCCGCAGATATCTCGATGGGTACTCGTGACGCGACTGACGACCTTCGTCCAACACTAACTCGAATCAACGCAGCAGCCTATGGTCTGGTGTCGATACCAGCGGAGCTTGCTCGTCCGGCGGTGCCAACAGTGATGACGGATGGTGAGATCACAGAAACTGCCGACGGCATCCGCACGCTCTCGCTTGATGGAGCTCCGTGCACGCAGGATCCAATTATCCCGGAGCCAGGCTGTGAGGGCGACGGCGGAACTGGATCTGGTGGTGGCTCAGGCGGTGGACCGGTGTATTGCGACGTGAGCGCGATAGTCGTTGCAGAGGGATGCACCATCGAGGGGGAGACTTTCTCTCCCGAGCCCCCGGTCGCGGGCCCTCTTCCAGAGGAAGCCGTGGCTAATATCGCTTCGAGTGTCCCCGAAGACTTTGGGTGCGAGGGCCGCCTAGATTTTCCGCACTACTCGTCGACCGAAGGCTTTGTGGGACGAGTCAACGTGAAGGGGACCACAACATGTGCCGTCAACGCCGTCTTAGTTGCTCGCGTAACTCTGTATCGACAATTCTGTATTGCTGGGCTTTTCTGTAATTGGTTTCCCGTCGACAACGGCTTTGACGCTTCCCCCGTCCGCCAGAAAAGTTGTTGCTAAGGCGAATGTCGATCCTTGCAAACTAACGTGGCGAAAATCATGGTGGTCTGCGTCGAGCGCACACAGCGCGATTAAGCCATCGGGATACAAGGGAGCTTCAATCGACCGGCGGCCGCAGGCGTGGAGACTAGACTGCTCACCGCCTTCGATCTAGGCGCGTTTGACGTCTGTGCGACAGAATGAAACCACACGGTCGTCATCGCTGAGCATGCTTACTGACGGCTCGCTGGTAAACGCCCCTCGTCATAAATGTCTTGAGAATCAAGCCACTGCAACATGTTGTTTCGCGAATCGGGGATTCTACGGGGGCCTAGTCCGCACCATCACGTTCAGGATCGTGGGCAGTTTCCGCATGCAGGCCGCGAGGGCGAGCTTCTTCGGTTTGCTTGAATCGAACGGGCGCGTTGCCAGCATCGACACTCTCCAAGCTGATTGAGATCGAGCGCTTGCACTTGAATGCAGTGATCCCCTCCTAACTGTGCACCGGGTGGGGGTCGCTTCACTCCAGTTTCTGAGCAGTTCCGTGGCGACATAGAGAAAGTGTCCTTTGGTATCGTTCGACTGCTCTTGGAGCATCATGCTGCGCCGTTTGAACCGGTAAGTGAATCTCTGCCGTGATCGCATACCCCGGGATGCTTGAGGGCATAACGATGGCCGAATACGACAGCGCGATCACGGTTTGTACTCGGCGTCGACGGCGCTCGATTGCGCCGACCTGTTTCTGTAACTGCTGAATGTTCACATTAAACACGCTCGATCACTATGCATCTCGTTACCGTGCTTGATCGCTTGACCAACGTCGGTGTCTCATCCGTGCACGTTACGGCGACCGCGAGATACAATAGTTCCGCGCTCAGCCGTGCCGCGGATATGCAAATCACGTATGACCCGAAGGCATCGGTGATTTCACGAGCTCTCGATGGCGGTATGCGTGAGCCCTATTCTGGCGACGGATGGTCTACCTTTAGTCAGTCTGCTTGGTGGGACGTGCCGGCGCGCTGGCGCGATGATACGGTCGATTCACTGGGCGCGAGAGATTCGGTCATCGTCACGCCAGAAGGAACGACGGTAGTGCTTGGTGCACTCAATCGTCGTTTCGTGGAACGCTCCTCTCGACCGTCGGACGGCAAACACGCCACGATGCGTCTCCCAACACTCGCGCGACGGATCGAAGGGTTTCCGCTTGCGCTGCCAACCACGTTCACACGCAGTTGGACTGTATCGGGTGCAACGGAAGGGGAGTTGCTTGGTAGGCGTACAGATCGCGTGGTCGCATCGCGCGCGTCGCCCGATTGGGACCAACTGCACGACGCGGAGGACCCGAATAGCTTTTGGAGTGGGATCGACGACTACAACTGGCAGATCGATGTCGAGACCGGACTTCTTCTGCGCTTTGCTGGCTCGTTCGATTCTCAGGAAGTCGCGTCGATCAC
>JANNWU010000438.1:0-1905 GCA_031408755.1 Gemmatimonadaceae bacterium | reverse complement strand
CTCTGGTCGTCGGTCACGCTTGCCGCGTCAGGAGGCATTGTCATGCTCTTGGCTGTGACGGTTGTCGCCACACAAGCCCTCGGCGTTCTTGAAGGTGTCGCGCTTGGTCCGGTACTCGGCTCGTCACTGCAATCGACAGTCTGCGCGTTGGTGTTCGCGACGCACTTCAATACGCTTGCATGGTCTAAGGAGTCTGGTTTTGCTCCACCGCCAGCGTGGCTTCCGCTGTCCGTAGGAGCGGGATCGTTAGTTGGCGTGCTGTTTCTGTGGCGCGCATTGCTCGCGAGTGAGAAAGCGCAGCTAGTGGAGCAAACTCGCGTTGCCGCGCGGTCTACGCGCTCATCGTTTAATCGGCAACTCACCTTTGCGCAGCGAAGTTTGCAGCGCATGGCGAACTTCAACGCCGTTCCAGATGCACGCTGGTCGGCGTCGGTAACGCAGTTACTGCAAGACGATGTTGGACTAGTGGCGGTTGTTTGGGTTGATAGTGCGAGTGAGCAACTTGGCGCAGATTTACGAAGTGGAGATCGTGAGCACGCGATCATTCGTCAATCCGTCATTCCGCATCTGGCACAACTTCGGTCGCGCGGCGCTGCGACCACTTTCTTGCGCGTCCGTGGAACACCAGAGCAAGCAGTGATGGCAGTGCCGCATTGTCGGGAGAATCGCTGCGCTGGTTTCCTTCTTGGCGTTGTTGACGCCCGACAGATTTTAAGCACGGTGGCTACAGATACCATCTTGGGATTCGAGATGGCAATTTCGAATGGATCGCAGGTACTTACCAGCTCGGATACGCCGAATAGTGCGCAAGCGGTATTCACGGTGGTCGAACCGATCATCATGCGTGGTCCTGCCTGGTCGCTGCAAGTCTGGCCATCGCGAAAAACAGCGGCAGTTACGCCGTCCACACTTTCCGACGTTGTCCTGCTGCTTGGAATCGCCGTATCGGTGCTACTCGCAGTTGCGTTGCGGCTGGCGCAGTCACTGGCGACGGGTGCTCGACTCCAAGAGCGCGCGACGTTTGATTTGGCGCTTCAATCGACGACCGATGGCATTTGGGAATGGGATGTACTGAGCGGGCGCGTTACGCGATCGCCGCAATTGTGGCGTCGGTTGGGTTATCTGAATGAACCCGAAGACGGCCAGATGGCCGACTGGTTGGCGTTGGTTCATCCGCAGGATCGCTCAGATGTCCAATCACGTCTTGATGACCATCTCGCGGCGCGAGAAGAGACATTCAGCGCGAGCTATCGGATTAAGAGTGCATCAGGACGCTGGCATGATTTTGTCGACCGCGGTCGCGTGATTGTGCGTTCGCCTGAAGGTGCGCCATTGCGCGCGCTCGGCATGTACGCCGATGTCACCGATCGCCGGAACGCGAGCGAGTCACTTCGGCAAGCGGAGACGATGAGTACGATGGGACGGCTTGCCGCGCGTATTGCGCATGAGATTAACAACCCATTGGCCGGGATTCAGAGCGCTTTTTTGCTGATCAAAGATTCCATTCCTGCCGCGCATCCACACTTCAAGTATGTCGGTGCGATTCAACGGGAGATTGAGCGGATCAGTCAAGTAACGCGCCAGCTGTACGAGACGTATCGTCCGGAAACGGAAGCGACTGCGCACGCGGCAGTGCAAACGGTCGTCAGTGATTCCGTTGTGTTCATTGAACAAGTGAATCGTCACAGCGGCGTCGCGATTGCCGTGGATCTCGGGAAGGTGGCCGCGGTAGTGCGGTTGCCGGCCTCAATGCTTCGGCAATGCGTGTACAATTTGGTACAGAATGCGATTGAAGCGTCGCCAGAAGGTGCCACGATCATGGTGCATGGTGAGATTGCCGGCGGTGACTTTGTCTTGCGCGTGGTTGATCAGGGCCCGGGGGTACCCGTCGAGATGCGCGATCGA
>JANNWU010000437.1:0-7298 GCA_031408755.1 Gemmatimonadaceae bacterium | reverse complement strand
CGATTGTTGTCGGCCGTTCAATTCCAGAGAACTCACCGCGGCGTGTGTGATTTCTGCCGCGGTGCCTGGCCTGATGCGAACCTGCCTCTGTAGTTTTGCTATTGGCGCCTGAGCGACTGGCTCACGTGATGACAGTCGGTGCAGAGCGACCGGTCTTTGCGGGAATCTGCGAGACGTGTAACGCCGCATCAACAAGTTCCTTGAGCGCATCCTTCGGGTCATCGCCAAGGCCGTCTGGGCCTGCAACGTACGACTCAATGTAGACGCGCAATGTCGCGCCAGCGGTACCGGTACCCGAGAGACGGAATACGATGCGAGCGCCATCAGTAAAGATGATGCGCAATCCTTGCTTCGCGCTGACGGACTTGTCGATCGGATCGGTGTATGAGAAATCGTCAGCGCTCGCAATGGTGCGACCCGCAAGCGTGCTCCCGGGTTGTGACGCCTGCTGATCGCGCAAATGCTGCATCACACTCGCAGCGGCCTCAGATGGCACCTCTTCGTAATCATAACGTGTGTAATAATTACGCCCGAATTGTGCCCAGTGCTCACGAACAATCTGTTCGACAGATTGCCTGCGTGCCGCGACAATGTTGAGCCAGAAGAGCACAGCCCACAACCCGTCTTTCTCTCGAACATGATTTGATCCGGTGCCGAAACTCTCTTCGCCGCACAGCGTGATCTGGTGTGCGTCGAGAAGGTTACCAAAAAACTTCCAACCCGTTGGCGTCTCAAAGCACGGGAGTTTCAGCGCACGCGCAACGTGATCGACCGCTTGGCTTGTGGGCATGGAACGCGCGACACCGGCAATCCCTTTCGCATAGCCCGGAACGCGCGTGGCGTTCGCCGCAAGAATCGCAAGACTGTCTGATGGGGTGACGAAGAATTGTTGGCCCAGCACCATGTTGCGATCGCCGTCACCATCGGACGCGGCGCCGAAATCTGGGGCGTTGGCACCGAAGCACTCTTCAACGAGATCGTGCGCGTACGTGAGATTCGGATCAGGGTGACCGCCGCCGAAATCCGGTAGCGGTGTGCCGTTGATCACGGTTCCTGCAGCCGCGCCCAAGCGTCGCTCAAGTATTTCTGTCGCATACGGGCCGGTAATTGCATGCATCGCGTCAAAACGCATGCGGAATCCGGTTGCAAACATCGCCCGAATCGCTCCGAAGTCGAACAGTGATTCCATCAGCGTTGCATACTCAGCAACTGGATCAACAACAATTATCGTAATGCCACCAAGTCTGTGCGTGCCAATTGTGTCGATCAGTGCATCACCGATGTCGCTGATCAAATAGTGTGACAGACTCGCCGCGCGCGCAGCGACGGCGTTGGTAAACGATTCGGGTGCCGGACCGCCGTTGGCCGCGTTGTACTTGATGCCAAAGTCGCCCTCAGGTCCACCGGGATTGTGACTGGCCGAGAGAATGATGCCGCCAGCGCCGTGCAACCGAATGAGATGCGACGCGGCGGGTGTCGAGAGCAGTCCACCCTGTCCGATCATCACGCGCGTAATCTTGTTCGCAGCGGCGATGCGAATAATGGTTTGCGTCGCCTCGCGATTGAGAAAACGTCCATCGCCGCCAACGATTAGCGTGCTTTCTGGTGCGAGTGCGGCAACGTCAAGCAGCGCCTGCACAAAATTCTCGAGATAGTGCGGCTGCTGAAAAACCGTCGTGCGCTTTCGTAATCCCGACGTGCCCGGAAGCTGATCAGAGAATGGGGTGGTGGAGACTTCGCGCACAGTGGGCATGGTCAGCGAGGGAAGAGGTATCTGGCGGCGCATCGGTGTAGCAACGAAGGGATGCGCGCAGCGCTCGGCGAATTGTAGCCAGCGGAACGCGAGCCGCTACGGGTGTTGCACTGTGATCTACGCGATCTGTGCGCCGTCGACTTTTGCAATGCGTGTACGGCCGGTAAGCTTGTGCGCAGACACTTCTTGGAGCACTACAGCCTATGCGCGACGCAGTGATTGTTTCGACCGCTCGTACGCCCCTCGCCAAGTCGTGGCGCGGCGCGTTCAACATGACGCACGGCGCAACGCTCGGCGCAGCAGCGGTCGCAGAGGCGGTGCAGCGCGCAGGCATCGACCCTGCTGAGGTCGAGGATGTGCTGATGGGGTGCGCCAATCCAGAGGGCGCTACCGGAGTCAACATCGCGCGACAGATCGCGATTCGGGCTGGCTTGCCGGTGACCGTGTCGGGTGTCACGGTGAATCGGTTTTGCTCATCCGGATTGCAGACGATTGCGATCGCGGCGCAACGAATTATGGCGGGTGAAGGTGAGGTGTATGTGGCCGGTGGTGTTGAGTCGATCTCGTGTGTGCAAAATGAGATGAACAAGCATATGCTCCACGACGCGTGGATTCAGGCACAGAAACCCGAGTTGTACTGGCCGATGTTGCAGACGGCCGAGACAGTTGCGGCGCGGTACAAAATTGGTCGTGATCGCATGGATGCTTATGGAGCGCAATCGCAGCAACGTGCGGCAGCGGCCCGCGCGGCCGGCAAGTTTGATGCAGAGATGGTGTCAGTGACAACCACGATGGGCGTGCAGGACAAAGTCACCAACGAAATTTCGACGCGTGAAGTCACGATTAGCGCTGATGAAGGCATTCGCGCAGACACGACGGTTGAGGGTATTTCGCAGATTAAGCCGGCGGTGCCAGGCGGTACAATCGCTGCTGGCAACGCGAGCCAGTTTTCGGATGGTGCCGGTGCCTGCGTGTTAATGGATCGCGCAACGGCCGACCGGAAAGGCGCGACAATTCTCGGAGTGTTTCGTGGATTTGCAGTTGCTGGATGCGAGCCGGATGAGATGGGAATTGGACCTGTGTTTGCGGTGCCGAAGTTGCTCAAGCGCGCTGGTTTGAGTGTGCAGGACATCGGTCTGTGGGAACTCAACGAGGCATTCGCAGTGCAGGTGTTGTACTGCAGCGAGCAGCTTGGCATTGACCCTGCAATTCTGAACGTGAATGGCGGTGCGATTGCCGTTGGCCATCCATATGGAGTGAGCGGGCAGCGATTGACAGGCCATGCTTTGATTGAAGGGAAGCGTCGTGGCGTGAAGTACGCGGTGGTGACGATGTGTGTGGGTGGTGGAATGGGTGCGGCGGGATTGTTCGAGATCGGCTGATGCGTGCGACTGGTTGGTATTGTGACTCGCACGCTATTGCGGCGGGTGCCTGATGCAGCTGCACGGAAAGGTCGCGGTGATTACCGGTGCAGCGAGCGGATTCGGTCGGGAGTTTGCGCGCGTGGCGGCGGCGCGAGGTATGCGCCTGTCGCTGGCGGATGTCGATCAGGCTGGGCTCGATTTGGTGGCGCAGGAATTACGCGCTGTTGGTTGCGACGTTATCGCGGTGCGCACCGATGTGTCAAAGGGCGACGCAATGCAGGCGTTGGCAGATACAACGATGTCGGCCTTTGGCGCAGTGCATCTGCTGTTTAACAACGCCGGCGTAGCATCGGGTGGATTAGTGTGGGAGAATACCGATGCTGATTGGCAGTGGGTGATGGGCGCAAATGTGTGGAGCGTGATTCATGGGGTGCGCATTTTTACGCCGCTCATGCTGGCGCATGGTGAGCCAGCGCACATTGTGAATACATCATCTGCGGCGGGGTTGATGAACGCGCCGAATATGGGGATTTACAATGTGAGCAAACACGCTGTAGTGGCGTTGAGCGAGACGTTGTATCAGGATTTGCGCGCGGTAAACTCAGCGATTGGTGTGTCGGTACTGTGTCCTGCATTCGTGCCAACTGGTATTTCTCGCTCGCATCGCAATCGACCGGCGGAGTTGGCCAACGCATTGCCGCCAACCGCGTCAATGCTTGCCGCGCAGGAATGGAGCGCGAAGGCGGTGGAAGCGGGGCGTGTCTCGGCTTCCGAGGTTGCGGAATTGACATTTGCGGCGATTGATGCTGGCAGTTTTTATGTTCTTCCACACCAGAAAATTCTCGACGTGATAGCCGTCCGAATGATCGACATCATCGAGCAGCGCAATCCGTCGAATGTGTTTGGTCCGTTGCCGGATGGAGATCGTCACGCATGAGCGTTGAGCCACGAAAGATTCGTGCGACGGCGAGTTCGTCACTGCGCGCGAAGATTATTCGACGCGTTGCGATGCATTATGAGGCGGGCGCAGACGAAGCGTTGGATCGGCCGGGACATGTGCGTGCTGCATCGTCGGTGACGTGGCTTGGCAACCGGGTTGCGGTGGTGCAGGATGATGCGAATTTTGTGGCGCTTGTCGATCCCGCTACTGGGCTCGCGCATGCGGTGACGTTGCCGGCAGGAAAAGATGATCTTCGTCAGTTTGACGACGGTCGCGGCAACAAGAAGCACAAATTGGATTTGGAAGCGATGACGCAGGTGCCAATCGATGGAGGCACAATGTTGGTCGCCTTTGGATCGGGATCGAAGAAGCGTCGGCAGTCAGTGCTGACGCTGGCCTTTACTGGGAAAGCGTCGCCATTTGAGCCAAGCGATTTGATGTTGACCGCGCTGCCCGATCTCTACGACGCATTGCGTTCCGAGAAGGCGTTTTCTGGTAGCGACATGAATATTGAGGGCGCGCTTTTTATCGACGGTTGTATTCGACTGTTTGGGCGCGGAAACGGGAAAGCCGAAGATGATTTGTTGCCGGTTGATGCGACGTGCGATTTGAATTGGAGTGAATTGCGGGCGCACATTTTAAATCCGGAGCGTCATCCAGTTCCGGCGTTGTCGCGGATTACACAATATGAATTCGGCGAGGTAAATGGTATTTCGCTCGGCTTCACTGACGCAGTGTGCGGGCGCGGTTCGGCGGTCTTGTTTTCGGCAGCGGCAGAAGCCTCTGACGATGCTCGGAGTGATGGCGTGGTTGGTGGATCAGTGTTGGGTGTCTTGCCAAACGATCGAAAAAAGGCTGTGAATTTTACGGCGTTGTTGGATGAGACCGGTGCAGTGTTTGATGGAAAGGTTGAGGGAGTTGTGTTGTATCCGCTTGATCCGACGCGCGCGTTGATTGTGGTGGACATCGACGATCATGAGCGACCGGCTGAGTTGTGTGAGGTGCAATTAGACGGGCCGTGGTGGTCGTAGTTTGATCTGTGTATTCATGGAGAGGTGTGATGGACAGACGCGAGATGTTAGCGACGCTTGGTGCGGCGTCAGCGGCACAGATGCTTTCCGGAGTTGCTCCAATGGTGCCATTGAGGACGGTCGAGCAGGTGGGGCGGTTGAAGCAGAGTGTATGCCGATGGTGTTACTCAGCGATCCCCCTGGAAGCATTGTGTCGTGACGTAGCCGCGATGGGCTTTAAGTCTGTGGAGTTGTTGAGCGACGCTGAGTGGCTTGTACCGAAACAGTTTGGGTTGACCTGTGCGGTGGCGAATGGACCGAGCACCATTCCTGTCGGATTTAATCGTGTTGATCAGCACGATCGCTTGGTGTATGAATCGGAGCGGTTGTTGCCGTTGGTGTCTGCGGCGGGCATTCCACAGATGATTGTATTTTCCGGGAATCGTGCGGGGATGTCAGATGCGGATGGCTTGGCAAATTGTGTAACTGGTTTGACGCGCATCATGCCGTTGGCGGAACGGCTTGGTGTCACGGTGATCATGGAGCTGTTGAATTCCAAGGTTGACCATGCCGATTACATGTGTGATCGCACCGCGTGGGGAGTGGAGTTGGTGAAGCGTGTTGGCTCACCGCGTTTCAAGTTGCTCTACGATGTGTATCACATGCAGATCATGGAAGGCGATGTGATTCGTACCATTCGAGACAATTTTGCGTACATCGGGCACTATCACACCGGTGGTGTACCGGGTCGTCATGAGATTGACGATGCGCAGGAGCTCAATTATCCGCGCATTATGACGACGTTGGCGGAGCTTGGGTATTCTGGGTATGTGGGGCAGGAGTTTATTCCAGTGCGGTCGCCGATGGTGTCGTTGCGGGAGGCGTACAAGCTGTGTGATGTGTGACGTGCAGTTCGCGACGTTGGACGCGTGATGAGTAGAAGCGGCGGACGAAGCTCGTGATTTGGGTTGTTGTGCGGGGGGCGAGGTTGCGCTCAGAATGACGGCGGTGTGACGCCGCGGTGCGATGATGTGGTATGCCCGCACTCACATTGCTTGGAACGTTGCGCGATCGCGCGGCGGTGAAGCGTTACAGTCCCCGCACAACGCAGGCGTACACGCGGTGGGTGCTGGCGTACATCCGCTATCACGGAAAGGTGCATCCTCGCACACTTGGTGCTGAGGCGGTGCGCGATTTTCTCACGTACTTGGCGCGTGAGCGTCAGGTGGCGGCGTCGACGCAGAATCAGGCCTTGGCGGCGCTGATGTTCTTGTATCGCGACGTGTTAGGTCAGCCGGTGTCGAGCATTGTCGGGATTCAGCCTGCGAAGCATCCGCATCGGTTGCCGAATGTCTTGTCGCGCGAACATGTGCACCGTGTGTTGAGCCTTTTGGAAGGGACGCCGAGGCTGATGGCGTTGCTGTTGTATGGCTCCGGGCTGCGGGTGCAGGAGTGTTGCCAGTTGCGGATCAAGGATGTGAATCTGGATCGCGGCGAGATTGTCGTGCGTCACGGGAAGGGTGGGCGCGATCGTGTGACAATGATTCCCAGTACTGCGCGTGAGTTAATGGCTGAGCAGGTACAGCTTGTTCGTCGGCTGGCGTATCGCCGGACGGTGAATGGTGGTGGTTACGTGGAGCTACCCGGCGCGTTTGCGCGCAAGGTGCCGAGCGCGAGCAAGCATTGGGCGTGGTGGTGGTTGTTTCCGTCAGCTCGGGAGCAGTTGCACCGCGAGAGCGGCGAGCGCCGCACGCATCATTTGGATCCGAGTGTGTTACAGCGCGCGGTCTCGGCGGCCGGTCGCGAGTCGGGGATTGGGCATCGTGTTGGTTGTCACACATTGCGCCATTCCTTCGCGACGCACCTGTTAGAGGCTGGTTACGATATCAGAACGGTGCAGGAGTTGCTCGGTCATCGCGATGTTTCGACGACGATGTTGTACACGCATGTGTTGAACAAGGGTGGGCTCGGCGTGAGGAGTCCATTGGACATTGGTGGGGATTTTGTGGTGGTGCGGGGCGGTGTTGTTGGCGGTGTCGTGGGCGGTGTGGTGGGTGGTGTCGTGGGTGGTGTCGTGGGCAGTGACGTCGGTGGGGGTGATGCGGGTAAAGGTGTTGTTGATGCTCGCGTTTTTGGCGGAGTGGGAGGCGTCGTGGCAGTGGTCTCTGTTCCGCCGCGTGGTGATCTAGGTGAGGCTGACGCGATGGTGGTGCCCGCTGGTGTTGCGGTTG
>JANNWU010000436.1:0-1972 GCA_031408755.1 Gemmatimonadaceae bacterium | reverse complement strand
GGCAAACCACCGCGCGACACGCGTGTCCGGTCAATTGCTTGCGCAGCGAGTGCAAAGTTACCCGTACGAATCGCAGCCTCAGCGGTCAGAGAGTGCATTTCAGCAACCGTCATGTGCGGGAAGGCACCGATACGCGACGCGTTCTGGAACGCTTGAAAGCGCGCGTGATCGTAGAACGAGAAGCCCCACGTTTGATCATTCGCGCCGCCGTCGTTGGCAGACAAACGGTTTCGGAAATACACACCCGCTGACGGGACGGAGTTGGTCGTGCCACCGTTCGACGTGGTGTTTTGCGCAGCGCGAGTCACGCCCGCAGGGAATCTTTTATCCGGCGTGCGAATCAGGAACGGTGTCCGGTTCAGCAGCGGCTGGTTCAACCACGTTTCATACTGCGCACCAGTGCTGTCGGCCATGCCAATGATGAACGGAGTCATGACGTGCCAGTTCGTGCCAACGAAGTGCTGTACAACCCAGATCTGCGACCAGCCAGAGGCAAGGTTCATGTTGATTTCAATGTCCGCTTGGATGCCAGCTTGCGCATCCGCCAGAATCGCTGCCCAATCAGCGGCACCGCGCTCTGCGGGCGTCCGCCCGAGTTCCGCACGAATCCGCGCGCGATACGAACGAATGATTTGCTGGAACAG
Organism: Gemmatimonadaceae bacterium; assembly: GCA_031408755.1. Classification (GTDB taxonomy): domain Bacteria; phylum Gemmatimonadota; class Gemmatimonadetes; order Gemmatimonadales; family Gemmatimonadaceae; genus JACMLX01. The sequence continues at coordinate 1,328 of JANNWU010000436.1, read as the reverse complement.
CGGCATACCGACCGGCGCTCCCCCCGTCAGATTTAGCCACGTTGGTGGCAGCGAAGTATTCGTCGTGCTGAGCAGCGGATCAGACGCATCGATTAACGCACTATCAAGCATCCGGAGTGCAACACGACCAACTGAGTCGTACGACACAAGTGGCGGAACGGCATCCGCACCCGGCTTGACAATGGCGCTGGAATCGTAAGAGAGCGCAAGATTCCCGAGTGCCAAGCCGAGTACAAAACGTCCGTATGCCCGGGCACGAAGGTTTTGTGCAGGAGAGCCCAACGTGAAGCCGGGCGTAGAGATTCGATCGAGTGCTAAGGTCGTCGATCGTGTCAAACGAGACAGCCGAGTGAAATCGTACGTGACCGCCGCAGAGCCTTGGTTATTCGCAAAGTTCTGAATCGGGTTGCGTGGCAAGCCGGCCCGTGGGCCCATGTTGAAGTTTGCGAGCCCGGTGTAGTTCTCCAGCGCCATGACCTGAAATGAACTGTTCAGATTCTCGTTGCTGTTACCCGTCGTCGCATTGACAACTTGATTGAACCCGCCGGCGAGGAGGTTCTCGACATCTGCGGGACGTCCAAGCGCGCGCTCAATATCGCCGTTGTTGGGATTTGTGACGGCCAAATCCTGACTGCATGCCGTGATAACACTCACGACCGCGGTGAGGAGGAGGATACGGATGTGTCTTAGCATTACTACCCTCAGGATAAGCGCGTGCGAGCCGATGCGGCTCGCACGCTGCGCGAGTACTAGAAGGAGGCGCCGATGGAGAAAGTCACCGTGCGAATGTTCGGGAAGGTAAAGTTGTCCACCGCGTTTAGAACGCCTGAACCAGCCTGACCGCTATTGCCCTGAATACCCACTTCAGGGTCAAAGCCACGATAGTTCGTCAGCGTTAGCAAGTTGCGACCAATGGCGCTCACGGTCCAATTCCCCACGCCGCCAACCTTACCTACACGGTAGCTCAGCACGAGCTCGCGCAGACGGGCAAACGTCGCCTTCTCGACGCTGAAGTCATTCGGAGCGAGAAGGTCGTACAAGCCGCCCAAACCATTGTTGTTGTCCGGCGGACCAGCGCGGTAATAATAAGATTGCGGGATCGCCGTTGCCGTTGACTGACCCGCTTGGTCGGCCTGAGCATACAGGAAGTCAAGGAGAGACCAACCCAAGCCTTGGTTGTGCACCGAGCGGCCTACCGTTGCATCCACCAAGCCATTCAAAGACACGCGCTTGTACGTGACCGTATGCGAAGTGGACCAACGAAACTTTGGAAGCACGTTGCCGATCGCCTGCACAAGTCCCGAGTTGTTCAGCGCGCTCACGGTGTC
>JANNWU010000435.1:0-1830 GCA_031408755.1 Gemmatimonadaceae bacterium | reverse complement strand
GCAGAATTGCGCGGGCGAAATGCTTACTGAATCAGGGACGATGTCAATTGAGTGAGATCGCAGTTCAGTCCGGCTTTCGCAGCGCGCGCCACATGCATTCCTCTTTCACCTCCGTGTATGGAAGAGCGCCATCCACGTTTCGTCGCTCAGCAGCGGAAATCTGAACCGAAGATGCGCAACGACACCCAGATAAAGAGGACCATTCTTCGATGAGCATGACACAAGCCGACAAAGCACACGCATTTCGTGCAATGCACCAACGCGGAAATCCTTTGGTGCTGTTTAACGTCTGGGACGCGGGGAGTGCGGCAGTCGTCGCAAAAGCTGGCGCGAAAGCGCTTGCAACGGGCAGTTGGTCTGTCGCAAACGCATTCGGTTACGCCGATGGAGAGCAGCTACCGTTCGACTTGGTACTCAGTAACCTGACACGAATTGTGCGAGCAGTTGATGTACCCGTAACAGCGGATCTGGAAATGGGATACGGATTGAACGCGGCCGAGGTGAGTGGTAGCGTCGCGCGTGCGCTCGAAACAGGCGTGATCGGATGTAATATCGAAGATGGTCTGACTATCGGAGGTCTCCGCGAGATTCGCGAGCAAGTCGAACGCTTAGCGGCTGCTCGGCATTCCGCCGACACATTTGGTATCTCTGCGTATCTAAATGCGCGAGTTGGACTATTTCTCCAGCGAGACGTATCCGAGCACGCCGCGGCGATGCCGGAAGCAATCGCGCGTATTGAAGCGTATGCGGCGGCCGGAGTCGACGGTTTCTTCGTTCCAGGGTTGGTCGATATTGAGCTTGTTCGGCAGGTATGCGCAGTTACCTCGCTGCCGGTCAACGTGATGTATGTCTCGGCAACCCCGTCGATGGCAGCGCTACGATCGGCAGGTGTGGCGCGTGTCAGTCACGGTCCAAGTCCGTTCCGGACTGCGATGGCCGCGCTGGAAACGGCCGCGAGCGCAGCGCACGCCTACCGCTGACCTTGCACCGCCTCCCACGCCGACAACAATCCACGCGCAACCGCAAACTCCCGTACAACATCATCGTCGATCGAACTCACTCGTCGCTCGAGCATGCGCCCGATATCGCGAAGATGGCGGTCACCACCGCCCTGTGCGGCGTACTCAAGTTTCCGAATGATCACGTACTCCGGTGGCGCGAGTGACACTGGCAGGTTCGCGATGTGCAGCGTGCGCACATGTGTGAGACCCCAAGCGTGCAGCGCATCGGTGCCGGCGACATAGACGTCAGCACGTAGCGACGTGGGCCCGTGGATGACATTGAAATGTCCGTGCGTGTGCCGCGCCGCCTCGATCTCAAGGACTTCCAGCGGTGGCACATATGTATATGAGGCGCCTCGAACGCCGCTACAACCTTGGCCGCGTCACCTGCGCGCATGGCGAGCACGACATCAAGATCATTCGTGAGACGAGGATCACCGTACACGATTGCCGCAGCCCCGCCGGTGATCATGTACGGCAAGCCGAGCCGCGTCAGCGGCGCCGCAAAACGCGTGAGTAGGTCGTCCATCGGCGGTTCGCGTCAGCCCGCAGTGCGGCGGAATTGCGCACGCACCTCCGCCTGCACTTCCGCTTCAGTCAGGTGCGGCTGGAAGGTGCGCAGCCCCGCTTCAACCAGACTCCAAGCCGTCGCCCGCAGCGACATCGCGACAGCCAAGTTCCGACTTGCGATCAACGACAATTCGTCGTCATACGGAACGAGTGGCACCGGCATGTCAGTGCCGTCGGCAGCGTGGTCACTCATGACAGAAATTTAGCGCGGTGCGCCACATCATCGCACCATTGCAAACCCTTCCCGCTCCGCCGCCGC
>JANNWU010000434.1:0-4834 GCA_031408755.1 Gemmatimonadaceae bacterium | reverse complement strand
CAGCACCGTCCAGAATCTCGCGACCGTCGTCGGACTGGTAGTGCATGTCTTTCGCACTCACCAGCATTCGAGGTTTCGCTTTGAATGCCTTGTTCGCCGTGAATGGCATCCAGAGCGCGTCGAGCGGTCCGTCCATCTCCGATCCGATGGCGGTGAGTAACGGCGCAGTCGCAGTCATAGAGAGATCCAGGTAGAAGGGCGACCGTAAGATCACGCCGTGACTGCAGACCTGCCAGCACCCGCCGCGCTTGGCAGAAGATCTCGCCTCAAGCCGGGCTCAACTGCATAGGCGCCAAAGCGTATCGCACAGGATGTCTGAGAATTGCAGCGAGTGACGCCGTTCTTCTTGCATTGCGCCAATGGCGACGCCGACGTGCGCGCCTTGCGGCGAAACGGACCCGTTGCACCAAAGCGAGAGCACCGCCGCACATCTCGCTGCGCACAAAGCAGCGCGGCAAACAGCACGGCAAACAGCACGGCAAACAGTACGGCAAACAGCACGGCAAGCAGCATGGCAAACAGCACGGCAAGCAACACTCAAGCAGCACTCAAGCAGCACACTTCGCAGCATTGCACAGCTCACCTGCCGACGGAGGCGTGACGCCGATGAAGTATCCGGGACATCTCGTAAAAGCTGGCGAACGAAGCGCTACGATCGTCCGGGCCGTGAAAAAACGCCTGAATGACGCGCTCGCGCTTGGAGTCGACAGCAAAAACCGCCTCGACGAAACCGATGCGACGTTTAGCGAGCAGACCACCAAACGCGTGAAGCTGTTTCAAGCGCAACACGTTGACGCAACTGGTCGCCCGTTGCTGCAAGATGGTCGCATTGGCGCCATTACGTGGGCCGCGCTGTTCGGTGAATCTGCTGTGCCGTCGGCTGTGCAGGCAGCAACCGCGTACTTAGCTCGCGCAGTGCAGATCGCTGCACAAGAAGCAGCAACGGCGGTTCGCGAAGTTCCCGCAAACTCCAATCGTGGTCCGCGAGTAGAGGAATATCAAACGCGAGCAGGCTCACCCAAAGGGCTCGCGTGGTGCGCGTCGTTCGTGTACTGGTGCTTCGACGAAGCCGCGAAAGCGCTCGGACGCCCGGACCCTGTGGTGCGCACTGCCGGCGTACTGAAACACTGGCAACAGTCTGGTGAGGCGGGCGCGAAGAGAATTCTCAAGGCGCAGGCAATTGAGAATCCTGCACTACTCAAACCCGGAATGATTTTTGTCATGAGTCACGGCGCCGGTCTTGGTCACACGGGGATAATCGAGAGCGTCAATGGCGGACTGTTATCAACGATCGAAGGGAACACCGATGCGAGTAAAACGCGCGAGGGCGGTGGCGTGTATCGGCTGACGCGCAAAGTGACCGAGATCAACGTGGGATTCATCGACTACTCGGTGGCCTAGTCACGGCGTGTCCTGCGATGCTCGCGCTGAGTTCTATTGCGACAGTGATTATCCTGCGCGAACTCGGTGCGGGCGAGAGTCGCCGCGTATCGCGGCCTGACGCTGCGGTGCGACACGTTGTTTGACGGAGTTCCTCACGTTCATGGATGCGCCGACTGACACGCTGCTCTCGGTGAAACGCGAGGCGCTGCTCGCAGCGCTGATCGTTGGTGTCGCGCTCCTCCTACTCTATCTCTGCACGGCGGCGCCAAGTCTCACGTTCTGGGACGCCAGCGAATTCGCGACCGCGATTGGCACATTCGGCATTCCGCATCCGCCAGGTACGCCGCTGTATGTGGCGTTGGGCAGAACTGTCTGGCTGCTCTCGCCATTTGTATCGCCGGTGCAGGCGGGAACGCTTCTGTCCGCATTCGCAACGGCCTGGGCGTGCGCGATCGCCGCTGCGATTGTTACGCGAATCTCAGCCTCGCGAGTCATTGGCGTTGTCGCTGGGCTTTGCGCCGGTACGCTCGGCACCGTTTGGGCGAATGCAACAGAGACTGAGGTGTACTCAGTTTCGTTGTTGTGTGCGGCGCTACAATGCGTGGTGGCGTGGCGCGCGCACGACAGTGACGATGACCACGCGCGCATCGCGTTGGCATTTCTCGCGGCACTGTCTTTGCCAATCCATCTGAGCGCGCTTGTCGCGACGCCGGCCGCGATGCTGCTGGCGTGCACGCAACGTGACGGTCGCGTGCAATGGCGCATGTTTGCTGGTGCAATCGCGCTTGTGGTCGCGACTGTCGCGCTCAGCAAAGCGATGCTTGGTGTCGCGGTTTTTTGCATCGGCGCTGTGGCGCTCGAAGGCCGCATCCGCGATCGTGAAGAACGGTGGCTCACGTCCGCAGCACTCGTCACGCTCCTCGCATGGAGCGCGCTGCTAATTTTGCCCGTCCGTGCGGCGTTCGATCCATTTCTGAATCAAGGCAATCCCGATACTCTCGAGCGTTTGCTGCACGTGGTCGCTCGCACGCAGTACGACGTTGCGCCGCTCTGGCCGCGTCGGACATTGTGGTGGCTCCAAATTGGAAATCTGCTGCAGTACGCCGATTGGCAGGTTGCGCTGAGTGCGTGGAACGACGTGGGACCATCATGGCTGCGTACGCCGTTTACTGCGCTCGCCGCACTGCTTGGCGCGTGTGGCGCGCTTGCACACTGGCGCGTGCATCGCCCATCTGCCGTGTCGGCAATCGTGTTGTTTTTGCTAGCAACGCTTGGCATCATTGTCCAACTGAATCTGCGCGCTGGTCCGTCGTACGGCGCAGGAATTCTCCCGGATAATACGCTGCACGAAGCGCGCGAGCGTGACTATTTTTTCGCGCTCGCATTCTGGCTTTGGGGCATCTGGATTGGTGTTGGTGCCTACGCACTGTGCGCACCGCTAGCGTCGCGCGTGCATCTCGCAGCGCGTGCGCGCATTGCACTTGTAATACTTGTGCCGGCGTTGCTCGTTGTCGGAAACTGGCGCGCGGTAACGCGTCGCACCGCACCTGATCGCGATATCGCGCCGTACATCGGTGCCGAGTTGCTGCTCAACTCACCTCGTGGTGCGCTGCTCTTTACGGTCGGCGACAATGATTCGTATCCGCTTTGGTATCGGCAGTCAGTGGATTCCATCCGGCGCGATGTGCAAGTGGTTGTGACATCGCTCCTCGCGGCCGATTGGTACATGCAAGAGAGCGTCGATCGCTCACGTGATTTATCGCTGCCAACGACGACGATTTCGGTCATGGGTCGCGCCGGACATTTGGCTCGGCAGCAGCTCGACCGCCGTGGACCAGTCGCTGTCTCTGCCCTGATGCCAGCTCTGCAGCGTGCCGAGCTAGCGAACTCGGCAGGCATTCATTGCTGGAAACGGGTCGGGCTCGTGGATGTTGCGTATCGCGGAGAAGTCTGTCCGCCACGCATTGACGCGCAACGATCCAACGAAAGTGCCAATCGGCTCGCTCCAATTCTTATCGGATCAGCTCGGCAGAACCCAGACGGCATGAACGCGTTCTTCCAGCAATTTGCGCGTTGCCCCGGCGCGGCTGTCCAGTCCGCCTTAATCGGCGCCGCGGCACTGGATTCGAGCTCGCGTCAATTGCTTGATATCACGTGTAACCTCCGGTAAATTCACAGCTTATGCCATTTGTGGATCTGGCTGAACGCGTGCGTGAAGTTCGAGATCGCATCGACGTTGCATCTGGTCGAGGCGGCCACGGACAGACGGTTCGCCTGATCGCAGTCACTAAAACGCATGGAGCAGACGCGGTGGACGCGGCGGCGGCATGCGGGATTGTCGATGTGGGCGAGAACAAGGTTCAGGAGGCGCTCGACAAGATGCAGACGGTGCAATCCGCCGTGCGGTGGCATCTGCTTGGGCATTTGCAACGCAACAAAGCGAAGTCAGCGCCGCATTTTGCGATGGTGCACTCGCTGGACAGTGAACGTCTGGGATCCGCGTTGCAGCAGGCTGCTGAACTCGCGGGCAATCGGCTGAATGTGCTGGTGCAGGTGAATATCGAGGGCGAAGCGCAAAAGTCTGGCATCGCTCCCAGCGCTGTGGAGGCGCTGGCGGCGCATCTGGCAACCTTGCCGTTGTTGAACGTTGCTGGTGTTATGTGCTTGGCGCCCTACACGGAAGATGAGGTGATACTTCGTCGGACCTTTGCGGGTGCGCGCGTTGCCTTAAGCGTTGTGCGAAGTGCGGGGCACAGCGACGCGCGCGAGTTGTCGATGGGAATGTCGGGCGACTATGAGATTGCGGTGGAGGAAGGGGCCACACTGGTCCGTCTGGGCACCGCGTTGTTTGGAGCGAGGAGCTGATGACTGACGAACAGTTTCGATTGACGCCGCTGGATGTTCGGCGCTGGGAATTCGGGTCCGCACTGCGTGGCTACGACCGCGCCCGCGTCGACGAATTCAAAGCCCGCGTCGCCGACGAGATCGAAGAGTTGGCGCGACGCATCAACGACCTCGATGTCAAGGCGCGCGGATTTCATGAACAGATCCGCTCATTCCGCGAGCGTGATCGCGCCATCAACGACGCGCTCGTCAGCGCGCAACAATTGCGCTCAGACATCAAGGAGCAAGCGGAGAAGGAAGGATCGCTGCTGCAGCAAGAGTCGCGCAGCGAGGCTGACAAAATGCTCGGCGAAGCCAAGCTCGACGCCGATCGGTTGGCGCAGGAATCGCGCGCCGAGTCAGATAAGCTGCTCACCGATACCAAGGTGCGCTCCGATGAAATGATGCGTGACGCGCGCGACGAAGCGGAGAAGTTGGTGCGCGAAGCAAAGGCAGAAGCGCGTCTGTTAGTTGAGGACAGCCGAAACTCTGCCAAGCGAATCGCTTCCGATTTGGATCAGTTGAATCGATCACGCTCGTCGTATCTGTCGCAGATGAAGGCGCTTGC
>JANNWU010000433.1:0-8963 GCA_031408755.1 Gemmatimonadaceae bacterium | reverse complement strand
GCGCGCCTTGCGTTTCAGCGCCCAGCGTTCGCGCAACGTGCCAGAGCGCGACGAACCGGAGCAGCGCAGCGAACGAGTTTCCGACCAACAGTCTGACACTTTCACTCATCAGACGCTGCCGAGGTGGACTTCTCACCATCTGAGGTCGGAGCGCTGTACAGCCACGCGCCGACCTTTCCAATGAGCACCAGCAGACCTATCTGGCCGAGCGTGCCGACAATGACTGTCTTGAGCACCGTTGAGAAGTCGAGTCGTGTTGCGAGAATCAGCCACGGCAGGATTGACGCATGCACAACGGCAACAACGATGCTTGCAGTTCGGACGTTGAGCAGCCGTGATTCCCAGCAAGCAAGGAGCACACCGATCAAAAATGCCCCACCGAGCACACCGACCCACCCGAAGTTCAGATACGCTTCCGACACGGGTGAAAATGCGTACGCTCCTCCGATGTCAGCAAACTCTGGATAGAATCGCTCGACATACCACTGGCTGGGTGCGATAGGGCGCGAAGGCCAGAGCGCTCGCGGTACAAGTTGGCCAACCGCATCGGTGATCGTGCTGCCGTATCGATAGCCCTCGGTGGACGGAACCGCGGCGAGGATATCTCCGACGGTAATCGCGACGCCACCGAACTCTCCGTTGGCCGGGTTAAACAATGCGATTTGAGCGCCAGTTAACTGCGTAGTCGCATCTTGGCCACCACGTACCAGCGCGAAGATGAGCCCAAGCGTGAACACACTGATCGCGCCAACAACGAGTGTCGCCGTCCGAAATGGTTTACCCAGAAGCTGGCGTATCGCGACGAGGCCGATTAGCAGCTGCGTGACGGCCGAACGACTCTCAATCAACCACGTCCAGCCGCCGAGCACCGCGAGTGCCGCAACCATCGCGACCGGAATGCCACGTGCTCGCTGCCGATAGTGGATAGCGGTAAGAACCAACGCTGCACCAATCACGGTTTGGATTCCGGCGAGCAGCACGCCGTAGCCGTCCATCAAGCGATACCGCTCGCCGTACGCTGCCGATCGTAATGTCGACAATCCAACCACACCAAAGACGAACGCACCAATCGCGACGGCGCCCACTGTGCCGGCTAACCACGCTGCCGCAGCGAGGGCACCAGCTGATTCACGCGCAGGTGACGGTGCATTGCGCTCGGGTGGTTGCATCCGCCACTCTCGCAGCGCTGCGCAGCCATATCCGGTTGTCGCAGCAGCCAACCAAACAACAATCGCATGTGCACCGCTGCCGATCGTCCCTTCAGACACAGTGCGTTCAGCGGTGAACGAGCCTGCCGCGAGCAGCGTCAGCACTGTCGGCAGCGAATAGCCCAATCCACCTACGAGCCACGCAGGAAAGGGCGAGACTACACCAAGTGGAAGTTGTGCAGCGCGGAGCAGTGCGGCCGCCGTCAGAAGTGACAGCGCCAGCAGATCGATCAGGAGTCGACCATTTCCGGCGGCAAACGGGAACACCAGGCACGCGACGCCGGCGGCCAGGCCAAGGAGAAACGGCGTTGCAGACGCGCGCACAGAGTTTCTGCCGCCAGCCACCACATCAGTCGACATGTGGTAGCTGCTCGAGATGCAATGGCGGTCGGTCACCATCGATAAACTGACGACACCAGATCTCGAATACGATGACTGCCAAAATTGTCATCGAACCGTCAATTACTCCCGCAGAATCCAAGCGCCTGAGCTCAGCAATCGCGTCGACGTCAAACACGCCGCGTTGCCGGAGTCGCGCCGGAGAAAGCGCATCGTTCACGAACTCGCGAAGCGGACCGCGCAACCAGCGCCGGATAGGGGCACCAAATCCGCTCTTGGGCCGATAGATCACATCGTGTGGGAGGAGCGGCGCCATCGCTCGACGGAACGCTGCCTTTGTCAGTGTTCCGTCCAGCTTCATGTGCGTTGGGAGTTGCGCGGCGAAGCGTACCAGCTCGAGGTCCAGCAGCGGCACGCGAACCTCGACGCCGTATGCCATTCCTGTCTTATCCGTGTAATTGAGATTGTGATCCGTCAGAAAAAATTTCGTCTCAAGAAACAGCATTCGGTTCAGCCGATCTGGCTCTTCCGCGATCTCTCGCAGTGCTGCTGTCAGCGGCGCTGTGACTGCCGCCGCGCCAATTTTCGCGCGCGCGTCGGCGGTAAAGAGGCGTGAGCGTAGCTCGTCTGGTGACCAGAGAAACTGACTCGCCAGTGATGCGTCACCATCCTTGTCGAGTTGTGCCGTCACCTTCAGCAGGCGTCGCAGCAGCGGCGACTCGCCACCGCGCGGAACTCCGCGTGACGCCGCTGTGCGCGCCCAGCGCGCGAGGCGACGGCGAAGCGTGAGCGGAAGCCTGTGGACGGCCGCATCGAATGCCAGTGCCTGATGTCGACGGTACCCAGAAAAAATATCGTCACCGCCGGCACCACTCATCAAGACAGGAATGCCGTCAGCGCGAGCACGTTCTGCGATGCGCAGTGCATTCAACGGAGCTGGATCAGCCTGCGGTTCGTCGAGCAGCCAAATGAGTCGTGGGAGATCATGAATGATTGATTCGTCGACCACAAGTTCGTGCAGTCTGACGCCTAAGTGCTTGGCCACCTTGCGAGCGTAGGGAGCGTCGCTTGGATTTCCTTCTACGTCTTCGTCTTCAGCGAACGAGATGCAGTAGGCATCGAGTTCAGTCTGCGGTTGCGCTTCGCGCATGTATGCGACGATGGCACTGGAGTCCAAACCACCAGACAGAAACGCTCCAACCGGAACATCGGCAACCATTTGTCGGCGCACGACTTTGGCGAGCAATGCACGCATTTCGACGAGCAGTTCGGCCTCACTCCCTCGGGCACGTGTACCGTCGTAGAGGGGCGGTGCGTACGTCCACCGTTTCACGACGCGTCCGTCGCGGACGATCAGCGCGACGCCGGGCTCCAGTTTGTGCACCGCCGAAAACATTGTCCGCGGTCCCGGTGTCCAAAGATACGCCAGAGTTTCGTTGACCGCGGTCAGATCCAGGTCGAGCGGAAGTCCGGGATATTCGAGCAGCGCTTTCAGTTCTGACGCAAAGATAACGCCCTCAGGCAGCTCAGCCACATACAACGGTTTGATACCAAGCGGGTCGCGAACGAGAAGTAAATCACCGTACTCGACGCCTGCCGGTCGTCCGTGGCGGCGTCCTTCGCGCAGCGCAAAAGCAAAGATACCGTTCAGCCGTTGAAACATGTCGAGGCCGTACTCTGCCCAGAGGTGCAGCAACACTTCGGTATCTGTTCCGCTCTTGAATTCGTGGCCGCGACCTTGCAGCAGTTTGCGGTGCTCACTGAAGTCATACAACTCGCCGTTGAAACAGACGAGTAATTCATCGTCCATGGACTCAGTGCCACACGCTGCGCAGAGTGCGCGCATGGGCTGTGTCCCGCTTGAACTCAGATCAACAATCGCAAGCCGACGATGACCGAGGCCTGTCACGGTGCTCCCGTCGACGCTCGAACGCATTGCCACCGCGCCGCCGTCTGGTCCGCGCTCGCGCAATCGTGATGTCATCCGCTGTAGCAGCGGTTCGTCGAATCGTCCCTGAAATCCACAGATACCGCACATATGTCAGGCCGCCGCGTTTGGAACGTCGAGTACGAGTCGCGTGATGGTCGTGATCGCGTGCTCGACACCGAATCTGCGCTTGGCGGTACTGTATGCCGCGTCACCGAGTCGGCGGCGCAAGGCGGCATCGCGGAGCAACGTTCCGATCGCCGACGCGAGTTCGCGCGGATCGTTCACTGGCACCAGTAGCCCATTCATCTGATCCGTGATCACGTCAGGGATTCCGCCAACTGGCGTCACGATAACCGGGAGCCCCGCCGACATGGCTTCAATCATCGCATTTGGCAGCCCTTCGTGATGACTCGGCAGGACAAAAATATCGGAACTCCTGAGAACGTCATGTAGCTCGCTGCGTGACAACCAGCCGGTGAACTCCACCGTGCGTTGAAGTCCTCGGGATTGTACCAGGGCACGTGCGGCCTCTGACCATGTACCTTCGCCGCAGAGCTGTACCGTAAACGCTGGATGTGTGCCGGCGCTTAAAAGTTCGTGAATTGCATCAAGCAACTCAGGCACACCCTTCAAAACATCAAGCCAACCGACGAATACGAGCCGCAATGGCAGTGCGAGTGGTGAAGAATTTGCCAATCCGCGGCTCGATCCGATCGCGAGCAGCGCTGACGAGGCGGTCCAGTTCTCTACCACCACGCAGCGCTCCAACGGGATGCCACATTCCGTTGACAGGAAGCGTTGCCAGGCTTGCGTCTGGCACACGTGTAGTTGACACGCGCGCAAAAGCGGAGTGCAGACGAATCGGATCAGTATTGATCGTCGATACTGCACAACAAACTCTCCGCCACGAATGAATAGCAGCGCTCGTGAGCCATATGCGCGCGCGAGTGCGCCGCATGCGGACTTTTCTACGATACTGAGCGCAGTGCCAGCGAAGAGAATGATTGCGTCAGGCCGATTTCTTCTAAGCATGCCCCATACGGTCAGCACGCGCTTCACGGCAGGCCAGATGCGTAAAACAGTCGGTGGCGCCGGAAGCGTCGGGAGCGTCGAGTCGACGAGCGAGAGTGAGAGTGAGTCCCCGAGACCGCCCTCGAGCAACGCGCGACATGATGTGACTTGTCCACCGTGTACACCACTCTCCGGCGGAGGGAACGCACCGACGAAGATTACTTCAGGCTTGTCACGCATCTGGCTGATACTCGGCGATCCACATCGCGAGTTGCAACATCTTCCATAACATGAACGCGTAGTCGCGATTACCGCGGCGATGTTCTTCAAGTCGACGTAGAATTTCCGTCTCATCAAAGAGATTGAGTCGGCGTACGGCTGGCTCAGCGAGTGCCGCAACCAGTAAGTCACCGGCAACGCCACGCAACCAAGCGCCGTACGGAACGCCGAAACCCGTCTTGGGTCCATCAAGAACGGAATCAGGAACAATGCCGCGCAGCGCCTGTCGTAGCAGGTACTTTTTCTGTGAGCCGCGAACCTTCATCGACGACGGTAGCCCAGCGCCATACGAGGCTAATGCCAAGTCCAGGAAAGGCACGCGCACCTCAATTCCATGCGCCATCGTCGCTTTGTCGACTTTCTCTAAAAACTGTGCTGGCAGCAGCAACGAGAGATCACTGTAGAGCGCACGCTGGACCGGATCGAGCTTTGAGAATCGGTGCGCAACCGCTTGATGTGTCGCGAATGGATTGGTTCCCGCAAGTAGTGCCCGGCCGGTGTCGCTGAGCAGTCGCTCGGGCGAATCCAGTGGCGAGTCAATCGTCATCAGCAAACCGGATCGGGTTCCCGCGTCTGCTGTTGACATTGCGTAGAGGAAGCGCGCTGCACGCTGCTGCCGCGGCCCTTTTGGGAAAAGCGACGCGAGTGGCATCGCGAGTTGCGCCGCTCGTCGCCACGCCCTTTCTCTGCCCGCCACGCTGTACCTACTGTAGCCTGCAAATACTTCGTCCCCGCCGTCGCCCTGGAGCACGACCTTTGTTCCGCCTCGCAAGTCTCGGCAGAGCATCCAGAGTGGCAGATTTGCTGCATCCGCGAACGGCTCATCATGCGCGCGAACCAGCGCATGCAACATATCGGGCAAGCTTGACGAACCGAGGTGCAGCTCGTGGTGATTTGTTCCGAATTGCTTCGCGACGGCCGCGGCCTGCGGCAACTCGTTGACACCGCCCGCAAAGTCGAAGCCGACGGAGAAGGTATTGAGCTGGCCCGTGGCATGTCGCGACGCAAATGCGGTGATGGCCGACGAGTCGATGCCGCCACTGAGGAACACGCCCACGGGCACATCTGCGACCATGTGTGAGCGTACTGCGTCTTCAAGAAGCACCGCGATACGACGGGTCGCAGTTGGCTCGTCATCGGTAACCGGTTGCACATCCTCCAACCGCCAGTAGGCAATTGCAGCAGTCGGGCGCTCGCCCGGGCGAATGGTCACGAACGATCCCGGTGGGAGCTTCCGGATTCCCGCAAACATCGTCTGGTCGCCTGTGGCGTTGCCGAACCAGAGGTACTCTGCGAGTGCCTGCGGATCGATTCGGCGTTCCACATCGCCAAATGCAAACAAAGCCTTTACTTCGCTAGCAAATACCGTCGCACCGTCAACAGTTGACGCATAGTACACTGGTTTAATGCCAAATGGATCGCGCGCGAGCAGCAGTTCTTGCGTGTCGAGGTTCCATGCGGCGAACGCAAACATGCCACGCAGTCGCGGCAACAAAGCGATGCCAAAACGCTCAATTCCCTCAAGGAGCACTTCGGTGTCGGAGTGGCTTTGGAAGACGATACCAAGCGTCTCAAACTCCGCGCGAAGTTCGCGGTAATTATAGATCTCACCGTTGAACGCGATCGCTGTTCGGCCGCTGGCTGAGATCATCGGCTGATGTCCCGACGCGGTCAAATCGATGATGCTGAGGCGAGCGTGAGCGAGGCCTATTGAATCAGCGACCCACGCGGACTGGTGGTCGGGCCCGCGATGCGCGACGGCATGCGCCATAGCGAGCACGCGTTCCCTAGCCGGTTGGCTTTGTGCCGGGAGCACAACACCAGCAAAGCCACACATGTCAGATTGTCTGCGACAGCGGGTGTAACCCGGCCGGGGCAGTCACAGCCGACGCAGAGCGACGACACCACGATGGGTAGTGCCAGATAGATGACGATCTGGCAATTGCGAGAAAGCTTGGGTTGACCATACGCGTGCAGTATAGTTGCCTTCGCGATCCCGTTCCACCCTTTGTGGCGTCTTCACGCCGGCGACAGCTACGTCACCGACATGCGCGCTCACTCGCAGTTCCTTCGTCCTCCGCGTTAAAAATGTCGCTGACCGAGCGCCTCGATCGATCCTTTTATCCGGCCGTACAGGACAACTGGGATGACACACTGCTGCGGCAACGCGTGCTCGCGCTCTTGCGGCCTGAGCACTCGTTGCTCGACCTGGGTGCTGGTGCGGGGATTGTTACGCAGATGGATTTCCGAGGCTTTGCGGCGACAATCTGCGGAGTCGATCCCGACCCGCGCGTAACGAGCAATCCCTTCTTAAGTGAAGGTCGGGTGGGGCTTGGCAACGCAATTCCCTACGGCGACAACAGTTTCGATCTCGTGGTGGCGGACAACGTACTCGAACATCTCGAGTATCCAGTGACTGTATTCGCGGAAGTCGCGAGAGTACTGAAGCCCGGCGGCCACTTCGTCTTCAAAACGCCAAATCGGTGGCACTACATGCCGCTCATTTCGCAATCCACGCCAACGTGGTTTCATCAGATGTACAATCGCATGCGTGGCCGGTCTGGTGATGACACGTTCCCGACATTTTACCGCGCGAACTCGCCTGCGGATGTCACAGCAATCGCGCATCGCGCAGGGCTGGAAGTGACTGCGCTGGAACTGATCGAGTCGCGACCTGAGTACTTGCGGATTAATCCACTCTCGTATGCAGTTGGCATCGCTTACGAACGACTTGTCAATGGCGTAGACGCGCTGCGCGGGGCGCGCATCTTGCTGATCGGGACCGTGCGTAAACCGATGCAAGGCTAAGTCAAACAGGGTAACGCACTGCGAACAAACGGGTGGCTTCTTCGTCGTGCGCCTACTTTCGCTGACCCGAAAAGTTATGCAGAAATTGTACGATCAGAAACCAATCCAACTTGCGCGCGCATAGAAATTTGTACGGCTGGTATTCAATTGCCACCGGCCAGCGTACGCAACGCCGCTCTCGAGACTAATCGTCTTGGAGCCGCGGTATCGCGTTGACGCAACGTTCGCATCAACAATCCAATCGTGACTATTAGGAACAGGTTCCGTAGCACCCAGATAAAAACCTTCGCCGAGTGTCGAACGGATCGCTCGGTTCCGCCAACGCTGCAAGTGAAATCGCAATGCACCGCGCGGTGTAAATCGCTCCCAAGCGACGCGTTGACCTGCGATGGCGCCAACGCCAATAGGTGAACCGAGCAGTTGGCCTCGCTGTGTGTGACCTTGCCGGACGCCGAAGTTGATATACAGCGCGCCTTGTCCTCGTGCCTGTGCTATTGGCTTAATATCGCCATCGAAGTATTCGAAAGTCAGCGTCGAGAGCTGCGTAGCACTGCGCGCGGTGACTGCCCGAATTGAGGCGCTGAGCGCACCATTGTTCTCGGGTTCCTGCGCCTGATCCCGCCAATCCCACGAGTGATCTTCTCTGTACAGTTCAAAAGTCGCTTCGACACCTCGTTCCGGAAACGACCAACGTGCGAAGGCTGACGCGAGCTGATTGTCGGTGTCGCCACCTGGATCGCCCGCGCCGCCGACTCGTCCAACAAACGAGCGCTTAAAAATCCCTTCAAATGGTTTTGACCACGAGCCGCGTTGAAAGATTCCGGTCGCATATGGACTGTGATAGAAGCGGTTCGCGCCGAGCTCAAGATTCGGCAAGAACGCTGGGGCAAAACTCACAACGAGGCCAGACCCTACTCGTCGCGTCCCCGTCTGCTGCGCGTCCACGAACGATTCGCTTCCTTGAACCGGTGACCAAGCGCTCTGTTGCAACTCACCGAGAACGTAGCGCGCGCCAACGCGCCCAATGCCTTTTAGAAGTAGGCCACGACCGGGAAAGCCGACGAATAGATGTGGAAAGCCGCCGGCATTCGATCCAAAAAGTGTGGAAAATGATTCGGCAGCTCCCCAACCGAGACTTGCTGTGGAAGCTCCCATAACTATGGCACCGAAACGCATGCGCACAGTGCTTTCGCCAGCGTCTAAGCGCGTCTGTGTGCGCGATCCCATTCGTTGCGGCAAATCAACGCCTGTTGAGTACTGCCCGTCGGCGAAAGGAGAGACAGTCTCCACCGGCTGCGGCATCAGCGGGAATGATTGGTTCTGTGCGGAATAAAGCACCGGCGCCGCGACTGCCTCAATGCGCCCCCACCGCAGCACCGCCGCAGTAC
>JANNWU010000432.1:0-3746 GCA_031408755.1 Gemmatimonadaceae bacterium | reverse complement strand
GATTGCTTTTCGCTAAACGAACCTGCGGACCAGTCCATATTCGACGATACGTTATTGCAACAGTCTGAATGACCATTGAAGTTTGAGTTGTCCCCGGTTCCGTGGACACGCGGCTGAGCTACTTTGCGTTCAAAGTCGATGAGGCTGAGACAGCCGAGCGTCGAGTGCCTCCGGATCGGATTGTAGAATCGCTCAAGGAAATCGAACACGTCGGCGTGGGCGGCATCGCGCGTGGCGCAGTGCGTGCGGGCGGGCGATGCGTTCAGTCGTTCGGGTGGAAAAGAAACTCTCTATCACGGCATTGTCCCACACGTTGCCCGCGCGACTCATGCTGCACACAATCTCTTGGGCGGTGAGCACGCGTTGAAACGCCTCACGGGTGTACTGGACTGCCTTGATCGGAGTGCGCGAGATCGCTCGCGCGGTGTACCGCGTCGCCAGACGGCCATGATTGAGGCGTCGGTCACGAGTTGCGCCGTCATCGTCGCTTGCATCGACCAGCCGACGACGCGGCGTGAGAAAAGGTCTAGCACCAGCGCGACGTAGAGCCAGCCCTCGGCCGTCCACTGATACGTGAAGTCCGCGACCCATTTCTGATTGGGTCGCGTCGCCGTGAAATCGCGGTCGAGCTGAATCGGCGCAATCACGCTCATCGCACGCACACCCGCATCAGCTGGCACGGCGCGACGCCGTGGCCGCGCGCGGAATCCATGGACGCGGATAAGCGCTCGACGTTGTGCAAGCCGAGGACGAAGCCCTCGGCCCGCGCATGACGCCGAATCCGGCGCGCGCCGTACGTGCGAGCGCTGAGCACGAAACTCGCACGCATCACGACGGCGATGGCGGCATCCCTCTGCGTGAGCCGACTCTCCGGCCGCGTGCGCCACGCGTAGAATGCACTGCGTGACACACCGAGCGTGTCACAAAGCATATGCACCGGCCACGTCCCTCGATGCTTGACCACAAAGTCGAACTTCACATCGACTCCTTGGCAACGTAGGCCGCGGCACAATCTAGAATGTCGCGCTCGATCCGAAACAGGGCCACTTCCTGGCGCAGTCGCGTGACCTCGGCCTAGTAGACTTTCGCACTGTGCCATCCACTCGCGACGGCGGCTGCATCCGGCGTTGCCATCCGAGTCCATGTCCGCAATCGATTGGCATAAATCGACAGACCACGCGACGCTTGCGCCATCGACACCCCACGCAGCGTCGCATGCCGCACCGCTTCCTGCTTGAACTCCTCACTGAACTTCCGTCGGACATGTGCCAAAGTCCACCTCAAACCCCGCATGTACAGCAAAGAGGGATCTCTATGGAACGGGGGACAACTCATAACCGCTCCCGCTCTGGCGACAATCGTTTGTCGAACGCCCGGCGGCGCGCGCCAGGGTCGACGGATTCCCGATAAGGTGCGGTCTAGCTTGCAGCGCTGGCGTCACAGTTCATAACAGGAGTGCTTCATGCTTCGTGGTGCGCGAGACGACGCGTGTTTCCATCTCCTACGAGAGGCACCTCCGTGAGCCCATCGGTGGCAGTAGGAGCATCGTTCCACACTATTCCGGGCTGCGCGACTACGAGCTTGAGGAAAATGTTGAACTTGGCCTGATTCGTCGATTCTTGGGTTTGGTCGATGGTCGTATCGTGGCATGCGTCGAAGTCGATAGTGTCTCGATTAACACGCAACTCGACGCGGGCATTTTTTCTGGAGATCAACTACCTCAGGCATCGAGGATTATTGACTTCGATGATTCCACCTGACTTCCGCAAGCGCGCCCGTGGCAAAGTGTTGACAATTCGTTAACTCGACTCCTCGCTCCGCGTGCATCAGTTCCTGTCGCACGTGCAAGCAAAGACGCTCATAGAACAATCGCGCTGTGCCACAACGAAAACTGTCTCCATGGTGCAATCGTCGACATGCCGCCACGTGAGCCTAGACATCGCCCTCAGGATCGTGTGACGGCAACAGAACGCTCAGGTCCAGTTCTGGTCCGGGTACTAATAGGGAGTTAGTCAGGTTCAGCAAAGAACGGTTTGAACGCCGAGACACGAAGCTGCGCACCAGTCTGCGAACGCCGTGAACAGGTGCGCAGCGTTTCGCTGATCTGGCTGTCGATGACGCCAAAGTGGGATTGAGATCCTCTAAGTGTTTCGCATCTCAATAATCATTAGACACGTCTAACGCAGCATTGCTTCGTGTGCAGAGAATTGGGCACGCGATGAATGCTTAGTGTCTGATACGTCGCGTCGTTGACACATCGCCTTGACATTCAAGATGTCCACGAGCACAATCGGATGAGCAGGATTGCAACACGCTCGCTCTCCCGATGCTCGTTGTTTCGTGCGGAGCGCAAACGGTCACGGTCGCCATGCGGTCGCGTTGCCACAATTCCGATGAGCAGAACTCGCGGGGCCGTCGAAGCTGAGGGGCATCGAGCAAGCGCTAGGTGCGCGTTGAACAGGTTACTAACATCGAAAGGAGATAGCACGTGATCGACGTACGAAAGCATACGCGGATGACTGTAGGAACGCGTCGACAGGCGACGGTGCTGATGTCGCTCATGCAGGTGTGCATCGTTGCAGCCTGCGTGTCTGAGTCCCCGGACGCACCGACTCAGCCGGTTGTCGCACAAGTGGCTGCCCGGACCGAGTTCCCCATACCCAAAGCGCTACCCACCTATGACGATGAGTTGATGGAGCTTGCGTCACAGGTGCCTGGCTTCGCTGGGATGACGGTGGATAAGGACGGTGCCCTTGAAGTGACGCTCGCACGCAGCGTCGCCGGACTCTCAGCACAAGGACGCGAGCACGTTGGTCGTTTCGTAACCGCACACAAGTGGTCGAATAAATTTCGAGATGATGCGAATCCGCGAGTTAGAATGGTCGATCTCGACGCCGGGACACTGCTGCGCGCGCGGAAGCAATTTGAAGACGGAGTTCGTTCGTTGAAATTCACGCCGATACTTGTTGATTTCGACGAAGACGCGAATCAAATCAACGTTGTCGTTCGCAGCGCGCGTGACTCGAATCAGGCCGTGCAAGCGCTCCGACGCGGCGGCCTGCCGCTTTCGGCCATCCGCGTTGAAGTCGGCGAACCTATCGTGCGGCTTCAGACGCTCAAGGACAATGTCCCGCCGCTGCGTGGAGGGATGAACATCTATAATAGCGTGGATGGACCAGAACGCTTCTGTTCGGTCGGTCCGCCAATGAGTGTGTATCAGGCTTCACCATTGATCGTTCCTGTTGTCTTCACTGCGTCTCATTGTACTTCGACGAAGAATAGCATCGGAGCGAACGGTGGCGACGACATCTTTCAGTCAGGTCAGTTGATCGGGAAGGAAATCATCGACCGAGCAACGTTCATTGGCTCTGGATGTCCCGCCGGTAACCAATGCCGGCGAGCTGATCTTGCCGTGATTCAGATTCAGTCAGGGCTATGGGCACTGAACACAATCGCCAATACAGGAGCGCCGCATGGGTTGATGTATCCGGCCGATCAAATGCAGACGGCGCCATATCCGCTCACAATCGTCGATCAAGATACGGTGGTCGCCTTTGAGACGTACAACTATCCAAAGGGTACGCCGGTGAGGAAGCAGGGCAGGACCACCGGAACAACGCAAGGCAACATCTCGAAGACATGCGTCACGCTGTATGACACAGAACTCGCCGTGACGTTACTCTGCCAGAACGTCGTGAACGCACAGGCTGGACCGGGTGACAGTGGCGGGCCCGTGTACTATTGGA
>JANNWU010000431.1:0-2270 GCA_031408755.1 Gemmatimonadaceae bacterium | reverse complement strand
GCCGACGTTACATCGGTGTTACCGTTCAAGGTGACTTTGCCGCCATCGATCTTGATGGCAATCTTCCGACCATCGAGCGTCGCGGCATCCGCCATTGTCGAGACCTGCGTTGACGTCACGTTACCAGCTACTACGTGATACTTGAGCAGCGCTGCCAACTTTTCTTTGTCAGCAAGCAACGCTTCCAATTCCTTCGGCGGCAACTTTGCAAACGCTTCGTCAGTTGGAGCGAACACCGTGAACGGACCAGCGCCGTTCAGCGTCTCCGTCAAACCTGCCGCAGTGATTGCACGTTCGAGCGTCGTGAATGTGCCAGCAAGCGCTGCGGTTTCAAGAATATTTTTCGGCGCGTTTGATGCAGCAGCTGACGCTGGCGCCGCTGCAGGATCAGACATCGGGCGAGCTGAATCCCCCGCGGCCGACGCCGTCTCATCCTGCTTTGCGCCAGAGCAAGCAACAAGTGAGGTGAGCACAATCGCGCTAAGAATACGATTCATCATGAGCGTTTCTCCGAATGAGGTGCGAAGTGGCCTGCGCGCGCGCAAGCACGTGATTCAACACACGCGTCGACGGGCGACGTCGCGGTAGTTGCTGTGCTCGTGTCCGATGTGGCGCAAAGACACGACCGATTGACGCTGCAGCACCACGCTGCGCTCAATCGCATGGATGCGCCCACAGGCGCACGCGCATCAGCTCATGCGCTGGGCTCTCAGTGAAACTCACGCGACACCCTCTACAGACCTCCTGAGCAAGCACTGGGCCAACGTGCCAAACTCAGCAACACGTCGACCCGCGAAACAGTTAGCTCACGCGCAGCTCGCTACTTCGTCCACACCGCAACCGTACCACACGAATTCGGCGGCCCCATCATAAACTCCGCCGGCACACCACCAATACCGTTGTACACTTCGATGCCAGCGAGATCTTGCGCATTGAGCATCTGATCGATGCCCTGTGATCCGCGTTGCGGCGCGGGGAAACCGTTGATGAAGACCGCGAGCAGACAACCGCCGCGCCCTAATAACGTTCCCCCGCCGCTTCGTCCGCTCTGCACCACACGCACACCCGCAATTGCCTGAAACATGTCACTCGCACGCAACGGATTTCGCTGCGCAATCTGCTCGGCGGTAATGATCCTGCCGAATCCCGATGGCTTCGCGGCTCGGCGTAGAAAGCTCTGCAAGTGCGCCGGTCCGGTCGTACCGCGCACCACTACGAGCCCAAGATTCTGACCTGCGTACTGTCGGACGATAATTCGCACGCGTGCTGACGAACTGTCACTCAGATCAACGGCCAAGTACGTGGGCGCATAACCCACGCGACGCACGCGCACAATGTGACGACGCGCTGGCAACGCGCGAATGGTGAATTGACCGAGCGAATCGGCGCGCGCTTCCATGTTTGCGGTCACGATTTCGATCGTCGCATCGCGCACCGGTTTACCAGCAGAATCGACCACGCTGCCACGCAATGTTCTTGGATCAATTCGATCCCGAACTGACTCAACCTGCACGTCAGACAACGTGTCGGAAGTCACATTCGCGACTAATTCACCGAGCAGTGTGTTGTCGCGAATGAATCGCACGGTGATGCGGCCTAGTGGCACCGGCGTGAGTCTGAAATAACCGGTCGAATCTGAACGGGTGGTGAGACGTTGGTACGATACGTCCACATTCGACAGCGGAGTGCCGGCGGAGTCCCGCAGATAGCCACGCAGCACCGGCGCATCCTGCGCACCAAGCGGCACTACAACACATCCGAGCAGCCCAAGGGCGAGTGCAGCAGCGTACCGCATTTAAGACCTCACATGGTGAAAGCGCGTCTCGATTGTACCCTGTCTTCCGCAATCAAGGTCCAGCTCAGGACGTCTCGTTTGTTCCAACTGGCCTCTTTCTACCGGAGCATATTCCGCGAACACTTGCCGACGGCACCAATCACCGGAAGTTTATAGCCAGCGCCACCTTTCTGCATCCCACTCATCTGCCATGCCTGCTGCAAGCTTACTCGCACTGATCGACGATATCGCGACCCTGCTGGACGACGTCGCGGTGCTGAGCAAAGTGGCCGCCAAAAAGACGGCAGGCGTCATGGGCGACGATCTCGCGCTGAACGCAAATCAGGTTGGTGGCGTGCAGACCGAACGCGAACTCCCCGTCGTTTGGGCCGTCGCAAAAGGATCCTTTCTCAACAAACTGATTCTGGTGCCACTCGCACTGGTGATCAGCGCGTTCGTACCAAAAGCCATACTGCCGCTGCTGATGATCGGCGGC
>JANNWU010000430.1:0-16953 GCA_031408755.1 Gemmatimonadaceae bacterium | reverse complement strand
ACGAGGACGTAGTCCTTGTACTGCGACGCGTCCATGCCGCCGCGGAGCTCGTCGCAGGAGGACCAGAGGGATCCGTAGAGGGCGGATTTTTTAAGGGGCATTCTGCCGGTGCGGGCGGGAAAAGGTGTGAGGCACTCCTCGGTTTCGCGATATGGATGAGGAGTTTGCTTTTCGCGGATCAAGATACGGAGTGCGCGACGGACCGCGGGAGGACGGGCTCGTCTCTGGGCGAAATGCTGCGCTCGTTCAGTCGGGTTAGGTCCTCCGAGTGACGCACGCAGGTATCAGGCGCGCTGCGTCATGTTGCGAATCGCCTCGACGATTGAATTCAATGATGCTGCAGTGCGACCGTCTCTGGTTGCCGACTCAAGGACCGCCTGCATCACGAGCGGGTTCTTCATCCCATCCTTGCGCTTCGTTAGCCCGAATTGCGAGAGCGCAGCGTCGACATGCTTGCTGAAGACGTCCTCGCCAAGATCTGCTTTCAGTGCATCCTCCAAGTTTGTCTCATAGCACGCGAATGACTGCGTTACCGTGAAAGGCGGCCAGTCAACTTCCGGAGCATCGAGCGATCGTTGTATCCGGTGATTGTCGCAAGGATTCGGGTTGTCTCGACCGCCTTTGTCGCCATCCCACACAACGAATATCGGAATTCCAAGTGATCGGAAGACAGCATACGGACGCAGGATCCCAGACTTCCCGATACACGGAATGATAGCGCAGCCTGTACCATCCAACGAGAAGCCAATACGTGAGGCTTCTGCACACAAAGCAGCACGATCGCTCTCTCCCTCAACGAGGACTACGAAGTCTGCGAAAAATCCTTCGTTGACCATCGGTGTCATAAGCGCGCGCATTCGCGCCCGCTCACCGTCGGTGCTAAAAGATTCTATTGGCTGAGCGAATGCCTTTTCCATCCGTCGAGCGACGGCTTCTGAATCCGCGTGGGTGATCTGCGTCGCGGACCTCGCCGGATCGGCGCCAGAAGCTACTCTGCGAAGAACCCGCACATCTTCAAAGCGATCGATACCAACGAGCAGCGGTGAGTGTGTGGTATAAATAACCTGTGTCTCCCGCGCAAGACCGACCTCGCTCTGGCTTACGAGTCGCCGCAGGACGGCAGCAATATGACGCTGACGGCTTGGATGCTGGTATAGCTCCGGTTCCTCAAACGCAATAACGAGCGTTGGATCATGCACAATCCCACTGTCAGCCGCCACGGGCTGCAGCGCAATCTCTTGTAGCACGGTGAGTATGAATGCGCGTTGTAATCCGTGCCCCACACGATCGACTCTGGCTTCATAGGAGTCTTCGAGCAATGCCACATCTGCGGTCGGCATCGGTACGTCAAGTGCGCCGAGTGGCTGCCATTTGAGAGCGATTGACGTGTTCGGCGCAAAGGAAGCTAGAGTCGCAGATAACTTCTTTTGCAACGCGCTAAGCTCCGGAATTGCCGCAGGTGCGAGCAGTTCGCTGTACCTGATCTGGATCTCAGCTTTGAATGCCGCGATATCGGAGCGCTGCGCCAGCGTTGACCGAACAACAAGATCCATCAACTGCGACAGCGGAGAGCCTTTTCCGTCGTTGCCAACTTGCCCTGCATCACGCACGGCTGGAATCAGAAGCAGTCGCGTGAAGCGTCCGAGGTAGCCGCGCGCGACAGCCTTGAAACCGAAAAATTGCCCGTCGTCGCGGCCTCGCGTCAGCGCGCCCGGGTTCGCCTGTTGCCAATCGTCGAGTGCTTGCAGGGCCTGAGTCTGATTTGACCAAACTGGAAGCTCTGCGAACAGAGTTTTCTCGCGCAGTCTGTTGTATTCAGTCCTTCTGTCCGCTGCGTTAGATGCCGCGCGAATATCCGTGAACTCAGCAACCAGCTGCTTTGACCCGAAATAGCGAGCACCGATTTTTCCATCTTCAACTGCCACGACAAGGTCAACCGTCAGCTCTCCGTTAGCTACGTAGCTGTCAAAGAGCTCAAGCGCTTCGGTTGGGAGCTTTGTGTAAGTGATACTGATGACTATCGGCTGCGTTGCATCGTTGTGATGGAAATCGTTCATCGCGAGCGCTTGCCCACCTGCGTAGAACTGATCCAGAGCCGTCAGCACACACGATTTTCCCGTACCGTTCCGTCCCACGAGCGCGGTGAGATCGTGACACGTCAGCGACAACGACTCGATTGACCGAAAGCGTTCGATCCGAATTTCTGAAATCCGCACGTGCTATCTGACGATCAGTGCGAGGCGGCATGACTCGGCGGCGCCGACACATCCCCAAGGTTCGCTCACGATTTGCTCTCGTACAGCGAGCGAACATACCTGTTGATGTAGGCGTTCAGTCCGTCGCCAGAACGCGCGAGGCGTTGCATCTCCAGAATGTGATGACTCCCCGCGCTCGAGTCAGTGTACAGGTACGTAGGGCCGCGACCGAAGCTCACACGAACAAAACCGCTGCCACATTCGAACTCGCTCACGCCAGAGTCGCCAGCAATATTGCGATATCGTTCCAACGGCAGTCCCGTGTAACTCGTAAAACGAGACGCTGGTGCGTGTCGTCCACATTGCTCAGTGGCGGAAAGTAGTTGTGTGTGCACCTGATCGTCATGACTGTCGAGCGCAAAACTCCAAGAAATGACAGACTGACGTTCATGCACATTAGGATGCGCTAATGTATGCACGTTTGACGCGACTGATGTTCGCTTAATGCGTCGATGAAGTTTTGGCGATTTTGTTAGCAAAGCGATCGTAGCAGCTAACTGGTGCACCACTACCGACGTCGGTTGGGGAGGCGTCGGCGACATGGTCCCTGTTGTCTCCCTCGCTTGATTGCTTCATTCCGCTCATTGAGCGATGGCAGAATTCCTGACAGGCCGCAAATCGTTGCGGCATGCTACAGACGCGTGGCGTATCGCTGAAAATCACGAGCGAAAGTTACCTCCCCCCCACCCGCCCCACGCCAGCCGTCGCCTCAACCACACTCGCCTTCAACTCCGCATCACCGCCCCGCCACACCATCGCAACACGACGATAAAATTTCGCCGCCTTTTCAGCATCGCCCATCTGCTCCGCAATCCGTGCGCGCAGCAACCATTCCAACGGCACGTCCACTCGTGACGTCGCCGTCGGCAGCCACCGATCCAGCACCCGCGCCGCCTCCGCGTTACGCCCGCGCTTCACGAGCAACGTTGCGAGAGTGGCAGCCGCGCACGGCGTGCCATCGCACGCCGTCATCGGAATGCTGAGAAACGTGCGTAATGCCGTCGTCGTATCGCCCGCACCAAGCGCACGAAATGCGTGCAGCGCGGCCAGCGAGCTGGGAGTCACTTTCCCCGTCGCAACTGCCGATGCTTTGTCTACGCTATCGCCCCACACGGTCAGGCGGCGCAGCGACGCAGTGTCACGCAGCTCGGCAAACAATCGACTCGCGCCCACAACTTGCCGCGGATCGAAATTCAGCAATTGGCGTGCGCGAACAATCGCACTGTCCGGCGAGACAATCTTTGTCCGCCACAGTTGCAGCAACAGCCCCGGTGCTTTCGACCACGTGAGCGCCTCGCGCACGCGACCACGACTCGCGAAGGCCAGTGCCATGGCGCTGCGGAAACCAGCGGAATCCGCATCAGTGGCGAGCAGCGGCAATGGACGCTGCGACAAACTCTGCGCAAGCTGCAACGCCACGCCACCAGAATCTGGCATGCTCGCCAACGCGCTCAAGATTGCACCGCTCCATTTCACCGGCAGACTATCGAGTGTTTTGCGCGCGGAAGCGCTGATGGGTTGCGTTTCGAGCACACGCGCAAGCACGCCGTAAAACACCGCGGCGTCGCCAGTCCTGGTCGCTGCGAGGTGCCTCGAATGTTGCGCAGCCAATGATGTGTTGCCGTCGCGAATAGCAAGCTCGTACTGATGATAGTACGGGACAAGAAACGTGGAGTCGAGCGCAGTACCGCGACTGAACCAGCTCGCAGCGTCTGTTGGTGACACGTCACTGTACGCACCAAAGTGAAACGCCGCGTCACCACGCTCAAACCACAGTTCCGCATCACTGGGATACACTTCCGTGGCGCGTTCCAATGTCGCAAAGAGTTGCGGCAGCATCGCAATGCCGTCTACCGGATCGGTACTTCCCGGTGTACGACGGCTGAACGCCAACCGCAGCGAATCGGCCCGCAGCATCATGCTATCGCGCGGACTGCGCCCGCTCTTGTACCGAATGGCCATATCGAGTGCGCGAACTGCACCAGGCTCGTCTTCGCGCCCCTGACGGATAAATACCGACGCAACACCACGCCACGCCAACGCAAATGTGCTGTCAGACTCCAGCGCGACTTGATACGACGTGCGAGCAGAGTCGAGCGCCGCGCGCCGATAGAACTGCTGACCTTGCAGAAACGCCCGCATCGCTGGCAACGACCGTGTACCAACGCCGCTGATTGATGTAGTACCTACGCTACCGCCGCCAATTTCGCGCAGCACGCGCAACGCCATCGAGTCGGAAAGTGCATCCATCCGATTTCGATCGCCGCGCACGTCAAAGTTGTAGCGCGTACGCGCCGCATTCACATCGTACATAGCAAATCGAACGTGCACCGAATCACGGCCCTCCAAACTCACATCTCCGAACAACACCAATCCGGCACCAACAGACTTGCCGAGTTTCGCCGCCGCCGCCGCATCCGCGCGCGCTGGCGATTGGCTGATGGTTGTAGACGCCGCCACGGTGCGCAGCGTTCCGGCGCCATCCAAGCTGCGTGAGAGCACATCAACCAAACCTTCGCGCCAAAGTTGCACGCTACTGTCGCGCACCGTAAACGGCATGATCGCAACAAGGTTTGACTCGACTCCTGACGGACGTCGGAAGTATGCGAACGCGCCAACTCCAATCGCGAGCGCAGCCACCGCACCTCCAAGTGCAAGCGCACGTATTCTCTTCGTCGAACCTGCACCTGCGCCGACACCTGCTTTTGCGCCGATCGAAGTTGCAGACGTCCCCGACGGGCGTGACCCCGCCGCAATAGCCCCACTCGACAACGCAGACGCACCAAGTGCCGTCGCAAGAATCTCTGCCGACTGCGGCCGGTCATCAGGATTTTTCGCCAAGCATTGCATCACAAGATCCGCAAGCGCGTCAGGCACGTCGCCCCGGCGCTCGCGAACGTCAACCGGCGTCTCGGTAAAGTGCGCCATCAGCAAGCCAGTCGTCGTGGGCTGCGTGAATGGTGGTTTGCCGGTAAGCAATTCGTACGCAGTCACACCAACGGCATAAATGTCGGTGCGATGATCAGTTTCCGGATCACCTGAACCTTGTTCGGGCGACATGTACGCCGGGCTGCCAATCGCAGTACCAACACGCGTCAGCGCAGCATTCGTTTGCGTCTCAGTCGCGCGCGCAGAGTTCATCGCCTTCGCGATACCAAAGTCCGCGACAACTGCGGCACCCCCGGAAACAAGAATGTTGTCCGGTTTGATGTCGCGATGCACCACGCCGCGCGCATGCGCGTACGCGAGTGCTCGGCACACGTCACGCAACACCGACACGACGTCGGCAATCGGCTGCTCATTCACTGATCCGCCGCGCTCAAGCCGCGTGCGCAACGATTCGCCATCGACAAATGGCATCAGGTAGTACGGCCGATTGTCGCTCGTCACACCAGCCGTAAGCAGCGGAACGATGTGCGCGTGTTGCAGCCCAGCCGCGAGCTTGACTTCACGCGTAAATCGTTCGACCGACAGATCCTGCGCCAAATCAGGCGACAGCAGCTTGACGACAACATCTCGGCCGAGGCTCTCGTCATGCGCAATCCAGACGCGACTCATGCCGCCGCCGCCCAATTCTCGGCCGAGCGAGTAGCCTGCGCCGAGTGCGGTTTCTAGTGAATCCCGGATGCTGTCAGTCACGCAAAGCTCACGCTGGAGAGGTCTACTTCATTTCGCCGTTGCGCGGCGCCTCTCACAAAATGACAGCGAACTGAAGCGAACGCGAGTGGGTAGCGCGCGTCAGACTACACGTCGAACCGATCCGCGTTCATCACTTTGCCCCACGCCTTCACAAACGCCCCGACAAACAGCTCGCTCGAGTCGTCCTGCGCATACGCCTCAGCTACCGCGCGCAGTTGCGAATGCGATCCAAAAATGAGATCGACACGCGTCGCCGTCCATTTCACATCTCCCGTCACGCGATCGCGTCCGTCAAACAGCTCTGTACCACCCGACACGGCACTCCAGACTGTTCCCATATCCAACAGATTCACAAAGAAATCATTGGTGAGCGTCTCCGGTCGCGTCGTAAACACGCCATGCCGCGACTGCCCGTAGTTCGCATTCAGCACGCGCAGCCCACCAACCAGCGCGGTCATTTCCGGTGCCGTCAGCCCAAGCAACTGCGCCTTATCAACCAGCAGCTCTTCAGCCGACAACGTGTACGCCGACTTCTGATAGTTGCGGAACCCATCGGCGATCGGTTCCAGCACCGCGAACGACTCTACGTCTGTCTGCTCTTGCGTCGTATCCATGCGGCCTGGCGTGAACGGAACACGCACGTTTTGCTGACCGCCATTTGCCGCCGCACGCTCAATTGCCGCACATCCGCCCAACACAATTAGATCCGCGACCGAGACACGCTTTCCACCACTCTGCGCGCTGTTGAACTCCGCCTGAATCGTTTCGAGAATCTCAAGTGCACGCGTCAACTTGGCTGGCTGATTTACTTCCCACTGCTTCTGCGGCGCTAAACGAACTCGCGCACCGTTGGCACCACCGCGCTTGTCAGAGCCGCGAAATGTTGATGCGGATGCCCACGCTGTCGAGACAAGCTGCGAAATTGATAATCCCGATGCAAGAATTTTCGTCTTGAGCGCGGCGATGTCACCTGCATCAACAAGCCGATGATCGACCGCTGGAATTGGATCTTGCCAGATCAACGATTCCGTCGGAACTAATGCGCCCAGGTAGCGCACGCGCGGGCCCATGTCACGATGCGTCAGCTTGAACCACGCACGCGCAAACGCGTCGGCAAACTGCGCAGGATTGTCATGAAAACGCTTTGAGATCACGCGATACGCGGGGTCCATGCGCAACGAGATGTCGGTCGTCGCCATCATCGGTGCAACGCGCTTGTTCACATCGTGCGCATCAATCACCGTAGTTGTAGCAGCGGGATCGGTGGGCGTCCACTGATGCGCGCCAGCGGGACTCTTGGTCAGTTGCCACTCGTAGCCGAATAAAGTATCAAAATAGCCATTATCCCACTGCGTCGGATTTGGCTTCCACGCCCCTTCAACGCCGCTCGTAATGGTGTCGCCGCCTTTGCCAGTGCCGTGACTGTTCATCCACCCCAAACCTTGCAGCTCAATGCTCGCAGCTTCAGGCTCGGGACCAACGTGCGCGGTGTCAGCCGCACCATGCGCCTTGCCGAAAGTGTGGCCACCGGCAATTAGTGCGACAGTTTCTTCGTCGTTCATCGCCATGCGCGCAAACGTCTCACGAATGTCATGCGCAGCAGCCAACGGATCAGGCTTTCCGTTGGGGCCTTCAGGATTTACATAAATGAGGCCCATCTGCACGGCCGCGAGTGGGTTCTCAAGTTCACGCGCGCCAGCATACCGCTTATCACCAAGCCACTCGGCCTCTGGTCCCCAATAGATGTCGCCCTCCGCTTCCCACACGTCAGCGCGACCGCCACCAAAACCAAACGTCGCGAAGCCCATTGATTCGAGCGCCACGTTGCCGGTGTACACAAACAGATCAGCCCACGACAATTTGTTGCCGTACTTCTGCTTGATCGGCCACAGCAGTCGACGCGCCTTATCCAAATTGCCGTTGTCGGGCCAACTGTTTAGCGGTGCGAAGCGTTGCGTACCGGCTGACGCACCACCGCGACCGTCACCAGTTCGATACGTGCCAGCGGCGTGCCACGCCATACGTATGAAAAAAGGACCGTAGTGTCCATAATCGGCTGGCCACCAGTCCTGCGACGTTGTCATCAATGAGACGAGATCTTCCTTCACTGCGGCGAGATCGAGTTTCCGAAATTCCGTCGAATAGTCAAACGCTTCACCGAGCGGATTGGAGAGCGACGAGTGCTGATGGAGGATGCTGAGGTCCAACTGGTTCGGCCACCAATCACGATTTGATCTGCCGCCGAGAATCGCGCTCATGCGCTGACTGGTTGGCGTGGCTTGCCCTCGACCGTGATCCACTGGGCACTTGCCGCCGGTACCGCCTGCGAGTCCTTCCATCGATTCCTCCGCTTGGCTACGAGTTTTGAGCGACGTCAGCCGAAGACCGAGAGTCCGATTAATTCGAGTGGCGTGACCGCGATACGATACGCTTGCGAGTCATAGTCCACAATTGGGGACAACCCTATAGAATCCATAGCCAATCTCAATATCATAAACGTGGACACATCCCTCCTTCGCTCCTTCATCGAAACGGCAGACGCCGGCTCCCTCAGCGCAGCCGCCCGTCGGCTCGCGCTGTCGCAGCCGTCGCTTACGGCGCAGATCCAGCGCCTTGAGCAGCACCTCGGTACGCCCCTGTTTGATCGACATGGTCGCGGGGTGAGGCTCACCGACGCGGGAAAGGCGCTCTATCCGCGCGCTAGACGGATTCTCGACGACGTGCGCAGTACCGAAGACGCCATCCGAAACGACGCTGCTGAGGGCGCGCGAACGCTCAGTGTCGGCGCCATTCCGACGATTGCGCCGTACGTGCTTCCGGCCGCGATTCAGCGTATGCGCACTCGCCACGCAGAGTTGCGTGTGGAACTGCGCGAGGATTACAGCGCAGTGCTCGCGAAGCTGTTACTCAGTGGTGCATTGGAGGTTGTGATCGCGGCGCTACCGTATGCATTCGAGCATCTCGACATTGAGCCGATCGGCCTTGATGCGTTGGTGGTGGCTGTACCGGTGCAGCATGTCGCAGCGCGCGCCGGGCGCATCACGCTAGCGCAATTGCGCGATGCGCCTGCTGTCACACTGGATCCCGCGCACTGTTTAGGAGAGCAGGTAGCGGGCTTCTGCTCAAGTGCGCAGATCTCTCCTTCAGTTGTGTGCAGGAGCGCACAACTGGCAACGGTGTTTGAGCTGGTGGGCGCTGGCGTCGGCATCTCAATCGTGCCCGCGATGGCGGCGTCGCGGCACAACACGCCACAAGTCGCGTACGTGCCGCTGGCGGAGCATTCTCTGCAACGCGAAATCGTCGCGGTATGGCGACGCGGTGCTGTGCAATCGCCGCAAGCGCGTGCATTTGTGGAGAGTGTGCGCGAAGTCGTGCGCAGTCGATAGCGCGGTCGATAGCGCGGTTGATAACGCGGTTGATAGCGCGGTGGATAGCGCGGTGGATAGCGCGGTGGATAAGGCGGTTAATACCGCAGCGGATAACGCAAGCGCCTTGCGGCAGTGCAACGCAACTTTAATATTCTCACTTGGCGTTACAGAACGCCTCCGGTCCGCGGAAAGGGCAACGCCCCTCTGTTGCATTTGTGCGATTCCATGCGCCCTCTTCGGGTCGATGGTGCGGACGCCGGCCACAACGAAGGAGGCGTCCCATGGCTGTACCGTTCTCTCGTGCGCTCCCACAGCGTGCCAACCTCGCGCAGCAGAAAACTCTTGCAAAGGAGCTGCTGCACGCCTTCACCACCGGTGATGCCGAGGCAATTGCGCGTGTCAAACACGCGCTCCCCGATAAACAGCGGATCGTGCTTGCCGACGCGCAATTTGTATTGGCGCGCGAGTACGGATTTCCGCAGTGGCGTGCACTTAAGCAACACATCGACGATCGCGTCGCTGCTGAGCGTGCACCGCATCAGCAGTTACATGACGCGATGCAGCGCTGCGACTCGGTCACGGCTCACCGATTGCTATCGCAGCACTCGGAGTTCCGGCCGTTAATCAACGCACCATTCTTTCCGTACAACGCACCGGCACTCGTGGCATGTGCAAATGATGCGGCGATGGTGGGCGTGCTGTTGGAATTTGGCGCCGATCCCAACTTGCGCAGCGGATGGTGGGCGGGTGGTTTCCACGCGCTACATACTGCGACAGCTGATGCGGCGGAGCGATTGCTTGCGGCCGGTGCAGTTCCTGACGCCTGCGCCGCCGCGCATCTCGACAATCATGAATTGCTCGCGACAATGCTCGCAGCCGATCCAACGCGTGTGGCGGAGCGTGGTGGCGATGGCCAAACGCCTTTGCACTTCGCGCGTTCGCAAAGCGTGATCGATCTGCTATTGAAAGCGGGAGCCGATATCAACGCGCGTGATGTGGATCATCGCGCGACAGCAGCCGAGTGGATGCTTGATCGAGCGCGTGGTGCTGGTCGCTTTGCGTTGGCGCAATATCTCGTTGACCGCGGCACGCAGGTCGACATCTTTCTCGCGGCGGCACTGGGCCTGACTGATAACGCCGTTGCGATGTTGCGCGAGAATCCTGCGCTGCTCGATGAAACAACGGGACGCGGTCGTTACGGCGAGCAGCCACCAAGCAGTTCGCATATCTATTTCTGGACAATCGGCAGTCATCGTTCACCGCTCGATGTTGCAGCACAGTTTGGGAATGACAACACGCTGGGTGCGATGCTTCCGTTCGCAACACCGTTGCAGCGACTGCGGCTTGCGTGCAGGCGCGGTGATCGTGACGGAGCACAGGCGCTGCTGCGCGAACAGCCGAGTATCGTTGCATCGCTCGCGTCCGATGATCGTCGCGCCATTACCGATGCGGCGTGGAACGGCGATGTGCGAGCAGTGTCGCTGATGTTGGAGATCGGCTTTGACCCTGGCGCGCTTGGCCAAGATCGTGGCACTGCATTGCACTGCGCAGCGTGGCAGGGATCTGCGGCGACGGTCGCTGCGATACTGCAATATCCGGCCAGTCTTGCATTACTCGAGCAGCCGGATGGGCAGCACGGCAGCACGCCGCTTGGTTGGTGTTGTCACGGCTCATTAAATGGTCCACGCGACGGTGATTTCGCGAACGTCGCAGAACTGTTGTTGTCGAGCGGGGCGCGGTTGGAGGAGCTGGACGCGTCCGACGAGGTTGAGGCGGTGATTGCAGCGTGGGATGGAACACAGGCTGCGTAATTGCAGGCGTCGGGAAAGTGGTGTTCCGTGAGTCGCTGTATGTGAAGCGTCTGTGCGGGACACTACACCCGTACCTGTTCGAGTGAACTGTATGCGATTCATGGTATTGCAGGTCGCGGTGTTTGCGTAAAAAATCGCTGCAAAATCGGAGTGCGCAGTGAAGAAAACTGTTCCGGCTGCAGACCCGCAGGAGTATGTCAATACGCTGAACGGGTGGCAGCGCGGCATGGTCGAACACCTGCGCGCAGCGGTAGTTGCCAACACTGCACTGGATGAAGTCGTGAAATGGGGACATTTGGTGTACTACGCGAACGGACCAGTGCTGCTGATTCGTGCGGAGCCGGCGCGCGTCATTCTCGGTTTTTGGCGTGGCAAACGGTTGCGCAGAATTGAGCCGCGGCTGAAGCCTGGTGGCAAGTATGAGATGGCGCGAATCGATCTGTTCGAAGGCGACGATTGCAGCGCTGAAATGGTCAGTCGGCTGACGAAAGAAGCGGTGACGTTGAACCAGACGCTCGGTGATCCGACGGACATTTAGTGTGGCGTGGAGCACGCACAGCGCTGACAGTTTTGGTTGGTTCGCAGGAATCACTTCTGTCCGAGAGATCTGCTCGCAAATAGCACGTAAAGGGGTTGATTGGGGCTCTCCTATCCACTAGAGTCTTAGGATCAACTTTCCGGAGCAGCAAATGTTGTCTGACGCGATTGGGTTGGAGCTTCGGACTGCACGGACCGCTCGTGGGGTTAGTCGTGCGAGTTTGGCTGCGCAGGCGGGCGTGAGTGTTCGCCTTGTAGCGGAGTTAGAGCGTGGTGAGCGCCCCAACGTATCGCTTGAGACCGCGCTCCAACTTCTGCGCGCATTGGGTATGACGCTGCGTCCCGCCGCTGCTGAAACCATCGGCGATCCGGATGGTGCGCGACGTGCGCGAGATGAACGAACTGCGGTCCGACGTGCAACGTGGGTGGGCGCAATTGCATCGCTGTCAGACGAGCGCGCACCGGTTCCGCCGGACACTATCCGTGGCCGAATTGCGGCCGTGACGCAGGCGTCGAACCTTGCGCATGCAATTGCTCTAAGTGCCCAGCACGCAGCAGTTTCGCTGAGCAAGAAAGATCGCAGTGCGCTCCAA
This sequence comes from Gemmatimonadaceae bacterium, assembly GCA_031408755.1. Taxonomy (GTDB): domain Bacteria; phylum Gemmatimonadota; class Gemmatimonadetes; order Gemmatimonadales; family Gemmatimonadaceae; genus JACMLX01. The sequence goes on along the minus strand of JANNWU010000430.1, from coordinate 4,750 downwards.
GTTGAGCCGAAAGGAAACAAGGCGAAAACGAAGCGGCCTTCCGAAGTGCGATGACGGCGAAACCGGGCGGGAATCGCAATGATGCGCTGAGTCCGGACTTTCGTGATTTCATCGACTCGCTCAACTCAGCGCAGGTCGATTTCGTTCTCGTTGGTGGCTACGCTGTTGGGGCGTATGGTGTAGTTCGCGCGACGTCTGACATTGATTTTCTCTATCGGCGCACCGCATCGAATGTTGAGCGACTCTGCCAGGCGCTGCGTGACTTCGGCGCACCGCCTATCGTGATAAACAGCGCAGAACTCTTGAGAAAGGATTCCGTCGCGATGTTCGGTACGCCGCCGCAACGCATTGATCTGTTGAGCGATATCAGCGGCGTCGATTTCGATGCGGTGTGGGCCGGATCGAAGGTCATACGCATTGACTCGCTTCCGATACGGCTGATTGGCTTGGCCGAATTGCGGTTGAATAAGGCCGCGACCGGTCGCAGCAAAGACAAGTCGGATCTGAGGCAACTCCCGGAGCACGACAGTCATGCACGCTCAGTATCAGCCGGTGCAAAGAAAGTGTCGACAAAACGCAACAATCCCACACGCTGAAATCACGCCGCAGCCGCGTTCATTTTGGCTCGACCTGGATAAAAAATGGCGCCACTCCGCTCTTGTGCCCAACTCCACAAAAGCGCTCTGCGCTCCATTTGACGTCAACTTCTGATACGTATGTCTCGCCGACGCGCGTTTTGATTTTTAGAGGCGCTCTGCCGCCATTTTTACCAATCAGCACCACTTTCAGTTTATAGGTGCCGAGCGGCAAATCGTTCACATAACCGTCACCGGTGACTGGTATTTCTCGCACGATTACCGATCCAGCGCGCCCGTCAAACAAGGGTCCTGTCGGCGTCAACGTAAACTCCACCGCGCGCGATTCACTCCGGAGGTCTAGCATCCACATCGTGATCGACGCACCAAAATACTCATCGCTGTTGCTCAGTTTTCCGGTGAGCTGCCACCGAAAATTCTTAACCGCTCCTTGGCTTACTGGAAACGAGTTGTAGTCATTCGCCGATTGCATCGCGAGCTCTTGGCACACAGTCGCGCCGTTGTATTCCCGCTGAACCATCGCCTGCGCTCGGTATGTCGCCCTGATCAGATCACGGATGATGTAGCGGCCGTCAGCACCGGTTGTCACTTCGGCGCGGCCGTAAATGAAATCCGCGTTCAGCCGAACCTTCGCACCCGCAAGCGGTCGGCCGTTCGTGTCAAGAACAAGGCCCGTCACTGTGAACGGCGCAACGCGATCAGCGTGCGTGAGAAGCGCGCTCGACGCAAGAGTGAGTGCAAAAGTCGAACGGATGGCGCGTGATCGTGGTGCACGATTCACTGACGATGCTCTTTTCATATTAAAATCCGCATGCAAAAAAAGCGCCAGACTGCACTTTCACACTACTCAGCCGCGTCGACTGTCTGGCTGTGATGACGTCAGACGTAGTAAGGCCGAGCGGTTCTGCTCGCCGCGATGCTGCATCGTCGCGGATCTGCTCGTGCAATCGGATAAGCGATCATGCAGTTACCGCGACGCCCGCCCAAAATTCCACACGAAATTCACCATCGGAATGCAGCACGCAACATCACCCGCGCCCGCACCGCCAATTACCCCAAAATCGCTCGACAATCGATCGCCGATAAACCGAAATCCACCGCTGAAAATACCGCCGCGCTCGCGAGATCCCGTGAACACCCAGTTCTCCGTCACCACCTTCAACCGACGGCTGACACGCGCCTCACCACCGAGCACCACAACCGGCGCGTTCGAAACCGATGAGTTCCCACTGCCCGACTGAAATCCCCAGCCTGCGCCCGCGGTTATCGCGTTGTCACGGTCGCCCCATGTACCGACGCCGTAGAGTAAACCGACTGTACCGTTCGCAATTTTTTCTGTTAGCGAGAAACTCAGCGCACCGATGGCGTACGACGCCCGTTCCGATTCGACGATCGTGAACTTTGGCGCGAGATAGAATGCACGTCCGAATATGCCAGGGATAACCGGCGTACCTCCCGCGATGGTAAACCGGTCGCTCACGCCGTATGCCACGAAGGGAAAGAACAGAAAATATGTCGAGACATAGCCCTCACCTTTGCCAAGCGAGCGGCCGGTTGAGGTGAAGAATAGCCGAGTACTGTTTGGATCTTCCGCCCAGTATGCATCGTCAACCATTCGTCCGCGTGCCGTACGGAGCGACGTGATGATTTCGCGTTTGACGTTCACCTCAGCACCGCTGAGTGTTCGAAGGACAATCTGCACCGAGTCCTGCATCAACACTCTGCCGTAAAGCACCGACCCATCGCGAAGGCGTATTTCAACGACGGTGTCACGCGCAATTGTCTTCGTGCTATCACTTGCTACTCTTTGCGTGCTGTCTTGCGCGACGAGCGTTGAGAAACACGACACCAAAAGGAGCGTGACTGCCAGAAGTAGGCGCGTAAAGCGAAGCAGCATATAACTCGGTCGGCGAGGGGAGCCTGACGACGGGCGGCGTGACCGATTGTTACACTGAAGCGAAGTCGAGTGCAAGCAGCCACGCTGCCAATGCTTGAATTCAGTTGATCCCGCACTCGCGTGCCTGTTTCGGAACGCGACAGCGCTCGCGCCGTGATCAACGTCAGTGACTCGTAACATCGAACGCCGATCTCAGTCGGGCACCAAATGGTGCGTTCTTGCGCGACGAATTCAGCGAAAGAACGTTTGGATGAATCAGATGGCGATCACTCGTCTACGCGCAACCGTGCGCGCTTACCTACACAACTGATAACACGATGAACTCTGTTTACGCACTCGGACGAATTGCCACTGCGGCGGTTCTCATGCTTGCCGCCAACAGTATCACCATCACCACTAGTGGCGCACAGCGCGCAGATCGCGCGCGCCCAACCATGATTCTCGTGCATGGCGCATTTCAAGACAGTCGCGCGTGGGATCTGCTCTTACCGCTACTCCGTGCACGTGGTGTGAATGCGATCGCGGTGAATCTGCCCGGCCGCGCGAGCGATACAACGTCACGCGATTCGGTGACACTTGACCGCTATCGCGATGCGGTGCTGAAAGTGATCGCCGAGCAGCGTGGACCGGTGACGCTGGTGGGTCACAGCTTCGGCGGCATCACCATCTCGAGCGTAGCTGAGGCAATGCCTGAACGCATCCGCGCATTGGTGTATGTCGCGGCGTATTTACCGACCGCCGGTGCAAGCGATCAGAGCATGGCGAAACTTTCTGAGGCAGATCAGTGGAACAAGTTCAATAAGTCGCGACAGAACTTTCTGGTCACACCTGATTACCGCACCGCCTCGGTGCTCGCCGACGATCAGGTAATGTTGTTCTGCGCTGACTGTTCCGCCGACGCCAAAGCGCGCACGCTGGCAGTACTGCAGCGGGAGCCTTTGCCCCCAGCTGCAACGCCTGTAGTCACCACCGCCGCACGCTTCGGCGCGGTGCGCAAGTTCTACATCCATACCACCAACGACAATGCGGTCAGCTACACCTTTCAGCAACAGATGGTTGGACGCACGCCTGTTCAACGCGCATTCACACTGAAGACCGGTCATTCGCCCTTTCTCGAGGCGCCCGCAGCGTTAGCAGATACACTTGCGAGCATTCGCTAGTTGGCCGGCCCTCGCGTTTGTGGTGTGCGTTGCATCGGCAACGCGCGCCATGGCGCAGGTGCCTCGCGCACAGGTGGCGTCACGCTATCGCAACTTTCGGTTTGATGAGGATCATCGCCAAATCGAACCGCGCCTGCGTGATTGGTCTGATGAGCTGAAAAATGTGGTGCTCAGTGACTCTGGGCGCCGCGCTCTAAATGTTGGCGGAGAGATCCGTTTTCAGTACGAGCGACTCGATTTTCCTGCGTTCGGCGCTGGCCCAACCGATCGCGACGGCTATCTGCTGACACGTGCATTCGTACACGCAGATTTTTTCGTTTCGCCTCGCCTTCGACTCTTCACGCAGTTGCGCTCGGCCGGTGCGTCTGGTCGCAGCGGTGGCGCGCGCAGCACTGATCGCGACGATGCTGACGTCAGTCAACTATTCGTAGATGTTGCAGTGGTTGACAACGTTCCGGCTTTGGGCGGTGCACCGCGTACCGGTGCTGATGCAGTTCGGTTGCGGTTTGGTCGGCAGGAAATGGCGTTCGGAGCGTCACGCCTCATCTCGGTACGCGATGGCCCAAACCTTCGTCGCACATTCGATGGTGCGCGTCTGACCGCGCGTCTGCACAACGTGACTGTCGATCTGATCGCTGCTCGGCCCACGCGACAACTGTTCCGACGATTTGACGACGCACGCGATACGTCACGCATTCTGTTCGGCGTGTACGCAGTGCGTCCGTTCACGTCCGGGAGCGCGACTGCCATCACGCGCGGCGTCGATGCGTATGTGTTCAGGCTTGATCGCGCGGCTGGGCGATTTGCGCAGGGTGTCGCGTTCGAGCGGCGAATGACGGCTGGCACGCGCGTGTGGGCACGAGGCACTATTTGAGACGGCGACATAGAAACGATGATGCAATGGGGCAACTTCGGCAATGCAACAATTCGCGCGCAGGCGATGATCACAGATGTTGGCGTGACTGCGCCGATTCGTTTCGCTCCGCGATTCGGTCTGCGCGCGTCCATGACATCAGGCGACCGGGATTCGAGCAATGCGACGCTGCAATCAGTCAATCCACTGTTTCCGCGCGCATTCGTCTTCACCGCGCCGATCG
>JANNWU010000429.1:0-2786 GCA_031408755.1 Gemmatimonadaceae bacterium | reverse complement strand
AAGATCGAACAGCGGATCGGCTCCTTAGGCGCAGTTCCGGCGGTGTGCGACTCAGAAGCGGAGGGCGAACTTGCTGTGCCGGCTGATGGCTGGCGCGTGCTCGCCTGCGTGGACGGTTGTCGCACCGTTCGACAGGTGGCCTCGGCGGCGGGAATGCGCGTGTTTGAGACAGCGCGATGGATTTCTCGGTGGACGGCACTGGGCGCACTCAGTACCGATGCCAAGCTGGGAGGCGACGCAGAAACTGGCGACTCCGTCGGAATCGAGCAGCTCACGGCTCAGGCCAGCCGCGCGCTGGGCGACGGCCGCTTTGAGGCGGCGCTGTCAGCGGCGCGCACTGCGATCGCACACGCGCCTCGGAACGCTGCCGCACACTTACTCGCCGGCCGCGCTTTGCTTGGACTCGGTCGACCAGACCAATGGGCCGACGAAGTTCGCACGGCTGTTCAGCTCGATCCATCGCTCGCGGAAGCGCAAGAACAGTTTGGATACGTTTCAGCTCGGCGCGGCGAGTACGGTGCCGCACTCAAAGCGTGGCAGCATTATCTTGATGTCGCTCCCACCGCGCCCGCTGCGGCTCGGGTGCGAAACGCTCGCGATGCTGCGGCGCAACTCCAAGAATTGATCTCCGCACATGCCGGCAGCTGACGATATCCGCCGTTGGAGCAACGACCTTGCCGCCGATCCGCAAAGCCTCGCTTTCGCGGATCTTGCGGAAGCGTTGCGCCAGCAGGGCGATCTCGAAACCGCGGAACGTCTCGCGATCCGCGGTCTTGAGCGTCATCCAACTCATGCGCCCGCATTAGGTGTCATGGCTCGGATTGCAGAGGCTCGCGGCGATTTGAACACCGCTGCAGTGTATTGGGAGCGCGCACGCCTGCAGAATCCGACTCCGGCAAATCAGGGCGGGCAAACACACGGTGCGGCGCGTGATGCGAACGGGTATGGCAATGGTCAGCAGCGCGCGACAGGTGCAGCGTATCCGACCGCGAGCTACTCCGCCGTTCCATCATTTATTGCAACAATTGCTGCGGCGCCGTCACGACCAGAAGTCGTACGGTCGTTAGTTGCTGATGCCGATGGACTGTTGCTCGCAAGTCCGCAGCCAAGCGACGATATGGCGGTGCTTGAATCAATGGCTGCTGCCGTGGCAGGTGTTGGTGATGATGCAGCGCGCGCAATGAAACATCTGAATCTTGGTGCATGGCATGCGTTAGTGCTGGAGACCGCGGGAGATTCGCTAGCACTCGCGCCGGCTCCAGCGGGATCGTTGACAGTGCTGAGCGTTGCACCGCATGTGCCGATTGGGCGCGTGCGCGCATTACTCCGGGTGGCCACGGCGCGAGCCGCGGCTGACGGTTTCTGAGAGACCACGCCATGGCGCAATACGACATGGTAGTCGACGAGTTGATGCACACGGCGGGCGTGCACGCGGCGCTGATAGTCTCTCGGGCTGACGGTATCGTCGTTGATGGGAACGTGCACATTGGCACAGATGCAGATGCGATCGCGGCACTGGCTGCGCGCTTGTACAGTCGCGCGGCGCAGGCAGCCACTGCAGCTGACGGCGCCGTGCCGGGATTTTTGCACTTGGAAGGGGAACGCGGGCGTGTGTGTGCGGTGCCACAAGGTGATTTATTGTTGGTGACAGTGGCCGAGCCGTGGGCTAATCTCGGGCTGCTTCGGCTCACCATGCGGCGGCTGGCGCAGAGTCTCGGGTAAGCGGGGATTGTTGCTGGAAGTCGCGGCCCGGCGTGCCGCGAATGTTGGAATGACGTGCAGGAACTCCCCGTGCCCTATCCGGTAGGCCAGTCGTCGTAGGCTGGACACCGCAGACACATGAAACTCGATCAACGCCTCCGCTTCGATACCTTCGTCACCGGCTCGTCCAATCGCCTCGCTGTAGCTGCCGCGAAGGCGGTGGCCGATGCGCCTGGTGTGCTGTACAACCCATTGTTTGTCTATGGCGCATCGGGGCTAGGCAAGACGCACCTCATGCACGCCATCGGACACGCGGCGCGCGACGTTCAGCCGTCGCTTGGCGTTGAGTACGTGGCGCTTGACGACTACATGGAGGAATTCCATCAGGCCACGCAAGGCGGCCGATTGGACACCTTCAAAAAGCGGTACGAATCGGCTGGCGTGTTGCTGCTCGATGACGTGCAGTTTTTAACTGGTCGCGCCGAAGTACAGGGCGAACTGCTCCGATTGTTCAACGTGCTGCAGGGCCGCGGAACGCAGATCGTGATGTCCAGCGACCGCCCGCCTGACGAGATCACGGATGTCGCAGACCGCCTGTTGACACGGCTCACCGGCGGTTTGATCGTTGACGTTGGGATTCCAGATTACGAAACGCGCGTGGCCATTCTGCAGAAATTGCAGGGTGAACGATCATCGCGCTTCCGCGATGGCGTGCTCGAGGAGTTAGCGCGTGTCGACTTCTCGAACATCCGCGAATTGCAGGGTGGCTTGAACCGTCTGCTCGCGCATCAAGGTTTGAGCGACGCTGCGATTGCCGTGCATGATGTGCGTCGCCTGGTTGGTGCTCGCGCGACGCCAATGAAATTGAACGTGATCTCCTACTACGGCAACGAAGACGATAGCGGCATTAGCACCGGCGACTACGACACCTTCGTGCAAGAAGTTGAAAGCACTGTGGTGGAACAGGTGGAAGAGTGGCGCGTGCAGCTCGCCGATGCCGCATCTCGCTGGCGCGCTGAGGGTATCAGTGTCGCTGTGCTTGATCGTGCGTTGCAACTGCGTGAATCGCCTGATGTTGAAGGATT
>JANNWU010000428.1:0-2372 GCA_031408755.1 Gemmatimonadaceae bacterium | reverse complement strand
CAACTTGCGCGTTGTCGCGTCGTCGCGAGCACGGCATGATATCGTACTGCGTGGCAGAGTATCGTCACTGAATCGTGCGTTTGGCGTACAACTTCGGCACGAGACTCGTGAGGGGCGGCGTGTTCATGCGCATGCTGATGCGATCACGCTGCCGCACAACGTTGCGGATATTGTAGACGGCGTCATTGGGCTCGATTCTCTACCGTTGCACACCGCGCGTGTGCTGGCGTCACGACGCGCGACAGAGATCTCACCGACTGACCTCGCTGCGCATTACGCAATTCCGAGCGGCGGCGGTCGCGGGAAGCGAATCGCATTGCTGCAGTTTGGTGGCGGTTTTCATCGTGCGGATATCACCGCGTTTGCCGTGCGACACGGGCTGACCGCACCGCCGATCACGAGTTGGAGCGTCGACGGTGGCGGTCGCACTCGAGGGTGCAATCGACCATTGCCGCGAGTCGAGATGCAGACTCTGGCCCGCGCGTGGGCCGGACGCGCGCAGTGGCCGGCGCTCTTCTCCCGATTTGGTGACCGAATCGGCGCGTTCATCGAATCGCTTGAAGTCACGATGGACGTGCAACTCGCGCTTGCATTTGGCGGCGGCGCGGCGATTGATGTTGTCTTCGCTCCCAGCGGGGCCGACGGGTGGCGGCGTGCATTGTACGCGATGATCGGGCACGCGTATCCCTCTGCGACGTATCCGACAGCGATTCCGCTTCCGACGGTACTCTCCATCAGTTGGGGAGAGAGCGAGCAGACGTTTGGTGCGATGAAACTGCGCCTGATCAACAATGCGCTCTCGGCGGTGGTGCGGTCCGGCGTCACGATTTGCGCCGCCTCCGGTGATCAGGGCACCGCAAATGAGATCGGCGTGTGTTCAGACATGCGGGTTAACTTTCCCGCGTCGAGTCCCGTAGTAGTTTCTGTTGGTGGAACGCAACTGACATCGACAGCCGGCGGGATTACTGAGATGGCGTGGAGTGGAACGTTGAAAGGTGGTGCCGTGGCGACGGGCGGTGGCATGAGCGGCTTCTTCGCGATGCCGCTGTATCAGCGATCGCTCGCTCGACCCGCAGTCCCGGCATTGGCGTGGCGCGCTCCCGGCGTCGCCAGAGCAGTCGAGGGTCGATGGGTGCCGGACATCGCAGCGAATGCTGGATTTGAGTGCGCGGTCACAATCGTTGTCGGCAGCACGCCGCTTTCCGCAGGTGGCACAAGCGCAGCGACGCCACTCGTCGCCGCATTGCTGACACGCGCCGGACGTTCACAGCGCGCATTGCATCAGTGGTTGTATAGTCGCAGCGCACGTCGCACATGTCGCGATATCGTCGCAGGCAACAACGACACCGGTCGCGCAGTTTTGCCATTCTTTCGTGCAACGGCTGGTTGGGACGCGTGTACGGGCTTTGGCACCCTGATGGGGACTGAGTCATTGCGACAACTCGCCGTTCGAGCACCGCGTCGTAAGCGTTTGCCGACTCACGATTCATGATGCTGCCGCAAGTATCGCGTGTACGAGACCGCAACGAATGACGGTCACTGACGACGCCACTCGCGAGCGTTTGCAACGCGCACTCGACGGGAAATACACCATCCGTCGCGCTGCGGGAGTTGGTGGAATGGCGGTGGTCTACGAGGCGTTAGATCATCGCTACAATCGCACGGTGGCGATTAAAGTGTTGCACGAAGATCTCACGTCCGCGTCGGGCACGAGCCGCTTCTTGCGAGAGATCAGCATCGCGGCACAGTTAAATCACCCGCACATCTTACCAGTCCTTGATTCTGGCCAAGCGGGTGGACTGCTGTATTTTGTGATGCCATTTGTACACGGCGAGACGCTGCGTGAGCGGATGCGTCGTGAACCACAACTGACGCTCAGTGAGGTGTTACGAATTGCGCGCGGCGTCGCACTCGCGCTGGCCTACGCGCACGAGAAAGGCGTGGTTCATCGGGATATGAAGCCCGAGAACATCATGCTCGCGGAAGGCGTTGCCGTCGTGACAGACTTCGGCATCGCGCGCGCATTCGAGATCGGTGGCGCAGAGGCGCTCACGAGTAGCGGGATGGTTATCGGAACGCCGTCATATATGAGCCCGGAGCAGGCCACCGGTGCGCAGTCGGTAGACGGCCGGAGCGATACGTATGGGTTAGGCTGCATCATGTATGAGATGCTCGCGAGTCATGCGCCCTACCGTGGTGGCACCGCACTCTCAATTCTCACGCAGCACGCGTCCGCGGCAATCCCGTCAGTGAAGGCAGCACGCCCTGACGTTCCCGATGATCTGAGCGCGGTGATTACGCGCGCCATGGCGAAGGCACCGAAAGATCGATTCGCGACGATTAGTGCGTTTGCCGATGCCCTCGACGCTGCG
>JANNWU010000427.1:0-3856 GCA_031408755.1 Gemmatimonadaceae bacterium | reverse complement strand
CCGGTCAACATGAAGTCATTAATGGTCACGGTGTACGATTGCGTGTCGCGTATGCTGCGGTCGCCAACGCGAACATCTACCAACCGATCATCGGCAGGCTTAGCTGGATCGTAGCGTAGCTGCACGCCGCTGACATGCGCGCGAAGTTGTTCGCCCGCTACAATGCGTGAAAGCCACTGCCGCAGTGTGACACCGGTCACCGTCAGCGTGAACAGTGTATTCCCAAACGGTTGCACCTCGTAGAGAGCACCAAAATTTGCTGCGCCAGCAGCCAAATTTGCACGAATACCACCGTTGTTCATGATCGCGATGTCACTCTTGGTCGCCTCACGCATAGCGTCTGCGATGAGATTGCCGAGTGCGTATTGCGAGCTATCACGCCGCATGGGTGCTTGAATCGTGCCAACTGGCTCGGCAATCTGCGCCGCGACTGCTTGCACCGCGCGCTGCGCAATACGGTCGGCCTGCGCATCGGGTGTGATGGAGTCGGTGAAGACATCTCGTACCTCCGCGATCACAACGCGTGACGTCGAGATATCACCGGCAGCGCGCTGCGTGGTGTCGCCCGGAATCACATCCACCACATCAATTGCCCGACCGTTGGACCGCGCCTGCACAATCGGGACACCACGCAGTGTGCGATTGAGCATCACATGCGAATGTCCCGCGACTACGACATCGATGGGGGATGTCACACGATTCACCAAGTCAAAAATCTCACCCGTACAGACATCGGCGGCAGTGCAAAACCCGCCGACGTGACCAATCACGACGATGGCGTTCGCGCCGCGCGCTTGCAGTGCGGCAGCTCGTTCGCTCACGACCGGTGCGGCGTCGACAAAGCGCAAATTGGCAACGTTGATCGCGCGAGTCGTGCGCGGTGTTTCGACAGTGCTTAATCCGATGATTCCAATCTTCAGCGGGCCTCGCTCCACCAGCGTATCCTGCCTGATCCACGACGGTACACCACCCAGTGTGTCACGGACATTGGCTGCCAGCACCGCGTACGATGCCTGTTGAATGCGTGCGCGCAACGTGTCTTGGCCGTAGTCGAATTCGTGATTGCCGAGCGCCGCTGCGGTGATTCCAATCGAATCGAACAGCGTCACAACCGTGCGCCCAAATGTCAAATTGGATGCTGGTGTGCCTTGAAACTCATCACCACCATCCACGATGATCGAGTAGCACTCCGGTGCGCGACATTCGTTTTGCGCTTTGCGAATTTGCGCGACAAGCGCACCGGCACCACCAAATCGCACACCACGCGAATCCGCGCGCGCTTCAAACGCACCGTGGAAATCATTCAGTCCAATCACACGTAATCGGGGGCCAACGCGCTGGCTGCCAGACACCGTTGCGACCGCCGACATTGTCGTGAGCGATGCCTTCGCCGCCGTCTCTGCCTCAGCCGGAACAATCTGCCAGTTGCTTGTCGCCCAATCACTTGGCACTAAACGTCCAGCCTTTCGCACCGCGTCAATAATCATTTCGCGGATGTCGCCTTTGGACTCGTACACGAGCGGAGCATTCGCAAGCATCGTGTAGCCACCGCCGCCAGTCTGCCGATAGTTACTCAGCGCAATGGTGAACGATTGCCGCTCTGATACCGGTAGACCATTCACCGTCAACCCACGTATCCGTTGGCCCAGTGGCGCCGACAAATCAATGCTGTACTCGGCTCCGACAACCATATCGAAGTTGAATCCAGGCACACGCGGATTAACGAGTGACGCAGTTATCCCTGGTTGCCACTCTTTCCAGTACTTCGCGCTATGCTCAAGAAAAGCCTTTAGTTGTGCGCCAGTGATACGCACTGCGCGAAGAGTATTGTCAAAGGGATATAGCTTGGCGATTGACGCGACTGTCACCGTGCCGCTATCGAGCTGCGCATCAAGTGAGAACGCTGGGCTTGCCGCGAGTTGCGCACCAGACTTTCGTCGCATCACTTCGCCGACGAGATCTGTAATCGGTGCGTCCACCGCTCGCGCCAAGTCAGCGCGCCACGTTTGCGTTGCGACGCCCAGCGACTCACTCACGTAGGCGAGTGCACGCTGGTGGGGCATGTCAATGACGCGCAACAACGCCGCCGACTCCGCATGACCGCGCACCGAAATGCTCGCGCCTGTCGATCCCGCAACCGTCCAGCGACCCGCTGAATCGCGAGTCAAATTGAGTGTCGCGACACCCACCGAGCCGGCAAAATTTCTCGGCTGCATGAGTCGCACGCCATTCACCACGGTGTCGATGAGCTCGCGATGCGAATGCCCAAACACCACCAGATCAATCCCCGGCACGTCGTGCGGAATGCGACCGACGACATTCTCACTGGGTAGACGCGTCGCAACGGTGTCGTACGTGCTGGGACCATCGAGACCGGCGTGCACAACCGCAACCACAATATCTGCGCCCGCTCTCCGTGCTTGCGTCACCGCGCGCTGCAATCCGACCACGATATCAGTGTAGATCAACTTCCCGCGCACGTTGTCACGATCCCACACCATCACACCAGGTGTTGTCGCGCCGACAATTCCGATAGTCAGATCACCGCGACGCACAAGCGCGAAGGCGGGAAAGGCGCCGCGGCCATTGGGCTTGGTTGCATTCGCTGACAAAAATGGGAAGCGCGCCTGCGCAATTGCTCGGCGCAGTAGCGGCAAGCCGTAGTTGAATTCGTGGGTCCCAAGCGCCGCCGCGTCGTACTGCATCACGTTCATCGCCGCCACGACCGGGTGCATCTGTGCTTCGCGCGCGCGCGCAGCGACCGTCGTAAGAGGGTTGCCCTGTAACAGGTCGCCAGCGTCAACCAGCAACACGTTTCCAGGATTTGCCGCTCGCACGGAGTCTACGATCGTCGCCGCGGCGGCAAGACTATGCGTGCTATCGGCCCGATTGTCGTAGTAATCCCATCCCCGAAGCCTTCCATGCACATCGGTGGTGGCGAGCACCACGAGCTGTCGAGAGGTTGCCGGTGCGGCTTGTGCCACCGCAGCGGCGAGCGCGAGTGAATGCACCGCAACCGTCACAAGACATCGGCGGCGCCATGTTCTGAGTTTCATGGAGGGAAGCTAGCGCCACTGGCTGGCAGCCGGGAGCGCAGTCGATCCGAACGCGCGAGAGTAGATTTGCACTTTGGATTTGGCCGCCGGCCCGGTGTGCTGATACAGAGACGTGACCAATCCGTCACGAAAATTCACATAGTCACGGTGCTTCATACGTTCGTGACGAAGGAGGAGATGTGCCAACGCGCCCACTGATGATTGGAATTGCGGGTGGGACGGGATCCGGGAAGACGACGGTAGCGCGGCGTGTCGCGGCAGCCTTGGCTGACTCCTCGGTGGCCTTCGTTGAGATGGATTCGTATTATCGCAATCACGTTGGGCTGACGATGCGTGAGCTGAATCAGGTCAATTGGGACCATCCGGATGCATTCGACTTTGACTTATTTGTCGAGCATCTGGATGCGATGTCGAAGGGAGACGCGATCGAGAAGCCGGTGTATGACTACTCGATTCACGCGCGTAGTCCGGAAACCGTCAGAATCGCCGCGGTTGATGTCGTGGTGGTTGACGGGATCTTGCTCTTTTCTGACGAGCGGGTACGTCAGCACTTGGATGTGAAGGTGTTCGTCGACGCGGATGCTGACATTCGCCTGGTCCGGCGTGTGAAGCGAGACATGGCAACCCGCGGGCGGCCATTAGACGAAATCCTGGATCAGTACGTAAACACTGTGCGACCCATGCATTTGCAGTTCATCGAACCAAGTAAGCGCTGGGCAGATGTCATTGTCCCGCGCGGCGGACACAATACAGTGGCGATTGAGATGATTCTAGCAAAAATTCGGCAGCGCCTCGCAATG
>JANNWU010000426.1:0-14044 GCA_031408755.1 Gemmatimonadaceae bacterium | reverse complement strand
GCGATGTATAACGCGAAGCAAGGTGGCAAAGGACGGCACTCGCTGTTCGAGCCAGGCATGCACGACAAAGCCGTCGAGCGCATGCGCCTTGAGACGGATCTACGTGCGGCAATCGAGAACGACGAAATGTCGATCGCATATCAGCCGATTGTGACGCTGGCTGATGGAAAGCCGTACGGATTCGAAGCACTCGCTCGATGGACGCATCCTACATTTGGTGTCGTGCCACCCAGTACGTTCATTCCATTGGCCGAAGAGACAGGTCTGATTGTGGCGCTCGGCTGCACCATGCTCCGGCGTGCGTGCCAGCAGGCCAGCGAATGGAACGCCTTCCCCGGATTGCGCGCGCCAATTGGCATTACTGTCAATGTTTCCGGGCGCCAGCTCGAAGAGACTGCTCTGCTCGCACATGTTCGCGATGCATTGGCGGCTGCGGCTTTGGACGCGTCGCTGCTCACCCTTGAAATCACCGAGACGGCGCTCGTCCACAATTCCGAGACGATGCGCGAGCGGTTGCATCAACTGAAGGCCATCGGCGTTTCGCTCGCCATCGATGACTTTGGCACTGGCTATAGCTCGCTCAGCTACATCCAACAGTTCCCGGTTGATGTGCTGAAAATTGATCGCAGTTTCGTGGAAGGATTAAAGCGTTCCAATGGCACAGATGCCGCGCTCGCGCGCACGATCATCGCACTCGGCGCCTCGCTCCAGATTCGTACTATTGCCGAAGGCATTGAAGTCGATGCGCAGCGCGCGATTCTCCGCGAACTTGGCTGCGAATCGGGCCAAGGCTACCTGTATGCGCGACCCATGCCGGCGGCCGACGCGCGTGAGTGGCTGGCGACTACTCTTGGGCTCACACTGCCGCAGGCCGGGGCGATTGTTCAACCGCCGCGCGGAGAACGTCGGCGTCCGACCCGCGAAGTCGCGCTGGTTAGCGAGCGATAGTCAGCTTGCGGCGGGGCGCGGTAGACAACCTTGTCTTACCATTTCGCGCCTTGCCTGCAAGTTCAGAGATGGTCTGCTGCTCGAGCATGCTCGTCATCTTGCCACGGAGCGCCATCCATTTGTCATGCAGCGGGCAGGCTGTGGCGTCAGTGCATTTGCTCATGCCCATCAGGCAGCCCACAAATGGGTCATGGCCATCTGCTACCACAATCACCTCGCGCACCGAAGCGTCAAGCGCGCGCCGCTTGACGCGGTATCCGCCGCCACGCCCCTTCGCGCTGTCGAGGTAGCCTAGCTGCGCGAAACGCTTCAACACCTTAGCCAGATATGGCCCGGGGATGTTCAGCTGGTCCGCCACATCACGGTTGAGGCGAAAGAGTGTGGGCGTGAGCGCAAGGTGCACGAGCGCCTGAAGCGCGTATTCCTGCGTCTTGCTAAAAAGCACAGCTCTGCCAAGTAAATAGGTAATGCCTCGTGCGAGAAACAGCCGTTTTCGCGGCATTTTCGGGAGCACCCGGCAAGCAAGAAATCCGCCGATAAGTCTGTGAAGATCAGAAGATCCGAAGATCTACACCGAGCACGCGCAGAAGATCAATGAATCACGACACACATCCGGCTCACATCCCCCGATCGGGTGAATAGGGCTCACAGGGCCACTAAACGGACGAGCTGCCGAAAACGCTGTATGCAGATGCAAACAGCGGTGGCGAGAGCAAACGCTCCCACCACCGCTGAATGGACTTGCTTTGTAAATTTTGCTACGGTGTCGCAACCGTACTAGCCAAATCAGAACGCGTAGCGCAGTCCCGCCTGAATCTGACGCGGATCGCCCAGTCCGTTACGCACCGTACCGTCAAAGTTGAACAGCAATCCGTTGAATGCTGGGTCTTTGAAGTTGTTGCGGCCGAGCACGTTGAATACTTCGACGATGCCTTCGAGCGTCTGTCCAGAGCGCACCGTAAACGGCCGCGACAGGCGCAGATCCCAACTCGCGTAGCTGTTGTCGCGACGAAGCGTGTTGCGGTCGAGTATCGAGCCGTTGGGGCACACACGATCCGCCGCGCCACCGCGTTCACCAGTGCCAACGTTGCCCGCACCGCACTTCTCCGACACTGGCTGCGCCGACGTGTAGGTGAAGCGATTGTTAAGCAAGAATCGGCCGGGGAGCTTGTTCAAAATGAAAGCGTTCAAGCGGTGACGCTGATCACGATCGCTGTACCCAAATTCACGATCGAGTCGGTTCGCTCTCGCATAACGGAACGTGAACGGGTCACGTTCATTATCGTCGTCAGACTTGTCGAAGGCGAGGGTGTAATTGAATTCAAACTGATAGTCGGACGTACCGCGGCGAGCGAGGCCCAAGGTGACGCCGTTGTACTCACTGCGTGCGGTGCTTTCAACCGTCGTCAGCGTGCCAATTCCGTTACCGCCGCCGAGCGCTGTGGTGAACGGACCTTCCGTGGTGCCGTTGCCAAAGATCACATCGTTGCGATTGACGAAGCGCGTGAGCCGATCAGCCTTCGCGTACACGTAATTCAGCGAGGCAGAAATACCAGGTGCAATTTCGCGCTCGTACGCCGCTGTCACGCTTGTCGTGCGCGGATTGCGGAAGTTTTCGTCGATCACGAAGATGTCGGGGCGGAACGGTGCGCCCGCTGGCGCTGGGAGCAACGTTTCGTACGCCGGCGGTGCGCCGAGAATACCAGTCAACGCGCTGTTGCGGAAAATCGTCTGACCCACGGAACCATTGTTGTTTCGCACGCTCGCCAAGTTCAATGCAGCGATGCGCGCGAAGTACTGACCTGCTCCAATCCGGAGTACTGATTTACCGTCGCCATTCACGTCCCACGCTAAGCCGAAGCGCGGTTGAAACATCTTCGTATCACTCGGAATCTTTCCGTTTGATGGGAAACGGATCGCGCCCGCGGCAGTCGTGAAAGTCCGTCCAATCAACGGCGCGTAGAACACCGTTGCAGGATCGGTGATTGGGTCTGGCTGCTGCTGCGCTTCCCACCGCACGCCGTAGTTGATGGTCAGGCGCGGCGTCGGCTTCCATGTGTCTTGGATAAACACACCAAGATCATTCTGGCCGAGCGTCTGCGTACCACTCTGCTCAACCGTGCGGCCACCTACGCCTGCTTGTTGCAGATACAACAAAACCGGGCCGGTGATGTTGGCTCCAGTTGGGCAGGCACCGGTCGTGTTCCTTGTGCCGTTAGAACACTCGACGTAGTTGCGACCCTGATTCACATAGTTGATGAATCCCGTGACGCTGCTGAAGATGAAACGACCGTTCGCAAACCCAATAAACGTTTGGTTCGACTTCACTGCGTTCACTTCAGCGCCAATCTTGAACAGGTGATTGCCGCTGGCGACAGTCACGTTGTTCAACAGCTGAATGCGCGTGTCGTTGTATACCACCGGAATGAAGAACGGTCGGCCAATGCGGAAGCCATTCGCGAAGTCCATGCCGGTATCTGGGAAGTCACGACCGCCAGGCAACGTTGGCGCGTCATACTCACGCGGACGATCCTCACGCGCGAACTGGAATCGGAACTCATTCGCGACAGAGTTCGACAGCTGTGACGTGAGTGACCCGCTGATCGCGTTTGAATAGTTGCGCTCGATCGCGTTAGAACTGGCCGCCCATGAATCCACATCGAACGTACCATTTACTTGGCGACTATTCGTGAAGTTGTACTTGAGCGACAGGTTGTTGGTCTCGTTCACTCGATAGTCGAGCTTGAACAGGAACACCTGTCCATCGTTGGTGCGGTCGATCGGCCGGAAATCGTTGCGCAACGCGCCGCCAAATGCGCTCGACAGAAAGGTGTTCAGCGAATCGAACGCCGGTGTGCGGCGGCGGCTCTGCTGCTTCGTTTCAGAATAGAGCTGCTGATCATATGCGGTGAAAAAGAACAGCCGGTCCTTGACGATTGGACCGCCAGCAGTGAAGCCGAATTGATTCTGCGCAAAGTCTGGATTGAGCGTAATGTCATTGCCTTTCAAATCGCCCGACAATGCACCGCTCTTGCCGAAGTAATGCGCCGTTCCACGGAAGGTGTTCGTGCCGCTCTTTGTGATCACGTTCACGAACCCGCCCGCCGAGCGCCCAAACTCTGCGTTCGCGCCAGAATTGGTGACCACGAGTTCCTGCACCGCATCAAGATTGAACGTGAACGCCGGACGCTGCCCACCGCGCTGTTCGCCAAAGAACGGATTGTTAAAATCGGCGCCGTCAACGCTGACGTTGTTGTACGTGCCGCGCTGACCCGCCACAGAAATCACGTCGCCATCTGGGCCCTGCGACGTCGCGACGTTCGGCGTAAGCAACGTGAGTGCAAGAAAGTTACGACCGTTGTTCGGCAGCCCTTTCACCACCTCTTCCGACAATGTGGTGGTGGCATCGGAGCGGGTGGTATTGATCGTCGCCGCACGATCAGAGACCTTTACCTGGGCCAACTCGACCGCCTGCCGCGAGACAGTGACAGGCACGTCCAGCGTCTGACCAACGCGCAGCGTGAGATCGCGGCGCACCGCAGCGGCAAAACCAATCGCGCGCACGCTCACTTCATATCGCCCAAGCGTCAGCAAAGGTGCGGCGTAGATTCCGCGTTCGCTCGTACGCACGGTACGCGTGATATTCGTTTCTAAGTTGCGCATCGTGACCTGCGCACCAACTACGGGAGCTTTGGACTCGTCGGTCACGAGCCCGCGAATGACGCCGGTGGTCGCTTGCGCCTGCGCGCTAATGCGCGATGGCAATGCCGCTAATAGCGACGCCAAGCCAAAACTCACCAGCCGTGTGATGGTCGTACGAGAGAGAATCATGAGGGGAGCCCATTCTCGGTGAACTGCACGCCCTCGATCGACACAATGTCCGCGAGGGATGCGACGAATGTGTCACAACTTGCTCAGATTCGCGAATCATCCTCTGTAACACTCGCATTCCAGGGCTGTCTGCGTTCAGTAGACCATGTGGACAAGCAGGGTGGTATCGCGGGCGATAGCGACACGGGCCGCCTCGAACTTGGGGGCACTGAATCGAGAACGAGCGTCGTTGCTGATCCCGTACCCTTCCTTCGGAATCCCGATAAAGTTGCTGTCCATCCGCCCGTTCGAATTCGCATCGTGATGTGCTGCAACGGCATACGCACCGGCGGGGGCCAAAAAGGTGAGCGACGCCTCGGCACCAGCAATCGGCGACTGCAAATTCCGAAAGTTAGAACGCCCGGGGAAACCGGTGCCAGGTGCCTGATGCAATCCCACTTGCAGGATGCCGCCCTTAGCAGCCTGAACCTCAAGCAATCGCACGGTGATTCGCACCTGACCCGGCTGTGATCTGGCGGATGCCAAGAGAAGTGCGCTCAAGGCGACGAGTGCACGCATACTGGAGCTCCGTACGGTATAAGGTGAAAAACGCGCGATGTTCGCAGCGGGACAACGTCCGTCACGCGATGCTATCGTCGCGGTGTGCATTGCACCAGATCCAGCGGTCGATACGTCGTGACATTGCGAATAGATTCGTGTGCAACATGCCTACGCCAACAACCAAACCGCTCATTCGCGCGGCAACCGCCAACGACGCCGCCGCACTCGCAATCCTCGGCGCGACTACGTTTTCTGACACGTTCGCGGCATACAATACCCCCGAAGACACCGCACTGTTCATCGCCGAAGCGTTTTCGGAGAAGCATCAGCTGCGCGAGTTACTCGATCCAACGTTCACAACCTACGTCGCAGACGATGGCGGATTGCTGGCATCGTTCGCGCAGATTCGTCGCGGTACGCCACCCGAGTGCGTTCCTGATCGCAGCGCGATCGAAATTCTTCGATTCTACGTCGACGCGCGTTGGCACGGCAGCGGTTTGGCCCAGCGCATGATGGCGCAAAGCCTTGAGCACATCACGCTGGCTGGCGGACGCACGGTATATCTGGGCGTGTGGGAGCAGAACGCGCGCGGTATTCGTTTTTACGAGAAGGAAGGCTTTCGCACGGTTGGCTCACACATCTTCCACGTGGGCACAGATCCGCAGCAGGACCTGCTGATGATGAAGAGCTTGGCTTGAGTGCACCGACACGTTGGTGCGATGCTGAGAATGCCAGATTGCGTTCCCGTAGCAATGCTCTACCGCATTCACGATTGAACAATGAGCAGCGTGCGCGTTTCACGTCTCTGCTGCGATGCTGTGCCCTCGTACTGCTTGCGACGGCGTGTGATCGCTCTCGCGAGACACCGCCTGTACCTCGCGTTGTTATAGCGGCGCCACTGTTTGCAACGCCAAAGCCAGTGCGCGGCCCCGTCACACGCGTCCAGATGGTCTTCGACAATCAAGGCTATCGATTTGCACCCGGATACGTGACCGTCAATGCTGGCGACGGTGTGCAGTTTCTGATGATCAGCGGGGTACCGCACAACGTCGCGTTCGATGCAGCGTTCATTCCGAAGGGATCACGCAATCAACTGGTCGCAAATCTGTCACTCATCGGTGGGCGCGATCTCGCCTCGCCTGTGGTCACAACGGTCGATTCATCGTTCATTGTCAGTACAACTGGGCTACCACCAGGCGAGTACCTGTTTTACTGCGGACCGCACCAAAGCCTCAACATGCATGGCGTGATTACGGTGCGGTAACCACGCGTTCAGCGTTCATGGTAAGCGCGAGATCGCAGACCACTTCACCACTTGATGCAAGCGCTGACAGCCGAACAATCCCCAGCAGTTTGCCGTCACGGCTGAAACGTCCAGACAATCGAGACGACACTGTTGCGCCGCCCGGCCCCAGTGATTGAGCGGCAACCGCAACCGACTCAAACGAACCATCTGCGTAAACCGCAGCGTTGTAAGCAGCGCCCCTGGTAAAGTCGAGATTTAACATCGGCGCGCCGCGCACGTGACGCACCGTCAAGCGCACTCCCGGCGCAAATCGTTTCGCAACGTCCAAACATTCGATACGCTCAACGCCCCATCGCGCGGTGTAGCGCA
Organism: Gemmatimonadaceae bacterium; assembly: GCA_031408755.1. Taxonomy (GTDB): domain Bacteria; phylum Gemmatimonadota; class Gemmatimonadetes; order Gemmatimonadales; family Gemmatimonadaceae; genus JACMLX01. The sequence goes on along the minus strand of JANNWU010000426.1, from coordinate 7,110 downwards.
CACGAAACTCACCGGCGTTCAGTCGCGACGTCCGCATGTCATCATCGCTAATCAACGGTACGTTCTCAGCACTGAAGCGCAGCACCTGTCCTTTACTCGTCACAATGCGCTCGATCTCGGCTTTCTCTACCTCAAAATCGAGGTCAGCGAGATTGTCATGTATCACGACAGTTTGCGCGCGAATTGTCACCACTCGCCCTTCAATAACGCGACCGGTCTTCAGCACAACGTCGTCCGTCGCGCGTGCGCGTGCTTCGCCGATCGTCACAGGTTCACGAGCCACCGAAAACGGCAATTCGCGCGGCAGCGACGGCGACACATTCTCAGGACGCGCTGAGACGAGCGAGTCAGTGCGATCAGGCATCGCCTCAGGAACCGGAAGCGCTGCTGGTCGCATAGGCTGCGCAGAACGCTCGACTGTTCGCGCCGTGCTGCGGAAGACACCAATAATCAGCAACGCAAAAATCGCGGCTGCACCAACAATCAAAATGTTAGCCCGTTTATACGCGCGAATCGACGCGGCATTGCTGGGGCTGACAACACCCGGCGGTGACAGTGACGGCTGCGCGCTGCGTGTAGTGGTGGGCCGAGTTGTGGGAAGTGGCGCTGCGACGGTGCGCGCGGGAGTGGAACGCCGCACGTTGACCGCTGGAATTGCATCCGGCCCGAGCGCGTGCACCCACGCCTCCGCGACAAATCGTGCAACGCTCGGCTCAAGGTAACGCTGCGATTGCAACTCGTTCGCCAACCTCGCGTCGGCAGCATCCCACAGCGCTCGACTTGCACCAGAATCAGGCAATGCGCGCAAGCGGCCATCATCGTGCACGGTTAGTAGTAACTCAACCATCGGCATCGCATCGCTGCTCACAGAATCGAGCAGCAGATTTCGAAACTGTCGACGGTCGCGCAACGGCCAATGCGCGGCATCGTGCGTCAAACGACGCAATTCAGCGGTGAGCTTACCGCGCACGTCAATCTGCGCAGTCACTTAAGCCGTCCGCATTTCAATTCGCCACGTACGCCCAGCATCTCCATCCGACGAATCCGCTACCGCAATCTCAAGTCCGTGCGTCAACTGTATCGGCATGTTACGACGCGTGATCGTTGGATTTGAAGTTGTCCACGCGCGATCAGTCAGATTTACAAGCCACCACGCACCATCGTGAAATGCAGCGTAGGCCGTAGCCTCGCGTGAAACTGACTCCAGCGGACGCAGCGCTGCGTCAAAGTGCCAATGATGCAGCAACCGGTGATGAAAGAGTGTCGTACACACGCCGTCGTCGCGCCAACCAGGTCCAGAACCGCGCCCTGATCGCAGCAGTGGCACCACGCGGTGAACTCGTTCGCCACTCCACGGATCAACCAGCGCACCACTGTCGGTAGCAACCACCCAACTTCGCGCCGATGGAGTTGGCATGATGCGTTCCAACGTGCGATACAGTGCCTCCTCCCACTCCACAGCGTCGGGGCGACGAGATGGAGAATGCAACGCGTTTTCAAAGGCGCGCCGCATTAACGGTGCCAGATGCGGACCAAGCGCATCGACGCCAACATCAATCACAACGCTGGGTGTATTTCTGCGATCAGCCTGATGCTCAATGAACAGAGCATACTTTCCCATCGAAAGTTGCTCATCCTCTTCGGCGCTGCGGGTGCTGTGCACCAACTTCCCGCGTAGCGGATGTCGCTGCAGTAAAAGCTCGTAGAACAGCACAGCAAGCGCGTGGCAATCGGTTGCGATTGATGGCACCGCGACTCCCGCCACAACTTCTGGTGCCATGTAACCTGGAGTTCCAAGCACCGTAGGCGGCGACAAGCCTGGCACTACGAGCGCGTCGATATCGATCACGCACGCATCACCACCACGCAGATCAACCAGTACATTTCGATTTGACAGATCGCTGTGCGCGAGTCCGGCCGAGTGCAGCCGACGAACGGCGCGTGCGAGCCGAACGCATACTTGTAGCCGCGTCAGCAGCGAGCCCTTCTCGGCATCAAGCACCAGCGCGCCCGCTTTCCTGCCCGTAAACCACCGAACTTCTTTCTCGACCCGGTTACCGAAGCGATCACGCATGAAAAAAGCATCACGGTACACCGGCATCACAACGCCCAGTGCGGGCTGTGCCAGCGAATGTGCGCGTGCAAACTCGAGTGGAACGGACCGAACGCCGTCGACAATTCCAGTCGGCCAGCAAAATGCACCGCGCCAGTATTCGCCGTTCGTGCCGCGAGTTGGATCGTAGCTTGAGACAATCCGTCGCAGGCGATCAACGCGTTCAGTGCGATCACGCAGCGCGCCGTAATAGAACGCAACAACTTCACGGCCATCAGTTGTGAGAAACGCAATCTTCTCCGCGCCACTGGCAAGCGGCTGAGGACGTAGCGTAAGCGCACGACCATCGGTAAGCTGCACGCTAACGTTGGCAATTCGTGCTCCAGCGACGGTCACGCCTCCGCTCTCAAGTTTCGGTACGCGAACAGCAAGGTTCGGTCGTCCACTTCGCCGCGCTGTTCGAATGAAAGCCACTGCACGAGCGCATCCGTGCTCTGTATCGCGGGCCCCATCAGCGGTTGTCGCGTGGTCCCGATGGAATCTTGTGTTCCGTCGCGCCATTGCTGCACCAGCGCTGCGCCGGACTGCTCCAGCGGATGGAAAGGATCGTCGATACCATCCGTCATCAGCGCAACTAGTGAAAGATCGGGCACATGCGCTTGGCGGAGTGACGCAGCCTGCGTACTTGCGCACGCGTCAGGGATGAAACAGTTGACCTCACCTGCCCATGCGCTTTCTCTCGGCGCGCCAACACGCTCCACTTTTCCATCGTTGCGCTGGACTAACACCACGCCGTCGCCAACTTGAGAAACGAGCATCAGATCGCCGAGCAGTGCAACCAGCAGTAGTGTGGTTCGAAACGCCGACGGCGGCTCATTCGCGGCTGCGGCAAGCTCGTGCAGGCGAAGCGATGCATCGTGAACTGCGAGCGCCATCGCCGTTCCAAGCTGAGACACGACGTTGCCAGCGTGCGCACTATCGGCAAAACGCGCAATCGTTCGCTTCACCGCAAGATCCGCGGTCACCGCTGCGCCAATCCGGCTTAACGACGCGGAACCTGCGCCATCCGCGACAGCAAGAACTATCAGGTCACCGCTGCTCGCGCACGCAAAAGCATCGTCGCGAAACTCTCCGCGATGCGCATGCGATCGACCACGGACGCTCGCGCCGAGAATCTGCCAATCGTGCACGCTGAATTCTTGCGTCGCGGGTTCGCGCTCAGTGGCGCTGCAAAGCGATTGAGCCACCAGATCGTGCAGTGACGCTGGACACCACGGCGACTCTGGTTTGCGCGTGGCCCACGCCACGGCAACCGGCGGCGTGACATCGATTTCAGCAGGCACCGGCGCGAGCGACTCGTCGGCCACGCGTCAGGGAATGATCGTGATGCCGGGAGGTGGCGGTGGCAACGTGATCGCCCCCCCTTCGCCAACAGACCCAACCTTTGCGCTTGTGGTTCGCACGCTCGCTGAGACAAACTTGAAAAACGCGCGGAATGCATCGGGTGACATGTCGCGCATCTGAATCACCGTATCAGTCGTCTCGCGCAACGCGGCAACGTCAGCATGCTCACCGCACGCGACGGCGATGATATTCGCAGGTCGTCGCTCGCGCAGCTCGGCTGCATACTGCGGCCACGCGGTATCGGTTGGTGCACCATCAGAAAGGATGAACACGAGTGGTCGCCAATCGCCTTTCTGATCCGCGGTAGTGCGAACCACTTCCATTTCGAAGCACTCCAGCAGCACGCGCAGCGCATCGCCGTAGTTTGTCTGACCATTCGCATCCATTTCTGGCGGAATGAAGCTGCTCACTTCAATGAGTGGCGCAACCTGAATGGCAACGTCAGCGAACGAAATCACGCTTAAGAATGCGCTTTCAATTGCTTGCGGATCTGTGAGTAGATCGCGGTGCAACTGACGGATGCCCACTTTGACGCTTTCAATTGGCGTTCCGCGCATAGAGCCGGAGACGTCGGCAAGGATGTACACAGGAAGTCGACGCAGCGACACACTTCACCCCAGACAATAGTGATGACAAAACGGCCTGTGCGGCCGAACGCAGTTGCGGCTACGGCTTGAGACGCAGCGCAAAAATCAGGAACTGCCCGCGTGACGCAAACTCCGCAGGGTCTGCGGCACTGGGGCTCACCTGCGGAATGGCGCTTACCACAACGGATTTCACCGTCGGTATGCGCCGCACGACGCGCGATACCGTGCCCAAGCCGTAGTCGCTATGAAACGCGCCAGTGTAATGGACCACAATCGGATTGGCTCCAGACTGCGATAGCGCATTCGCGACCGATTCCGCCATCGTCTCATCTTTGATGCACTGCGCTTCATAAAATCGATCCGTCATCGCGGCTGACGACGCATCACCTGCGCCATGACCAGACATGACCTCAGTGAAATTCTTGTAGTACTGATCTTTGGGACACTGTAGATCACGCGCGATCAAGGCGCGATCCGCTACCGGCAATGAATCAACGGCCACCAATCCGCCGCGACTCACCTGACTTGCAAGTCGGCGAGGCACGTTTGCCGCGATCACGCGCCACTTCTTCGCCTTCGCCAATTCGACCATCGGGCGATACCCCGACGCATAGTTGGGCCACGGTCGCGATTGCGCGCGAAACTCATCGTCAGTGAGCGTTCCAGTCATGTATGCGTCCACCACCGACTGCACATCACGCTCAAACATTTCGAGCGACAACACCACATTCGGACGACGCTCGCCAATCGCGCTCAACAGCGACAACTCAGCACGATGCGTCTCTTCATCATCGTGCTGCTCGCCAAAAAACACGACATCCGCGCGGGCAGCGACTTCGGCCATTTGCGCGAATGGAATCGTCTTCCCCGTCGCGCTTGCCACCACGCGCTGCGGCGCAATTGGCTCCAGTATCGTGGCCGTTGTAGTGCGCGTGGAAACGCACGCCGACAACACACCCGAAACCAGCAGCGGCACCACCAAACGCAACGCGAAACGTGACATCGTCACCTACAGTTGAAAGACACCTCTGACGTCCGCCGCACATGGCAGCGGTGTCCAGATCATGAACTGGCCAGAGCCGAGGCGAGTTTCAAGATCGCCCGGCTCTGGGCAGTGCTACAGCAAAAATGGCACAGCTTAGCTGATCGGTGCGGGCGCCTTCACGAGCTTCCGAGTTGAGACGCCCGGCACCTGCCCTTCCAGCAACAACTTATTGAAGGCCGGAAGCTCCACCTGCTCAATCGCGTCCACTTCCGCGCGAATCGTGCTCCATTCACGCTCAAGTTCTGCCAGCCGCTCGCGTGCCGCTTTCGTCAACTCCGGATTCCCTTCCACTTGACCCAGCAGAAACCCGTACTGCCCGTTAATTCCGTTGGCGAAGTTGATGATGTCCTGACCGTTCGACGCTTTGGTTGTCAGTCGCGGGTCCATCGTTTCCAGCCGCGTCACTAGTCCCTTGCCTGCGGTGTTGATTGCATCGACATTCGCCGCCTCACGAGCGCGCAGCAGCGCACCTTGAACCTGCCCCTTGGTATCGCGCAATCGGAGTACCGCGTCGTGAATTTCACGAATGCGTTCTGACAACAGATTGGCGACAGAATCACGCTGCGCAATCACGGCGACAGGCACGGTGATGCGCGGATCTTGTTGTACTTGCAGCGGCTGCGTTTGCGTCACGCTCCCCATTGTCATTCGCACGCTGTACGTGCCGGGCGACACACGTGCACCGCCAGAACCTGGCGCGCCGAAGAGCACGATGCCGGTGATCGCGGTCGGTGTTGCGCGTCGCAAATCCCACGTCACCACGTTCAACCCTTTGCGTGGGCGCAGTCGCGCAGTCACCACGGAATCTTTGCTCGAGTAGGTGCGTAATACATTGCCGCGCGTATCAAGAAAATCGAACGTGATTGCCGTAGTGGAATCACCCTCTGCCATTCGATAGTAGACGCTCGCGCCGGGTGACGGATTGCGTCCTGCACCGCGCGCCGGCGCTGCTGGCCCACCCGCCAATATCGCAGGTCGCGGGGCATAGAGATGTGCGGCCATCGTGAGCAACGAATCACGATGCTGTCGAAGTACGGAGAGATCGTCCATGATCCAAAATGAACGCCCTTCAGTGGACGCGACAAGATCAGTTTCGTGTACTTCAAGATCGGTGACAGGGACAACCGGCAACGCGCTCGGAAATGGCTGCCAACGCTGGCCACCATTGTACGAAAGATACGCGCCGGTCTCTGTGCCGGCGTACACCAGATCGCGGCGCACCGGATCCTCACGAACCACGCGCACAGGTTCGCCGTCGCGCAGCCCAGTGACAAGTCGCGTCCACGTGCGGCCGTAATCTCCAGACTTGAAGATGTGCGGCGTTGGGTCGCCGAGTCGGTCGGTCCGATACGCCACCCAGACGGTCGCAGGATCGTGCGGCGAGACTTCAATTTCGTTTGTCAGTCCGTCAGTGAGACCCTTCGGTGTCACGTTGGTCCACGTCGCGCCACCATCGCGCGTGAGCTGCACGAGGCCATCATCCGTGCCTACGTAAATCGTTCGCGCATCATGCGGTGATTCGTGAATGGCGAAGATTGTACCGTACACTTCTCCGCCAGCACCCTCATTCGTAATTGGGCCGCCACCTTTGCCTTGGCGCGCTTTGTCGTTCTTGGTCAGATCTGGGCTTGCGGGTGCCCACGTCTGCCCACGATCGGTAGAACGGAACAACACATTGCCACCGTGATAAATTACCGAACCATCGTGACGCGACACATGAATTGGCGCGGTCCAATTGAAGCGATACTTAGTTTTGTCACTTGGCTCGGTGAGATTCATCGACGGCCACGGCATAATGTCACGCGAGAGCCCTGACTGCTGATCCAGTTCGTTGATCAATCCCTGATAGCAGCCACCGTAGACATAACGCGATTCCTTTGGACCCACACCAACGTTTGCGCTCTCACAGCCCGGACCATCCCACCAATCGCGCACACCGATCGCGAAGTCGTCACTCCGACTGCGAATGACAACGCTCGAATTGTCTTGCTGGCCGCTATACAGTTTGTACGGATAGTCAT
>JANNWU010000425.1:0-2247 GCA_031408755.1 Gemmatimonadaceae bacterium | reverse complement strand
GTTGGCCCCGACGGGGAGGTCAGTCGCCTTCCCGCGGGGGAGCGCGTGCTCTGGAGTGGTGCGCCAGACGCATCGTCGTTGGCGCGGAATTTTCTGCGCGAACGTTGGGTGTTGGGTTTTGTGTTCTTGACGTTTCTGCTGCAAGCTGCCGACGTATTACGCCGCGACTTCCCGATGCAGCGGCTGGTTGGCGTTGCGACGCTGAGCATCATTTTAGGTGTGGTCGCGATCAGCACTATTCGCTTTTTTGCTTGGCGGTTGTCAAAGACGTCCAAGTATGTCATCACGAATCGACGCGTGTACTTCAACATCGGAATTGTGCTGCGCGCGGATGCAAATATTCCATACGCAGGAATGGATGGTGTTGATCTCAAGCGCCACAGTGATGGTTCCGCTGACTTGATGATGACGCTCGCCGGTCCGACGGAAATTCCCTGGCTCCTGCTCTTTCCGCACATGGCGTGGCGCGGGAGTCGGAAGGGTCGGCCCACCTTTCGCGGCCTACGCGATTCGCAGAAGGCCGCCGATGCCGTTGTGAACGCGCTGGCTGAGTACGCGCGCAGCACATCAGGCGTGGAAGGGACCGTGGTAGCGTCGCTTCCGACCGCCACAGCGCCGCGCGCGCCGAACGGTTTGACTGCGCCGTCACCTGCGTGATCCTCTGTCGAAAGGTGTGACCGCATGGTGACTTTTGAGAGTCTGGTGTGCGGGAAGATCGTGCGACGGCATGCGCGAACATTTGCGCTCGCGAGCGCATTCCTTCCTCTGACAAAACGTCGCGGAACGTATGCGCTGTACGCGTTTTGTCGTCTTGCCGATGATGCGGTCGATCGTGCAGGACCTGGCGGCAGCGATGCGGTGCGCGCCACGCTGATGCAACTTCGTTCGCAGCTTGATGATGCGATGCACGGTGGGTTGGCGGGCCCTGTAATGCACGAAACTGCGTGGGCGATTCGTCGGTTCGGCATTCCGTTGGCGCCGATCGATGAGTTAGTAAATGGCGTGGCGCGCGATCTTGACCCCACAGATTACCTTGACTGGGCGTCACTCTCGGCCTACTGCGAAGGTGTTGCGAGCAGCGTAGGAGAACTCTGCACGCATGTGTTTGGTGTCGTTGGTGGCGAGACTGTTCGCGAACGCGCGATTGCCTGCGCTCGCACACTTGGCGTTGCGATGCAGGTCACGAATATTCTGCGCGACGTAGGCGAAGATGCTGCGAACGGACGTTGCTATCTGCCAGACGACGCGCTGCGGAATGCGGGACTGACGCGAGGGAAAGTCATAGCACGTGATGTTGATGTGCGTTCTCCGGAATGGCGCGCGATGATGCAGGAGTTTGTCGCACTCGCGCGTGGACTTTACCGCGAAGCGTTGCCGGGTATTGCACTGCTAGCGCCTGACTCTCGGCGTTGTGCGCAGGCCTGCGCCATTGGCTATGCCGCGATCCTCGAGGCGATTGAGGAAGCCGAGTACGACACGCTGTCGACGCGCGCACACATTGGCTTCCGCCGGAAGACGAAACTGATGCTGTCCCTGTATCGCGTTGACGATCCAGCGACGCTTGTGGCAGGCCAGCCAGCTGTTGCGTGATCAATAGGAGAAGCGCGAGCCCGCGTTTGTTGTGAGCATGATGTTGACGTGATGAACCTTCGGTCCGCTTCGAAATCGGTTCTCTAACCGAGAGTAAACGAGGGGCAACGGCGTTGACGCTCTGCGGGTTCGCAGACGTTGAACAGCGATGGGATCACGGGCGACAGCGTTGACGCTGGTGCGTTCGCTGCGGCAGGTTATGAGGAGCTGAGACGCTGAACAGCTAAGAGCAACAGCTTTGACGCAAGGAGCCTGCGGCTCGACGCAATGCGCCTGCGGCGCAGCGCAAAACTGCATAACTGCATAACTGCATAACTGCACAACTGCACAACTGCACAACTGCACAACCATAAAACTGTAGAACTACAAATCAGACTGAGCGACGCGAAGGATTGCAAACAAGGAATGACCGACCACACGAATCACGGCGCTTGCGAGCGTTTCGTTCAAACAAAAAGCATCCCTCGACGTACACAATCCTCGGAATTGGCGTAGATCGAAGGCTGATCTGGCAGTTTTGCGTCCGCTCTTCCTGCGCGCGCCGCAGGCGCGTTGCGTTAAAGCAGTTCAGCAGTTCAGCAGTTCAGCAGTTCAGCAGTTCAGCAGTACAGCAGTACAGCAGTTCAGCAGTTCAGCAGTTCAGCAGTTCAGTACAGC
>JANNWU010000424.1:0-9109 GCA_031408755.1 Gemmatimonadaceae bacterium | reverse complement strand
CAACCCGTGCTTTCGACCGTTACGCCAGCCGGTGTCGATGCGCACTTGTCCTGGTAATCAGCAACGCCATCACGATCGCTGTCGAGCGGGCAACCGGTCGCATCAACGCGGACTCCAGCCGGCGTCGAAGCGCACTTGTCGTTCTTGTCGGCCACACCGTCGCCATCTGCATCATTCGGCTTGGTGTTGAACAAATAGCTGACGCCGAACTGGCCGCCGATGTTCGTGCTACGCTTGCCGTTAAACAAGCGATTGTCGCTGTTACCAAAACCAGAGCCGTCAACCGTCAGTGCTGCACGGAATGCAACGTTGTCGGTCAAGCCGAGGCGAGCACCAATCAACGAGGCCCAGCTGAATTCATTGAACTTCTTGACACCACGACCAGGATTGGCGGTCGCAGGAATGTTTGGCTCTTGCCAACGCTGCTCGTTCCGCACTGCGCCAAGACCGAGCAGGAGCTCAACTTGCTCTTGCACGGGAATCGAGAAAACACCACGGAGGTGAATGGGCGTGTAAGACGACAGCGATCGCGTTCCAACTGGAACGTTTGTCACGCGGCCATTCGCAGAAGAGAGCTCAGTCTCGACAGCGAAATTCCGGTGCAAATACAGGCCGAGCAGACCGGTAGGCGAGGTAACGGACGAGAAGTTGCGAATGCCGACATCCGAAACCCGGACACCGGCATTGACTTCGAACGTTCCAGCTTGGGGCGTCTGCGCAATAATCGGCGCTGCGCTGATCGCTAGCGCGAACAGCGAGCCCGCCGAGCGCAGGCGAACAGATAGCGTCATGCCACCTCCGAAGGGGTGTTAAGTGCAAGGGAACTACTAAGATCCCGGAATAGTCGCCCACTAGCGCCGATTGCGCTAGCGGTCCGGAACTGATTGGTATAGCAAGGGATGGGCCTAAGAAAGCTCTAATGTGACAAGCCTTTTGGATCTCCCCAAATCCAACCGTCGGCAAGGTGCAGCATCGGCGTCCATTCGGGAAGTCATCAGCAGGAAATGTTTCGCTCATATTTCAATGACGAGCTCGCCACATGACACAGGTTTTAGCGTAATATTAGGCGCTCGTAACCATTTTGCTGAGCTCGCTAGCGTTGCTTTTTAGCCAACACGCAGCCTTCGTCGCAGAGTGACGACGCGATCTTGGATACTCGCCGTTGCGCCTCGGACCCACACCAACCATACAGCGATAATTGCGCTGCCGCCGACGAGCAATTGTACGACGATCGGCACCGTGTTCGGCGCGGCGAGCGCCGCATCAAACACGACGATGGCGAAGACCCACCCGCCGATGCACAACAAATGCCCCACGACTTTTTGTTGCACCACCGCATGCACGAAGAGCGTGAGGAGCATCCACAACACAAACGGCACGAGCAGGTTCGCGAACGCAACGTGAAGCACGGACCCTAAGTCAGGTAGCGCGCCTGCGCCAAAAATCACAGCACACAACACGGCCGACATGAGCGCAAGCGCAACGATGCATTGTGCCCAGATGACGCCCGCGATCTTGCCTGCAACTAGCGACGCATCGGACACGGGTTGCACATCAAACACTTCCGCCGAACGGTCGTCGCGTTCACGCCAAACAATCTCGCCCGCATAAATCGTAGCGAGCAGAATGAGGAAAATTCGTGAGTGCTCGAGTAACGTGACTTCAACGATCTGCGCAAGCGCTGTCGCCGACTGAATACCACGTGAATCAGCGTAGGCGTGAACCGCGACATTTAGCGCACCAAGCGCCGTAAGCACTCGCCAGCCAGTGTCGCGCACTTGCCATCGAAACACATACCGTGCGACCGCCGCGCTCCGCTGGCACCACGCTGAGTTCAACGGGCCACGACGCAAAACTTGCGGGCGTTGTCGCGGTACCACGCGATCGACAGCGGGCAGCAATTGCTTCGTGAGTTGTGATACAGTTGGTGCTACAGTTGATGCCGCAATGCGTCGCGGAGCGCGAAGGATGGCGTATGCGGCGAGCGTGCCGCCAACCGCGAGCCACAGTAGACGATTCGCAATCAACAGCGACGTGAGTGGCATGGATTGCCCTTCGCGCTGTGCGTCACTCCACGCACGCGTCGCCGCGAGAGTTGGTGCACTTCCAAACGGATCGACTAGCGCAACGCCCGCACGCATTCCTGCATCAGCGGTGGCCCACGACCACAACCAGATGAGCAGTAAACCTTGTCCGACAAGCACCCACAGGCGCCCGCTCAACACACCAGCCGCAAATTGCATTGCGCCAACCGCTAACATCGTTGGAAGCACGAGCAGAAGAAACGGCGACGCGCAGCCAGCGAGCGCAACGCGCACGTCGCCGCCAGAAACAACAACGCCCGCCACCAAGCCTATTGGTATGGCCGCATAAATCACGCACAATATCGCAAGCGCAGCGAGCAATTTTCCACTGTAGTATTCGCGCGGTGAGAGGTGCGTGACGGCGAGCAACTCGTAAACTCGATCCGCACGATCACGGAGCACAACTGTTGCTGCTACCATAGTTGTGATCACCTGGCCGAACGCCGTGATCGCACTGCTTGCCAGCATCAGCGACCATGCGGAATCACGCGAGACGGCGCCGCGATCTCGCACGAGTTCAACAGGACCCGTTGACGAAAACGCTGCCGCGAGCAGAGCAAACACGAGCATGTACAACACGGTTAATGGCTCGCGGCGCTGCGTCAGCCACTCAATCCGCACCACACAGGCGACTCTCCGCAATGACGCAGCGCGCGATCCGCTCACGACAGCGTCGCTTCCGCAAACACATCGTCCAGCAGTGGTTCCGCGGCGAGAAAACGCGCATCGGGCGGGGCATCCGACACGACGGTGACTTCCACCGCGCCACCCACGAGTGCTTGACGAATCACGGGCAGTTCCTGACGCAACTGGTTTGCGGTTGCGCGTGACACGCGCGCACGAAACAGGCGTCCACGGAGTGCTGCTACGAGAGTTGACGGCACACCAACGCTCACGACGCGCCCACGGTGCAGGATCATCGCCATATCACACAACGCATCTACATCCGACACGAGATGTGTGGACAGGAGAACCGCGCGCGATTCGGCCAGCTCCAACAGCAGGTCATGCACGCGGTGTCGCTCAGTCGGATCCAGTGCGGTAGTCGGCTCATCGACGATCAACACATCTGGCGCACCAAGCAACGCAATCGCGATGCCCAAACGTTGCGTCATACCTCCGGAGAAGGTGCGCAGTGCGCGATGCTGATCCGGCACAAGATTCACGCGGGCCAACATTTCGGCGACAGCGTCGCGTCGCTGGCTCGTCGGCATAATCCCCTTCAGCACCGCAAAGTGATCGAGTAATTCGGCCGCAGTGAGCGCGGCAGGAAAGCCAAAATCCTGCGGCAGATACCCGAGATGACGGCGAGCATGGTCAGGCGACGCCAGCGCGTCTACATCGCACACATGGACTGTGCCGTTCTGCGGCAACTGCAACGTCGCGAGCACGCGAAGCAACGTTGATTTACCAGCGCCATTTGGCCCGAGAAGCCCGAACACAGTGCCTTTCGGAACATCGAACGACACGCCATGCAACGCGCGCACACCGTCCGGGTACGTAACGCACAGATCCCGAACGGTGAGCATTACTGAACGCTCAATCCTTGTCGTCGCTTTCGCGATTCGTTCCGATCATAAAGTGCAGCACGGCTGCGGTCACGCTGATCACGAGCGAACCGATCAACGCGGGAACGAAGCCAGTGACGTTGAAGCCAAAACCGAGAATCCTTGACAGATACGAGGTCAGCATCAGCATCAACGCATTAATCACAAACAGAAACAGTCCAAGCGTCAGCAGCACGACTGGAAACGAAAATAATTTGAGCACGGGCCGAACAAGCGTATTCACGGTGCCGAATACCAGCGCGACACCAAGCAAGGCAAGGTAATTGTCGCCAATGAAGCTGATGCCAGGGACGAATTTCGTCGCGACCCACAGCGACGCGGCAGTGACAAGCAAACGGAGTATGAGTTTCACGGCACAAATCTCAGTCAATGGTGACGGACGACAACGCCCGGCGCCAGAATCAGAGCGTCTCCGCCAGCGCATTGTCAATCTATGGGAGCGCACCGATCAAACGCTGTTGTACGAGGCGCTGCGGGCTCGCTGGCTACGACGGAGCGCTCACCACGTCCGCGCGTGCGGCTGCGTGCTGGTCGAGCACCTGTCGGACCATTGCCAGCAACTCCGGCGGTGTGAAAGGCTTTTGCAGGAACACGTTGGCCGACGGATCATCAGCGGCGAGCGGAAAGTTGCCGGCAGTAAATCCTGACACGTACAGCACTGCCACGGCTGGCACAAATTGTCGCGCAATCTCTACCATCTCGCGACCGCCCATCTCTGGCATCACGACATCCGAGAGGATGAGATCAATCGTTTCGCGCTCACGTCGCGCCACCTGCACGCCATCACGCCCATTCGTTGCTTCGAGCACGCGGTACCCCGCCGAGCGCAGTGCGCGTGCCGCGACCGCGCGTACTTGCGGCTCATCTTCGACAAGCAGAATCGTTTCAGTTCCCTGGCTGGTTGGTGTTGTAAGCGTGGTCTGTATCGGATCTTTGCGTGCCGGAAGCAGACCACTAAAACGAGGCAAGAGAATGTGCACTGACGAGCCTCGACCAACCATCGATTCAATCCAGATCACACCGTGATGCTGTCGCACAATCCCGTAACACATCGCGAGTCCTAAGCCCGTGCCCTGCCCAACCGGTTTGGTAGTAAAGAACGGCTCAAACACGTGCGCGAGTGTGTCCGCATCCATGCCAGTACCGTTGTCTGCAATGACGATTTCGACGTAATCACCTGCCGGCATTGAGCGTGGCTGGCGGATTTCACCGTCTCGTAGCGAGCGGTTCACGGTCCGAATTGTCAGTCGCCCCGCTGCCTGCATCGCGTCGCGCGCATTCACAACCAAGTTCACGAGAACTTGCTCAAGCTGCGGTCCGTCGGCGCGCACTAGCCAGAGGTCATCGGCGAGGGTGACGCGCAGCACCACGTCAGGTCCAACCAAACGTGTCAGCATGCGCTCCATCGTCGAAACGCGCTCGTTCAACTCCATTGGTTGCTGCGATACCGGTTGGCGACGCGCAAAAGCGAGCAACTGTTTCGTTAGCTGGGTAGCCCTTTCGCCCGCCAGCTGCACATCCGCAAGATCCGCTTGCACTTCATGATCTGGAGGCAGCGTCTCACGCGCCACCGACGTACTACTCAGGATGGCCGTCAAGAGATTGTTGAAGTCATGCGCAATGCCGCCAGCCAGTCGCCCAACGGTGTCCAAGCGCTGCGCCTGTTGAAGCTGCTGCTCAAGCTTGCGTCGTTCAGTCACGGCACGCGCGACGATCACACCGCCAACAATCTGTCCGGCATCGCGAATTGGCCGCGCACTGATATCAAAGAACTCTGTGGGCCTTGTCTCGAACTCAAACGCCGCCTCAAACGTCTGATCCTCGCCCCGCAGGAGTTGTGCAATGCGAGAAGACCACAGCGCATTCTCGCCCTGCGGCATTACGGAGATGATCGAAACACCGACTGCCGGAGCGTTGTCGCCGTGCGCACGCACAAATTTTTCGAACGCCGGATTCCATGCGACAAGTTCACCATCAGCGGAGAGCACGAAGACTAAGTCCGGCACGGCTGCTAGCGCCGACACAAGCTTTGCATCGCTGGCGCGCGCCGCACGTTCTGCATTGATCTGCCGTTCCGATGCGACACGCAGGGCATACTGCTCATCTTCGACCATCGCGATCGCAGTTCCGATACCGAGCGCCGACATCAGCAGCACATCAAGCAGCGGCATCAGCTGTAGAAGCCGCAGTGTGTCGCCGCCCATACCAGCAGCGCGGGCAATCGATCCAACGAGCAGCAGCAGACGACTCGCGCCAAGCGCGATAAGCACAATCCACATCCACCGTGCACCGAGTCCGCGCGCACGCTGCGGCGATCGGTAGATAAGGACTCCCGTGGCAAATGCCGCGAGCCCCGTCACACCAGAGCTAACACCGGCGCGCACCAACACACGCGCGTTGATGGCGAACTCACCGGCGCCCAACGGCACCGCAAAAGTCGGCATCAGTGCAATGAGTCCGGCGCAGAAGACCACTCCCGCCCACTGCCTCTGCGACACACGTCTGTCGCGATGCAACAGCCATCCGCCAAGGACGAGAAGTCCCGCGAACGAGTAGCCACCCGATTGCGACAGCCATGTCGCGAGCATGCTAGCCCTGCCAATCGAGCCGTCGGGGTCAGGCCGGAGCGCCAGTGCAACGATGGCAAAGCCGTACTGCACCGCGCCACCGAACCACGCCAGTGACCAAACTTTCAGATAGTCGCGCGGGTAAAAGCGGCACAGTACCCACAACGAGCAGCCGAGTAGCAAGGCGGTCGCGGCCTGTGTGCCAATCGCAGAGAAGAGCAGCAGGGTATTCAGTCGCATTGCGGCCAACCGGAGCGAACTGCGTTGAGATCTTGCGGTGACG
This sequence comes from Gemmatimonadaceae bacterium, assembly GCA_031408755.1. Lineage (GTDB taxonomy): Bacteria > Gemmatimonadota > Gemmatimonadetes > Gemmatimonadales > Gemmatimonadaceae > JACMLX01. The sequence goes on along the minus strand of JANNWU010000424.1, from coordinate 2,607 downwards.
CGCCGCGACGAAGAGAGCTCAGCAAACGTACATCGTCTTGGGGTACGGTTCGTGAGACCGCACTCATCTTCGGGCGCGACAAGCCCGTAGACCGAACTCGACTGGCCCGTTGATGAGCGCTGTGCAATGTTGAAGGATGATCATTTACGAAGTCACTGCCGATGTGCCTGCAGCCGCGATCGCGCGGTACGAAGCATTCATGCGCGATCAGCACATTCCAGATGTGCTCGCAACGGGCTGCTTCGACAGCGCGACAATCGCGGGCTCAATTCCTGGCCGCTATCGCATCCGGTATCGCACCCGAAGCTTGGATACGCTGGATCATTACTTACGAACGTATGCGCCACAACTGCGAGCTGACTTCGCCAAACAGCTTGGCGCGACAGTCAAGGTTTCGCGTGAGGTCTGGTCCGAGTTTCAGCATTGGAACAGCCCCGAGCGCGGCGCGACCTGACGCGAGCTGCGCGATACGCGAGATTACAGCATTCGTGCACCGTCTCGCGTTTCCCTGCCCTCATACCTGTGCTTCGTATGCGCTTTTTAACTGTCGCCGTCTTTGCGCTGCTCAGCGGCGCAACCACATCCTCGATTGCAGCGCAAGCGGCGCCAGCGCAACCGACACCTGCAATTGGCATTTTACTACCAGCCAATGGTGCACGCATCACAAGTCCGGTCACCGTAAGATTTCGACTCGCAAACTACGGCGTCGCGCCAGCGGGTCCGATCATCGAACGCACCGGACACTTCCATCTACTCATTAACACGGTAGCCGGCGCCCCGGGCACGATCATTCCTGCCGACAGTCAGCACATTCATTACGGCAAAGGACAGATTGAAGTCTCTGTGCCACTGCCAGTCGGGAGGCACGTGTTGCGCGCGGTCCTCGGCGATGGAACGCACAAATTGATTTCGACTGATCTGGTGTCAGCGCCAGTGACTGTGATCGTTGTGCCGCGGAGTTAACCGGGGCGACTAAATTGTCGTGGCAACATCATCGGGCTGCCACGACGGTACCCAAATTTCGCCTTCGATCTCTTGCAGCGCAGTTCGCGTGTGCGACAAGCGCTCATGCTCAATCGAGAGCGACATCTGTATCGCAGAGACGCCAGCATCGAACGCATCTTCACTCTTCATCATCAATTGCCGGAGCGGCTGCGCAAGTGAGAGGTGCGCGTGAGCGAGATATTCCGCGCGCGCCGCCGCACTGCTCTTCACAACCGGTCCTGTGAAGATGCGCGGGTAGATTTCACAGATAGTGTGTGACGAAGGCGCGTCGAACGGCCAAATCGACCAGCCGGTTTTCTGCAGTGCAAGCAGCATTGGCATGCCGCGCACCGAGCCTGTGCCGACTGACCCGGCTCCACCAATCTGAAACGCGGATTTGGGCTTCGTGTCTTTGAATTTTGACTGCTCGGTGCTGCGCAGCCCTTGCTCTGCGGGGTATGGACGCTTGGTGCCGGGACGTCCCCAAAACGGCGGTTCACACTTCCGCAGCCACACTTCACCGCAATCGCGCGCGGCAGTCCACAGTTCTGTCACGTGTGAGTACCCAGCGTCACGCGCGTACCACGCTGGAAAAGCGAAAGCGAAATCCAAACCAACGAGACACGGCAACGGATCGCTCGCACGTCTGACGAGTACATCGCATACGGCGTCGCGACTGCCGGGCGCCAGCAGCTCCACGAGCACGCCATTCAGCGCGCGCGCGATCCAGATCTTGCTCGCCGCGCCGCTCAGCGCGCCAGACCAATCCACCGCAATGCACTCTGGCGTCACGATACGCAGCGACGTTCGCGCACTATCGATGCCAACGTCGACGCACGCGAAGCGCTGCTCAGCGCCGCCGCCGACCAGTCAGCGCGCCGAGTAATGTGCGCGTCAACGTGCCGGCGATGGTCACGGCAATTGATCGAGCGACTGGTGATCGCAAAAATTTCCCGAGTGATGATTGTTCGTCATCTCGCGCATTGCTCGTCGCACCTCCTTTCGCCTGCGTCGGCATCTCGTCCGCTGCTTTCGCATCAGCCGCTTCCTGTTCCATGTGACGCTTCTCGAGCACCTCACGCGCAGATTCACGATCAATCGCGACAGTGTATTTCTTGGCTTGCGGTGTTTGCAATCGCGGCACCAGCTCCGCCTCCGTGAGTGGACCCATCCGTGACTGCGGCGGCACCACGTGACACACAAACGGTTGCGTCGGCGTACCCGCAACGGTCAGTGTCGAAACGAGCGCTTGTCCAATTGCCATCGAAGTGAGCGTCGCTTCGATATCGTAGAAATCAGTTTTCGGGATGGTGCGTGCAGTCGCGCGCAGTTGCTTTTCGTCATCCGGTGTGAATGCGCGCAGCGCATGCTGAACACGATTGCCAAGCTGCCCGAGCACGGTTTCTGGAATGTCGCGCGGGTGCTGTGTGATGAAGAACACACCGACACCCTTTGAGCGGATCAATCGTGTGACCTTCTCGATCTCATCACGCATTGACTCGCTGGCATCATCAAACAACAGATGCGCTTCGTCGAAAAAGAAAACGAGCTTTGGCTTCTCTACATCTCCAACTTCCGGCAAGGTTGCGTACAGTTGCGCCAGCATCCAGAGCATGAAGGTCG
>JANNWU010000423.1:0-4463 GCA_031408755.1 Gemmatimonadaceae bacterium | reverse complement strand
CGCAGAATGATCGTCTTTCTGCCGGCGACAAGCGTATCCGCACCGAACTGAAAACCCTGCCCGCGTGTGCCGCGCCTGTAGCGGTGCCAATCGCCAAGTGACTTGACGCCGAAAATCCGCAAATAATCCCACCCGTCACTGACCAGCATGCGACCAGTTTCAGACCAGTCGTACAATCGATTTGTGCGTTCAAATGGCCGCACTTCAGACAACAGCGCACGCTCGTATAAAGCATGTTTGCCCGCTGCAACACGGATGTACTCGAACACGGTTAGTCCGGTCCCCGATTGCGCGGTGTCGCTCAGCGCTGGTAGCATTTCCACGAATTGATCGTGATGCGTTTGCGTCAGTGCTGACAATTGACCGTATAGCGCAAACGCCGATTGCCCAGCCGCATTCGGTGTTCGCAACGCGTCATTGGACAAGTCCATACCCGCCATGCCAGCGTAACTACTCACAACCACCAGATCGAGCGGCTCTGGACTTTCTGCTTCACGGAAGGCGCGGAAGCGGAGCAACGGCTGAATACCGGTATAAATCGGTTTCAGCTGCCGTTCGTAAATCGTGATGGCGTCGGCAGACCTTCCAGGCTGGAAGAGAAACGTGACGAGCTGCCGCACCTCGGGCTGCACTGACGGGGTGGCGCTCTGTGCGTGAAGCGCGCTCGCGCCAACCGTTACGGCGAGTAGAATGCTGCGACCGGCTCGGCAAAAAATCGGTAAAGAGTGCGACATGTAGACGAGCGATTGATGTGGCAGGAGCGCTATCGGACCGAAGCAGACGCTGCTTCGCCGGCGTGAACGACGCGCAGTACACGAGACATGCGCACCAGAGCAAATTGCATGCGTGATCGCGGCGGCGCGACGGGTTGACACCTTTCAATGGCAATTGCCGTCATGCTTACAGCTGCCGCGACACATTGCGCCACCTCCACGTCGCGCACTGACGTTCGTTCTGAGTCACCCACGACCATCCCCGCATATGCTGAAATCAGTCGCTGCCGCGCTCGTCGCAACACTGCACGCGGCTTCTGGCCTTCCTGTGTGTGCCCAGAACCTGCCAGCTCCGGCTGCGACGGCATTTGTTGTGCGGAACGCGCGGGTGTTCGACGGCGTGCGTGACCGAGGTGTCACCGATGTCTTGGTCGTTGGCGAACGTATCACTGCGATTGGACGCGCGCTTCGAGTGCCCGCTAATGCGATGGCGATCGACGGGCGCGGCAAGACCTTGATGCCTGGCCTGATCGACGCGCATACACACAGCTACGGTGAAGCGCTTCGCACCGCCATCATTTTTGGCAGCACAACGCAACTTGATCAGTTCAGCGATATCACAGTTGCGACTGGGATCCGCACGCGTCAGGCGGCGGGTGAAATGCTCGATGTGGCGGATTTGTTCTCTGCCGGCACGCTGGTCACCTCACCAAAAGGACACGGTACCGAATACGGAATGGTGATCCCGACGATTAGCGCGCCATCAGAGGCGCAGGCGTTTGTCGATGCGCGTCTCGCGGAAGGGTCGCAGTGGATCAAAATCGTGTACGACAACGGTTCCGCATACGGCATGAGTATTCCCACGATCACCAAAGAAACTATGCGTGCAGTGATCGTTGCTGCGCACGCGCGGAAGAAATTGGCAGTGGTGCACATCGGAGATTTGGCTGGCGCGCGTGATGCCATTGAGGTGGGCGCTGATGGACTTGTGCATCTCTTCGTTGATTCGGCACCCGATGCAGAATTCGCTCGGGTTGTTGCGCAGCACCGCGCATTCGTTGTACCGACGATGTCAGTCTTGGAAAGCGTATCGGGTTCGCCCAGTGGAGTGTCACTGGTCACAGACCCGCTATTAGCGCCGTGGATTTCGTCCGACGCTGCAACCAATCTGAAAACAGGATTTCCACGTCGCGCCGGTTCACGAGCGCAGTATGCACATGCCGTCGCAACGATTAAGGCGCTGAAGGCGGCGGGCGTACCGATTCTCGCCGGAACTGATGCGCCGAATCCCGGCACGTGGCATGGCGTGAGCATGCATCGTGAACTGCAACTGTTGGTTGACGCGGGACTTACGCCAGCTGAGGCGATTGCAGCAGCGACATCAGTACCGGCGGCAAAGTTTCTGCTTGCCGATCGCGGTCGAATTGCGGTTGGATTGCGCGCCGATCTGTTGTTGGTGACTGGCGATGCACTCGCCGACATTCGTGCCACGCGCAACATCGCCGGCGTCTGGAAGCGTGGTGTCGCAGTGAATCGTGCACCGGAACGTGAGGCTGTGCTCGCGGCTACTCGCGCAGCAACCGCGCCGCCGTCCGATGCGTTGGTCGCTGGCGATGTGAGTGATTTTGAAAGCGGAAAGCCCGACGCGAAAATCGGGTTCGGCTGGATGGTATCAACCGATGCGATGGCTGGTGGAAAGTCTGTCGCTGCAATGAGCGTTGTTGATGGCGGCGCAAATGGAAGTACGAAATCGCTATCTGTGACAGGCACATTGGATGCGGGCTTACCGTACGGTTGGTCTGGCGCGATGCTACTCACGGGCAAAGCACCAATGCAGCCAGCGAATTTTTCATCAAAGCGTGAACTGCGTTTCTGGGCGAAGGGTGATGGACAGACGTACACGGTGATGCTCTTCTCACAGGCACGAGGGCAACAGCCGTTGACGCGCACATTTGTATCGAGCAGCGAGTGGCGCGAGATAATTATGCCATTCACCGATTTCGGCATTGACGGTCGCGATATCCAAGGACTCGCGTGGACGCTCACCGGTCGGCCCGGCAGCTTTGCGCTGCAAGTGGATGACGTGCGATTGCGGTGAACTATCGGCCAATCCACACAGGCGATAGTCGTGCACGCAGCGATGCGGGCAGTCACGAACACCGCGCCCCACGTTCACCTTTGAGCGCACAGTCGCGCGGAGCCCTCTCTCCTCGCTCATGTCCGGCGTACAAGCATTTCGGCAGGGCACACTATCATTCGGTATGACCGCAGCGCCAACACATTTCGACGATCTCGGTGGCGAAGACGGCATTCGTCAGCTCGTCAATCGATTTTATGAACTGATGGATACCGCACCGGAAGCAGTGAACGTGCGCGCGTTGCACGCCGTCAGTCTAAAGTCTTCGCGCGAAAAGTTGCGCCTGTTTCTCACTGGCTGGACCGGTGGCCCGCAACTGTACACCGACAAGCACGGCCCACCGATGTTACGGCAGCGACACTTTCCCTTTGCGATCGGCGAGCGCGAACGTGACGAGTGGCTCTGGTGCATGGATCGCGCACTGGCCGAGCACACGATGCCAGATCCGCTTCGACAGTATTTGAGCCAGCGATTGCATGGCGTTGCGGATCACATGCGGAACCAGCCGGAGTAGTAATCGCGACGCATGCTCCTGTGCTTGGATCGGTGTTTACGCAAAGAATCGAATGAACAGTTGGCAGAAGAGTGCACCTGCCACTGTCATCGAGAATCCCCACAAGAGCAACTGTCGGAAGAGTTTCTTTGCATCGTATCCATCTGGTAGCGCGGCGATACACAGCGCGCCAATTGTGGACAGCGGAGACACATCAACCAGTGCAGCGCCTACGTTGATGCTCAGCGCGACTTGCATCGCATCGCCACCGCCCAGTTTCTGAATCAAACCCGGGATCGCTGGAATGAACGCAGGGTACACGACGCCAGATGTTGAGCTATACGTCGAAATGATTCCCGTTATGCCAGCAATCGTGCCATTCACCGTTGCTGGCGTCGCGATTCGTGCGAGCAACGTAGTGAACAAATCCATGCCACCTGTTTTCTCAAGCACACCAATCAGCACGCTGACGCCGCATACCATCACAATCACTGCCCATGGCACTTCTGTGAGCACCTTCGTGTCGTCGCCCAAGCGTGCGAGAATGAGCACACTAGCCGCGATAAAAGCAGAGAGACCAGGCTGCAGCTTCAAGAATATCACCACCGCGATCCACGTCGTGACGACAGCAAGTGTCAACGCGTGCTGCCGAGTAAGTGGTTGCGTTGCCGCCGGTAACTCGTGCTGTGTTGCGCGGCGCAATGCGGGTCCGCGGAATAGCACCCACGCCGCAATCGCTGCCAACGCGTGTGCAGTAAAGTTCGCACTGAACGCGTTCATCACATGACCATCCAGCCCAATTGACGCCATCGACGAATGCACGATCACGCCAACTGCGCTAATCGGCGACAGGTTACCGGCGTTAGCGCCATTGCCCACCATCAATGCGGCCAGCAACACGGGCATGCCAGCGCGGGCTGCGATACCCATCGCAATTGGTGCCATTAACGCCGTCGCTGAAATCGCTCCTGGGCCGGCGGTCGCAATGGCGCACGACAGCGCAAAGAACAACAAGGGCAACCCAGACGCATGGCCTTTCAACGCTATTACCGTCCACTCGGCCAACGCCGCCATCGTGCCATTGGATTGTACGACGCCGAACAGCAGACTCACGCCAAGT
>JANNWU010000422.1:0-13122 GCA_031408755.1 Gemmatimonadaceae bacterium | reverse complement strand
TGCCGCGCTTGATCTCTTCTTCCAAGTCACGATTGGTGGCCGCGATCATGCGCACATCAATGGGCTGTGATTCTGTACCGCCAACCGGAATCACCTCGCGCTGCTGCAGCACCCGTAACAGTTTCACCTGCGTTGCAGCCGTCGTTTCACCGATTTCGTCGAGAAAGAACGTTCCTTTGTTGGCTGCGGTGAACAACCCGGCGCGATCCTTCACAGCGCCAGTGAATGATCCCTTCACATGGCCAAACAGTTCACTCTCGAGCAGCGACTCAGGTAATGCGCCACAGTTAATGGAGAGAAAACTGTTGTCGGCACGCGGTGAGAGATCGTGCAGGTAGCGCGCGATGACTTCCTTACCTGTACCCGATTCGCCCGTGATTAACACCGTCGAATCGGTGGGTGCGACAGTCTCTACCATCTCTAGCACCTTCAACCACGAGCGACTGTTGCCGGTTGGTTTATTACCAGCGGTACTGCGGTCGCGTCGCTGAATTTCTTGCTTCAGTGTGACGTTTTCGATCTTGAGCTGGCGATGCTCCGCGGCACGCCGCAGAATTGCCACCAGCTCGTCATTGCGGAATGGTTTTTGGATGTAATAGAACGCACCCTCATTCACCGCTTGAATTGCGCTCTGCATCGACGCTTGCGCGGTCATGAGCACAACTGGAAGTTGCGGATCCTTCGCTTTCACCGCAGCCAACACCTCGATGCCAGAAATCGTCGGCATGCGGATATCGCTCAACACAATGTCTGGTGACGCTGTCTCCAGCGCGTCCAAACCCGCCTTGCCGCCCAGCGCCGTAATCGGCGTAAAGCCCTCGTTCTTGAGCAAAATGCGCAAGGTTTCGAGGATGCCCGCCTCGTCATCGATGACGAGTACGGTGGGAGAAGAACGCTGGGTCACGCAAAAGCTCCGGGCTCAGACTGGGTGCGAGGCAGAATAATAGTGAAGCGTGTCCCGCTGCCCGGGGACGAATCAACGAGCACGACGCCACGGTGCGCCTCAATTGCGCGGTGCACCACCGGCAATCCGAGTCCGCTACCGCGCGGCTTCGTGGTAAAAAATGGCGTGAAGATCTTCTCACGAACATCCGGTGGCATGCCGGGTCCGTCGTCTTCAATTGTCAGGATCACCGCGCCGGTCTCCGGCAACACCCCGCTTGGTACTGTCTCCGCCGTGGCCGTGCGCAGCGTCACCGTCACAGCACCAGAGTCGCCAACAGCTTGCGCGGCATTCAATATCAAATTGAAAATTGCACGATGGAGCAAATCTGCATCGCCGTCGATGGTTTGCACGCCGACGTCTACGTCAAACGTTAATGTCGTACTCGTGCTGCGATCAGGATGCGCCGCGACCAAATTCACCGTTTCCTGTACCAGTGCAGCGAAATCGAGCGGAATGACGCGCGTCACACGCACGCGAGAGAAGTCGAGAAACTCACTCAAAAGTCTCGACAGTCGGTCACTCTCTCGCACCACCAATCGCGTCAGTGCGCCGGTATCCTCATCGGCCGAGGGCATACGGCCTAGTTGCTCAACGGCGCTGCGAATTGACGCCAGCGGATTTTTGATCTCGTGCGCGAGGCTCGCGGCTAATTCAGAAACCGCTTCCAGCTGACCGGCGCGTACATGCAAATCTTCCAGCTTCTTCTGATCGGAGATATCTGAGAAGATTGCGGTTGCGCTGCCTGCATCACGATCAGATTCACCGCGCAGATATGTCACGGTGATGCCGAGCAACTGATCATGACCGTCTATTCGCGCGGTGACCTCGGCGCGCGACGTGCGCGTTCGCGTGCGGATCGCACGATCTAACGCTACTACAAGCCCGGGTGCTGCAGCGTCCAACTCAGCACGCACTGATCGTCCCGCGAACCGACCAAGCTCCACTCCGAGCAGCGCGTCAGCCGCCTGATTGGAATAACGCAGCACGCCTGCCGCATCCATTGTCAGCACGCCGCTGCGAATATTGTCGAGCACATCGGATGCGCGAACCCGCTCGCGACGCAGCGATTCCGCCAAGACTTCCGAGCCCGATCCCACATCGCGGAGTCGCGCGCTCACGTACCCCGTGCCCACGGCCACTGTCGCGAAGTTGGCCATCTGCAGCCACGCAGTTGAATCGAGGACGAAGTCGCGGGTGACGACAATGTCGGTAAAGTAAAATGCGCATACCAGAAGCGCCGCGATAAGGCCGCCGCTCTTTGGGATGAGCAGGGCGGAGTACGCAATGACAAGGATGTAGAGCGCAGCAAACTGCGACTCGCTGCCGTTGGTGACGTGTACCAGCGCCGTAATCAGCGCCATATCCGTCACAGCTTGGCAGAGCAGGAACCCGCGACCTGCGCGAACGCGATATATTTCGACCGCAATGAGCGAAATCCCAGTGACGGCGAATGCCAGGATCGCGGCGGCCTGCACCAAGCGTACAGCGGTGCCTGTTTGTCCTGCCGCGAGTTGCGGCAAGACTACGATCAGCGCGACCGAAAGTACGGTGCGCACCGCATACACCCAGAGCAGCGCGCGACGTGGATCGAGGATCGCGCGCAAGCGAGCGATCGGCGTGAGGGCTTGGTCGGTAATGCGACGTGGTGTCTCCATGCGTGCCGACAATGTGACACCATCACGCATGCGTGGGGGAGTGGTCACGTGAACCTTCCTGAAGCGGGCGTGGGGCTGCGACTGCTCGCAGTGCTGTTTTTGGTATTGATGAACGCGTTTTTCGTGGCCGCCGAGTTCGCGCTGGTTGGATCGCGTCGCAGTCGGATTGATCAACTGGTGGAGGAAGGGGCGAGCGGCGCCGCGACTGTGCAGAAGGCGCTCAAGAATCTGGACCGCTATATCTCCGGCACTCAGTTGGGCATTACGCTCGCGTCACTCGCGTTGGGGTGGATTGGCGAACCGGCACTGGCAACGCTGGTCGACAACGGCCTCGCGATGCTCGGCGTGAAAGCGGCCGCTGGTGTGGCTCATTCTGCAGCGGGTGTTGCGACGGCGTTCATCGTGATCACGTTTTTGCATATCGTGCTTGGAGAACTCGCACCGAAGTCGATTGCGCTGATCGCGCCCGAGCGTACGAGCATGTATCTCGCACGACCGTTGATGCTGTTCTCGCGCGTGATGAGTCCTTTCATCACGTTGCTAAACAACGTTGCCAATGCGCTGCTGCGCCTGGTGGGCGTGAATCCGGTTGGTGATGGGCACCAGCATATCCACAGCGCCGATGAGCTGCGATTGCTTGTGATGCAAGCACGCGCGCAGGGAACGTTGAACGAAAACGATAGCATGATGCTCGCTGGCGTTTTCGATTTTCATGAGAAGAAAGCGCGCGATGTGATGCGGCCGCGGACGGATGTCGCCGCGATTCCGTTGGATGCGACCGAAGATGAAGTGTGGAAAATCTTACGCACTGAGCGATACTCGCGTTATCCGGTTATCGGCGAGTCACTGGATGATATCGTTGGCGTTTTTCTCGCTAAAGATCTCTGGCTGCACCAAGGCTCTTTCACACTGAAGCAGTTCTTGCGCGCGCCACTCTTTATTCCCGATTCACGCGCCGCTGAGCGCGTCTTGGATGATCTGCGAAAGACTCGCGCGCACATGGCGGTTGTACTCGATGAGTACGGTGGCACGGCCGGCATCATCACGATGGAAGATCTGGTCGAAGAGGTGGTTGGCGACATCGCGGACGAGTACGATGCCGCGGCGCGCGAAGCGCTCGAAACAGATGGCGTTCTCGAACTGGCCGGTTCTATGTCGCTGATCGACGTGCGGTCGGACTACAAGGTCCTAGTCCCTGAGGGCGACTGGACAACGCTGGGTGGATATGTGTTCAATGCGCTGGGAAGGCTGCCGCGAATTGGGGATCGGGTGAACATTCCGGGGAGTGATCTTGAAGTCGTGGCGATGGATGGTCGGCGGGTCGCGGCAATCCGCGTCAACCGTACCCCTGTGATTCGATGATTCCGATGAAATTTTCCCTGTTCGCCATCACTGCGGTCGTCGCGCTTGGAGCGTGCGGGCCGGAAGCGCAAATTCGTGACGCGAATGCGGCTGGCGTGCGTGTGGAAACGGATCTTCCGGCGACAACCACATCGCGCTGGCCGCGAGACACGCAAGAAGTGAAGCCGCTAGCGCCACCAGGTTTGCCTGCGTCGCAATTCCCGAATCCGCATCGCGCGATTTCCAGTATCGTGTCGCCACAATGGAGCGATGAGGCAACCCGCGACGCTGCGCACGAAGCTGACACGGTAATGGCGCTGCTCGGTTTGCGGGCCGGAATGGTTGTGGCCGACATTGGAGCTGGGAGCGGATACTACGTCGCGCGGATGGCACGACGTGTCGGTGATCTTGGCACAGTGTACGGGCAAGACATTATGCCGCGCTACTTACGATACCTTCGCGAGCGCGTTGATCGAGATGAGCTCCGCAACGTGCGATTGGCTCTCGGCGATCCGCATGATCCTCGTCTGCCGAAAGCGGCGCTGGATGTGGTGACCATGATTCATATGTATCACGAGATCGAACAACCATTTGGGCTGCTGGCGAACCTTGTACCGTCACTACGACCAGGCGCACGGATCGCGGTGCTTGATATGAATCGTCGTACCGATCAACACGGTACGCCACCGGCGTTGCTCAAGTGCGAGTTCGAGGCAGTTGGATTTACGCAGCAGTCGTTTCACGATCTCGGTGTCGACGGATATGTCGCAGTCTTCACTGCGCCAACCGCGGTCGTAGTTGAACGCATCGCCGCGGCTGCGCGCGCATGTGACGCAGTGGCGCAACGTGGCCAGTGAGGTAGATGAGGGCCCGCGTGATGTACTGATCGTGAACGCTCGAGTGCGGATTCCACGAATTGAGCTTGATGTGCGTGCGACACGCAGCAGTGGTCCGGGTGGGCAGCACGTCAACACAAGCTCCACCAAGATTGAATTGCGGTGGCAGCCGGCAACGTCAGTGGCGCTGAACGATGCACAGCGTGAACGCGTGCTGATGGTATTGGCTCCAAAGCTGGATTCCGAGGGGTGGATTCGCTTTACTGCGAGCGAACATCGCAGTCAGCTGAAAAATCGAGACGCTGCCGAATCGAGATTAGTTACGCTTCTCAAAGGTGCGCTGGTCATGCCGAAAGTGCGGCGCGCTACCAAGCCGACGTACGCGTCGAAGACGAAACGCCTGGAAACGAAGTCGCAGCGTAGTGACGTGAAGCAGCAACGCAAACGGGTCACGCGCGACGAATAGCGTCGCAGCGTGACCCGAATTTGCCGACGGCATTTTACCGCTATCTGCCCAGCGAGATACCGATCGAGTAAATCCACATGTCTACATCGCTTTCGCGAACGATCGGGTCAGGATTTGACCCGTCGCCAAAGCTGTCGCGCGTGAGATAACGTGCGTTCCCGTTGAAATTCCGACGCGCATTCAGATCCAGCTTAAAGGACGCGCCAATCGGAATGCGAACTCCGCCACCGGCAGCTGCCGAGAAAACGTTGTCGCGATAGTTCGTGGTCTGAAATACATCCTGACCACCGTTCTGACCGTCGGCCGATGACTGTGTGAAGAACACATTCATGCCGGCCATCCCGTTCACGTACGGACGAATCGGACCTGAGGGCACTTGCAACTCCGGTCCCGCGAGTGCAGTCACGATATTGTTCGATGTGTTCACGCGAACTGTGATTCTACAACCAGTGCCGAAGCACTCGCGCGTACTCTGCCTACCGTAGTTCAGATAGCCAAGGTCACCGCGCAGCGAGAGCACCTTTTGATTGGCCGGAAACCAGCGCGCATCGCCACCGATTCCCCAGCCATTCTGTACGTAACGTTTAAAATCTCCCAGTGGCTGCGCATTCATTCCGCGCAGACCATAGCCAATTGGTGGAACCACCTTTGGCGGGGCTTGTGCACCAATCAGAGTTGGCGCAACACAGAGTGCGGCGAAAGCGAAGGGTTGCGCCAAGCGCAGCGGAAAAATCGACATACAGAAATCCTCGCGGGTGATTGCGTTCCGGATGTGCGTCCGATTCGCGCGACACACAGAGATACGCCACAGCAGCGCTCAAGTTTCATGCTCGATGCGGTCGTGATCGCTATCGAAGTTCCGGCAAACGCCCCGGTGCACCAGCCGCAACTGCTAACGCCGCGCGTGCAGCCAGATACTTGGCCTGCAGTTGCACAAACTTCAATTCCTCATCAAGCACTTGACGCTCGCGCGTGTTCACTAAGAATAAATTACTCTCGCCTGTGTCAAATTTCGCGCGCTCACCAGCACTAAGAATTCGAAACAGACGCACGGCGTCGCGTTGCAGTGCAAGCTGTTCGCCAAACTGCGACAGATCATTGATGGCTGTTCGAACAAGGAGCGTGACATCACGTCTCGCTACGACGGCGTCAAACTCGGCGATATCAAGCTTCGCGTCAGCACTTTGCAACTTGCCGCGCTCCTTAAAGAACAGCAGTGGCGAACTCACGCTGAGCAGTCCCTTGAAATTTCCACTCCGCGACAATGCGTTCCCCGCACTCAGATCACCCACGCCCGGTGCGACAGCCGCCAGCTCCGCATTCGCGAGCGGAACTACTGATTGCCGCGCCAGCGCGCGCTCTGCACTCGCTTGATCTACTTTGCCGTCGGCCTTCCGCACATCGGGATGCAGCGCCAGCACGCGCGCTAACAACTGCGGAACTGCCGCAGAATCGAGTGCCACGCGGCCGAGGCCCGAATCGCTTGGCACAGCACCAATTGGCAAGTCCACCGGCTGACCGCGATCGCCCCACCAATACGACGTCAGATCGAGCGTCGACGCAAAGTAATTTTGTTCAGCACCCTGCAATTGCGCGCGACGACGATTCAACTCTGCGGCGGCTTCAATGCTGTCGATACCAGCGGCGTCACCCGCGCGCACACGACCAACAATCGCGCTGTAGCGCACATCCGCCAACCGCACCCCCTCGCGAATTACTTGAAGTTGGAGTGCGGATGAGTACCACTCAGCGTAGGCCTTTGCCGCCGAAAAAAGTAACTTGTTCGTCATCGCTGCCCGTTCCCCTTGCGCGACATCTTGGAGCGCACGCGCGACGCGCAACGCGGTCCGCCGTTCGTCTGTCAGCAGACCCTGACCTAGCGGCAGCGAAAATCCTGCGGTGAACAAGCCATTGGTTGGCGTTGTGAACTGCGGATTGATGAATCGGCCGCTGGCGCGTTCGTACCCAAGTTTGAAATCTGGGCCGAATGGTGTCGGAATTTTCAGCGCAAGATCGGTGTAGTTGAAGTACAGCGTTTGTGCGCTGGGTGTTGTCGAGCTTTCAAATCTTTTTGTCTGCCACGACGCTTCGAATTTCGGTTCAAATCCGCCGCGCGCTGCTGTCACCGCGCCGTCTGCGGCAGTTTCAATGAGCCGCGCTTGACGCACTACCGGATGATTGCGACTGACGCGATCAAAGAAGGCATCGAACGTCAACGGCACGCCCGCGAGCATGCGCACAGAATCTGAGACCACCGGCAGCCCGCGCCGAGTTGGCTGCTGCGCGAGCAATGACGCGCCGCACAGACCACCCAGCATCAGCGCACTGAAGGCGCGAATGCGCATCACTTCACAGCCGCTTTCGGCGCGCCACCGAACCCTTCGCCACTGGCCTCACGCAATGATGGCGGGAAACCGTTGATGCGACGCCAAATCTCAAACCCAACACGCACCTCATCCAGCATCGCCCATCCGAGCACGCCAGAGCCAAGACGGAGCTGTGGCGGCCACTGCTCATCGGCGGAATCAGGGGTCACGAGTACGCGGAAATCTCCCTTCGCACCAGGCACGCGATCAATCACGGCGACCGTCCCACCAAACGTGCCCACACTCACACTCGGCCAGCCAGCGAACTGCAGCGCCGGCCATCCATCGAATTGCAAGCGGACTTTTCGGCCAACGCTAAGTAGTGGCACATCCATCGGTTTCACCAGCAACGCAACCGCACGCTGCGCCTCGGCGGGCATGATAGTGACCACACTCTCTCCTTCTTTCAACTGCTCACCAATGCCGGCGCGCGTGGCACGAACGATCGTGCCATTCTGCGGCGCACGGATGATGTAGAAACTGTTTCGTATCTCCAGATTCTGCACATTCTGCTGAAGCTTCGCCATATCGGCGGAACCTTCGCCAACCTCTGCCTGCGTCGCGGCTTGCTCAGAACGGGCTTTGGCAATTTTCTCGCCGTAATCCACTGCAACAGAACTCAGTTCGATCTGCGCTGATTGATACGTCTGCCGTTTCTCTTGCAGCTTTGCAATCGCATTCTGATATCGCACACGCGCATTTTCAACGTCGGTAAGACGCGTGAGTTCTTGGTCGAGCAGCGTCTGCTGTCGCTGTAGTTGCAGCAGCGCGGTGGATGAATCGATGGACGCAGCGCGAACTTCTGCCTCGTACTGCGCGACCTTCGTGCGTGCCTTTTGTTCGCCGAGTCGGGAATTTTGCTCGAGCAATCGAATCTGCAACCCGAGCTGGCGAACTTTTTCCCGCTTGGCAGAAACGGCAGACGACTTACCAGTGAGCTGTTCGTTGTATCGATCAATTGTGCGCGGATCCAGATAGTCATCCTTGACCTCAGCGATCCGAAGAATCGGTTGGCCTGCAGTGACCGTCTGCCCTTCTTGGACAAGCCATTCAACGATGCGTCCGCTGATTGTGGTCGGTACTTCTTGTGGGCGATCGCTTGGCGAAAATGCGGTGACTTCGCCTTTGCCTTCCACGAACTGTTGCCATGGCAAAAACATCGCAGCAATCGTAGCGAGCAGCGTACCGAGCACGATCCAAAAGAAGGTGCGATGCGATTGCGGCGTGACCAATAGCTTCGCCGATTCGAGATGCTCATGGTCCGAGAGCAGATCGCGGTCATCTGGGCGTACACTTGTCATGTGCGCGCCACTGGAACGGACATACCGTGAACTGCGGAGAGGCCGAGCATTGGTGCGAGCTCAGCGTAGGTGCCCTGCTGCTTGATACAACCGCCCTGCATAACAACGATCAGATCGCACGCGGCAAGAAACTCAGGATCGTGCGACACGGCAATCACCGTATGCGGATACTTGCGATCGGTGAGCAGTTGGATCAGATGCGTACGATACTCGTCATCTAAGTTCTGAAAGAAGTCGTCGAGGAGCAGCAGGCGAGGCTTGCCGACAATTCCTTGGGCAACCAACAGCTTGCTCGCGACGGCCGCGGAAAGGTTGGCGCCCCCGTTTGTGATCGTCGTCTGAATGCCTTTGGGCAACGCTTGCACGAAATCATCGACGCCCACTTCCTGAAGCGCACGAAGCACCGCCGCGCGATCCACAAATCGCCGACCGACACTCACGTTGTCTTCGATGCTGCCGTCAAAGAGATCAGTGGTGGCAAGTACTTGTCCAATCTGCTCGCGAAGCGCCGCCCGATTCATACTGCGCAGCGTCACACCATCGTACGTCAACGAGCCCTCGAATCCATTATGCAGCGCGCCGAACATGCGCAGCAGCGTCGTTTGCCCGCTACCGTCCACGCCAGTGATCGCAACGCGCTGCCCGGCGGCAATCGTGAGCGTAATGTTTGAGAGCGTTGGTGCAAGCGCATCGGGATATGTAAAACTGAGCCCATTGGCGACGATGGCGAGACCGACATCACTGTCGGGTAACTGCAGCCCGATAATCTCTTCGACCGGCAGATCCATCACACTGCCAATTTTATCCACCGACGTCAGTACGTCGTAGATTGTGGCCAGCGACTTGATCAATTTCTCCACGCCGAGCAGCACCGTCACGATGACCAATTCCGCCGCGACGAATTGGCCCAAGGTCAGCGAGCGATTCACGACGAGCGTGGTGCCGAGAATCAGAAGCGCTCCGGTGAGCAGAGTCTTGAAGACAATCATGCTCATCGACTGCGTTACCAGTACGCGAAAATGCTTGCGCCGATACTTGAGATAATTCGCAACGTGCTCGTCCATGATCTCCATGGGCAACGTAGAGCGTGTAGAGAATTTGAACGCAGCAATCGAGCGCGCCATCGCTTGTAGCCACTCGAGCGCCGAGTATTTGTACTTGGACTCCATGATGCTCGTTTCAAGTCCACGCGGAAAGGTGAGCCTGAAAATCACGTACACGCCGACAATCAAGATCAGCGAAAACACGATGAAATTCGGATTGTAGAATGAGAGCAATCCGACACCGAAGAGCACTTGAAGCATCGCGGTCGGTACATCGAGCAACAACTTCGAGAGCGCCTTCTGAATCAGGACCGCTTCAAAGAACCGATTCATTTGCAGCGGGAGGTTCGATCGTTGTGCCGCTTCGAATGAAATGCGCGGAACCAAATACGCGAACTCAAATGCGAGCCGCGCAAAAATTCTCTGCTGGATTGTTTCCACGACAGACTCTTGCAGCAGACCGACCGCGCCAGTCGCGAGTGTGCCAGCAATGGCGAACGCGATCAGCAGCACCACCGGCTGCAACACCAGTCCGCCCTGCACCAACTGCGTGATGCCTTGTACGGCAAGCGGCACTGTGAGCCCAAACAGGCCCACAAGTACAGCGTACAGATAGATCAACCAGATGTCTTTTCGTTCTGCGCGCAGCAGCTGACCCAAACGTTGATACGGCGTCAGATGTTCATGCGGCTCATCGTGTCGTAAGCCATCGCCCCGGTCGCTCAGAATAGGCGTCAAACGCACAGGAATCAGAGCATACACAACACGCGAACCGAGGCGCTGCCAAAGAGTATCCAGCGAAACTGTGGTCTCAACGCCGCCGCCGAGTAACGTGATTGGCGCGATGGTGAGCGAACGCCGTTTTGCCTTCACGATCACCAGCGCCTCGAGCGCTTCCGCCTGTCGCTCGGGAAGCAGCACAATCGGCACGGCGCCATCGCACACCAACGAGTCAAACTCTTTACGCCCGAGAGTGCGGCGGAGATAGCTCAACTCACCCTGCTTGCCCACCACCTCAATGGCGTTCGCCAGCGCCGTCACATCTGGGACGGGCGGCGGATCGCTGAGGAAGCCGGGGTCCCAGCGTCGCGGCTCGATCTCAAGACCGAGCGTGCGAGCAACCAGTTCGTTGACTGTGCGACTGAGAACAAATGCCATGTGGGATCTGAAGCGAGACGTCTGACTAACTGTACCCCAAAAATCGTCGCCAATGCGAACCAGTTCAACGTATCGGCGAGACACTCGTGATCTTGTTACGCCCGCGTCTCATTCAGCGGCGGTGTCGTACCTTGTCGATCGCACGTCGTTCTTTCTTGCTCGGCTTCCCTTCATGGAAGGCAAACGTCATTGCAGCGCTCTTGTACTGCTCTGCGACAACTGCTCGAGCCGCGACGCTTGCAGCTGTCTCTTCATACAACTGCTGCGCGATAGCAGCAGAACCGCGTTTGCCAGCCACATCACGCACATGCAGTACATGCTCATATGGCCCGATCCGCACCTCCAGCAGGTCACCCGCCTGCACAAGCTTGGCGCGCTTTGGGCGATCATCGTTCACCGTCACTTTACCGCCATCAATTGCTTCTACCGCGAGCGCGCGCGTCTTGAAAAAACGCGCAGCCCACAGCCACTTATCGAGGCGCACCTTTCCAGAAGGCGCGGCGCCGTCGTCGTCCTCATCGTGCGTTCCGCCTTCTCCGCCGCGAGACATCAGCCGGCGAATACGTAGCGGCAGCCGCGATCTTGTGCCGTACCAAGCGCCACCACCATTGCAGGTACGACGTGGACACCGGCAATAAGATTTGCTTTCACATCAGCGTAGAACGCTGCCGACTGTTCAGCGCTCACCGGTGCTGGCAAGTACGCGGGTGCCATGTTCTTCAACGTGTTGTTGCAGACCAAGATCACCACGCCGCGCGCAATCAACTCGGGGATGGTACCGTTCGCGTAATCATCAGGATCGCCCGCTTGATGCGACGACAGCGGGTTCCGCGTGAAGGGTTGCTGCGGCGCGCTATTCATCGTCAACAACTTGCCAACTGGATACTTCGCCCACATCGCATCGTTGAGGGTCAGCGCAACCGCGCGGCCCTGCAAGCCGATGACGACTGTCGTGTCGCTATCGCGCTTCTGGAATGAATCGCGTTGCGTGTCCAGCACGGTCCGCGCGACGAGAATCGCACTGCCCTCGCGCGGATCACGCGCATGAAACACATACCGCTGACGGCCCGTGATCTGTCGCTCCCACGGCTCACTGGCATCAGAAACGCGGTTGTCGGCGTGTGCAAATGTTGGGAGACCAATCGCAGCCGCAACCGCGCTTAAGCTGGCGAGAAATCCGCGACGACCAACAGAAGATGAATTCATCGAGCGGGTGGTGGAGTGGTAAACACACGGCGACGAAACACCGGCCGCGACGGAGGGGGTGGCAGTCCACGAGAGAGCGCGCCAACCGTTGAATACGCCACATCCGGCGGAGCATCGCCGTTCGGCCAGTCGCGCTCCTTTCCCGGATGATCTGGACGCGGTTGGCGGAGCATCCATGCGGCAATGTCAGCGGCATCCTGCGGCGCTAAGGTTCCCGGCGCGTCGTACGGCATGTTCCACCGCAGAAACGTTGCCAGCACCGTCTGGCGAGCGAGCCCAGCTCCCACTGAGTATGTGCGCGGGCCAAGCACAGCCGGCGCAGACGCGCCTCGGCCATTCATCGCATGACAGCGCGCGCACGTCACCGCGTATTGCTTTGCACCGCGCACGGTGTCTCCCACCAGGCGAACGGTGTCTGGCCGTGACGGAATAGCCTCGCGGCCAAGCTCATTTAGATACGCGACAATGTCACCCATCGCAGCACCCGTTTCCGGTAGAGGGCGCCCAGCCAAACTGCGAGCGATGCACTCATTTACACGCTGCTCAAGGCTCTCCACTGCACCGCGTCGAGCGCGGTATCGTGGATAGCGCGACGCAGCGCCAACCCACGACATCGCATTCACTCGACGACCGTCGTCGAGATGACAACTCGTACAACGCAGCGCATTTCCGCCAAACTGCGGTAGACTGTCGTTGAAGTTTGCGAGGATCGCCTTCCCGCGACTGGCGTTGGCTTGCGGTTGCGATTGCGGTTGCGGTTGCGGTTGCGGTTGCGGTTGCGGTTGCGGTTGCGGTTGCGGTTGC
>JANNWU010000421.1:0-1624 GCA_031408755.1 Gemmatimonadaceae bacterium | reverse complement strand
AAGAAAGCCCCCCGGCATCTCCGCCGTGAGGGCATGCGGGGGCTCCCGAAGGACCGTGTTACGAATACAGAAGTCTAGACGGCGCAGCGGCGCGCAGCAACGGTGCCGAGCACAAGGGTACGGGCGTCTCCCCCGCCTTCTCCGATCGCTCGGTGAGGGCACACTCGGCACTAGCCTTAGTGCAGCGCTTTGTGCCGATTTGCGTAAACGCCTCTGTCTGCTACCGTCAAAAGCCCTCTCACGCTGGCCCGTCATGCGCTCGTGTCTGATTTCCATCCCTGCCGTTCTGCTCGCCGCATGTGTCTCCAGCAGCGCGACTCGCGATCCGATGCCCGTCGAGCGCCGCGCGGAGATACCAGCACCGACGACCTCGGCAGTGACACCCGAATTACGCGTGCAGCAGGGCTCACTGGATCCGCGGGTGCCGCTCACGGCGGCCGCCCAGCGCTGGGTGGACAGCACCCTCGCGACACTGAGCGCTCGGCAGCGTGCAGCGCAACTCATTCACGTCTGGCTTGTAGGCGACTACGAAAGCGACACTGATAGCGCGTACGCCGAGACGGCAGCATGGGTGAAGAACGACGGGATTGGTGGCATTCTCATGTCTGTTGGGTCGCCAATTGAAGTGGCGGCGAAGCTCAATGCCCTTCAGCGACTGGCGCGGGTGCCGTTGCTCGTGGGCTGCGACGTTGAGCCGTCAATCGGACGACTGGAAGGCGGTATTTTCCTCCCGTCGATGATTCGCGCGGGTGGTGCGACGCTGATTCCCACCAACATGGCTATCGCAGCGACGAACGACACAACACTCGCGTACCGCGCTGGATACGTGACCGGTGTCGAGTCGCGTGCGATTGGCATTCATTTAGCATATGCGCCAGTCGCCGATGTCAACAACAACTCGGCAAATCCTGTGATCAACGTGCGATCGTTTGGCGAAGATGCCGAGCAGGTGTCGCGCATGACGGCAGCGTTTGCGCGTGGCGTGCAGGATGGTGGTGCACTTGCGACGGTCAAGCATTTTCCAGGGCACGGCGATACGGAGACTGATTCGCACAACGCTCTGCCAGTGGTGCGGCTTTCGCACCAACGCCTGGACAGTGTGGAATTTCGGCCGTTTCGCGCGGCAATCAACGCTGGTGCGGCGGCTGTGATGTCAGCGCACATTAGCAACCCAACATGGTTGGGCGATGATCTTCCGGCGACATTGCAGCGACGCGTGTTACATGACGAGTTGCGCGATTCGCTGCGGTTTCGAGGACTCACGATTACAGATGCGCTCACGATGCAGGGCGTGGCGAAGATGTTTTCACAAGAAGAGATCGCGATTCGATCGGTCGAATCAGGTGCCGAAGTGTTGCTGAAACCCGCGAACGTTGTGTCAGTTCTGAACGCGCTGGAAGCTCGCACACGATCAAACAAAGTGTTTGCCGCGTTGATTGACGCAGCGGCGCGAAAGAATCTTGAGATGAAGGCGCGCGTCGGCTTACATCTGTCCACGCAGATGCCGCTTGAGGCGCTGCGACAGACGGTGGGTACGACGGCGAATCGTGCGGTTGCAGCGCAGATTGCAGCCAGCGCAGTAACGTTGCTGCGCGACTCGGCAACGCAGATTCCGCTGTCGGCA
>JANNWU010000420.1:0-7901 GCA_031408755.1 Gemmatimonadaceae bacterium | reverse complement strand
GCGATCACCGCCGCCGCATCAGGATTCCTTCACGCTGAAGCGACAGTGTCAAACTCGACAAGTGGTGATTCGTGTTGGTGGTACCAAGTTGGTTGCAATCCTCGAGTTCCGAACGCATCGGAGATCGCACTCATACGTGACGCGATCAACCGTTACTTGGCCGGCGCCGCGCGCCACGCGAATGAGACTGGACTCGACGGATACCGCAAGCCTTCGGTCTGCCGAGACGCGGCACTGCAACTGAGGGAGCTTCTCGATACGGATCGAGTTTTCATCTGGGATTCTTACATTGCTGGCAGGACACCTCAAGGGCAGTCCGGAACGTTGGCCGGATCCGCGCACCACACCGAGTACGGCGTACCAGGAGACCCATGGTCTGGATACATCGGGCTCTTCAGCGGCTTGTCGAACACGACGGGCATCGACTCCTTCGGCGACAACGCGTTCCACGAGTCATCACACATGGGACCATTCCGCCTCGTTGACGACACGAGACAGACCATGCGCGGGTACCCAACTAGTTATCAGTTTACGAGCTATTGCTACTCCTTAACGGCACGATGACAGTGCGTCTGCGTCTGCGTCTTTGCGTCGTTGCCGCCGTCCTCGCATTGTTGGCGTGTCGCTCGGTAACCCTGCGGGCACAACGAATCGATCCAGAAGTTGTGTCGAATAGCGATGCCCTGCGTGAAGCGCTTCGTGAATTAGCCGCACACGTCTGCTCGGACACTGCTCAGCGATTCACAGTTCTGCCGCTTCAGTACGGCTACGACGGCGAACCAAACGGAAAGGGCCGCGCTCCAACAGTCCCGCTGATTCCAGAGGAGTTTCTCGCGTCGTTCCGTTTAGCAGCAACTCAGAAATGCATACCTGCAATCGGATCTGCGGATGGACCTTGGGTCGCCCTCGTGGGGTTGGCGGCGAGGGAGGGCGTGGGTGCGATCTATATTTGGTGGTTGCAGCACTACGGCGTTGTGAACGGATTCATTCGTTTTTCAGTCGTGCGCACGGAAATGAGGCGCGTGGACGGCGTCTGGCGACCGATTGCTACTGTCTTTGTGGCAGGGAGCTAAACAATTTCGCGGTACTCCCGTTTTGTCTTGGCGACACGTCGGAGTCTCGTTGCGATGTCCACGTGGCGCCTCGGCTCTGCACATCACTGCGAGCCGAATCATGGCCTTTTCATGCTCATCGAGATGAGTGCTGGAGTTGCCGCGCGCTTCTTTGCATCTCCGGCCAGAGCGTGACATATGAATCGCGCGCGACCAAGTAGTCCCAACCCCGCTCCCTTCACCGTCTCGCCAAGCGTTGGACGAGCATGCTGAGCGTTGTATACTCGCCGCCGTACATGCTGGCGAGCGCATCGACTTCGGCGCCAGCATCAAGTAGTTGCCGTGCAATCACATCGGCGTTGGCGGGTGACCGTTGCCTATGATTTTCAACGCCGTTGGCGCTGAGGTAGTGCAGCAATGTGGCCGCGTGAAGGGGTGGATTTTGCCACGTCATTCGCGTCGAGCGTGCGTGCACTAGCTCGGAATGCGCTGAGAGGATTTCGCCCAGTGACGCAGTATTGCCACCAATGATCGCGTCGGCAGCGAACTCGAAATGGCGAACGGGCGAATCTGTGCGCGCGCACTCGGCGATCAGCGTTTCGAGCGCTGCCCAGTCGCGAAAGCTGTACTGACGTGCGATAGCGAGCCGAACGTCTTCGAGGGTCACCGGCGTACTACGAATCTCTTCGTCTGAGATTGGTAGTGGCTTCCATGTGATGACGGGACCGCGGAATTGCGAAAGGTTGTTGCGCAACGATTCGAGCGCTTCAGCCTCACCGCGCTGATGTCCACTCAGTAGCGCGTCTGCTTGCTGCTCGTACGATGCGAGCGGTGCGTCGACAGGCAGACAAATTGCTGGAGTAGTCATGGCGATGGGTCAATGGCCTGGTAATATCGGAAACGCGATTTTCTGTTTTCCAACGCACGGCGTAGCTGAACGCTGCTCGCGCAGCCACGCCTGAAAAGCGTCGAAGTCTGCAAGCATCAACGGGTCAACGGCGTCGGGCTTCGCGAGGATCGTGATGGCGACGCGCGCAAAAGGCTGACCTCTTGGCATACAACTATCATACGTGATCATACCAATTCGTGCAGACGCCGCCGCGAATTGGTCTCTTTGCAGATGCCAAAGAAAACATCCCACCAAGAGCGGCTGCTCCAGACGGGATGTTTCGAACAAAGATGCGGGCACTACCGCGCCATCAATCAAACGCGCGAGCAATCACATATGAATCGCGCGACCAAGTACCGCTAACGCCGCTTCCTTCACCGTCTCGCCCAGCGTTGGATGAGCGTGCGTTGTAATCGCGATGTCTTCGCTGGAGCCTTTGTACTCCACCGCGAGCACAACTTCCTGAATCAGATCGCCGGCGTTTGCGCCGATGATGTGACAGCCGAGCAATTCGTCTGTAGTTGCATCTGCAATGATCTTCACGAAGCCGTTCGTTTCGCCCAGACAGCGCGCGCGACCGTTCGCTGAGAAGGGAAATTTACCAACCTTGTATGCGCGGCCTGATGCTTTCACTTCACCTTCGGACAGACCAACAGTAGCAATCTCGGGCCACGTGTACACGACACCGGGAATTGCGGCGTAGTGCATATGCACCTTCATGCCTGCAATCACCTCGGCCGCAATCACGCCTTCGTCTTCCGCTTTATGTGCGAGCAGTTTGCCGCCTGCGACATCGCCAATCGCATACACGCCGGGCAAGTTGGTGCGTAGCTGATCATCAACTTTGATTTCGCCTTTGGGGCCGAGCGTCAGACCGAGCGCCTTCGCGTCGATACCGTGCAGCAGTGGTTTGCGGCCAACGCTTACGAGCACCACATCGCCTTCCAGCGTTTCGCTCACGCCATCTTTCTCGACGGTGAGTGTCACAACTTTCTTCGATGACAAATCGGCCGCGGTGACTTTCGTCCCGGTGCGAATTGTCATGCCCTGCTTGGTAAAGATGCGTGTCGCTTCTTTGATCACATCATCGTCATTGCCGGGCAGAATGGTCGGCATGAACTCCACCACCGTGACGTCGCTGCCCAGCCGGCGCCAGACAGAGCCAAGCTCCAATCCAATCACGCCGCCGCCCACAACAATCAGGCGCTTCGGAATACTTTCAAGCGAGAGTGCGCCAATGTTCGAGACCACGCGCGTTTCATCGAACTTCAGGAACGGTAGTTCGACGGACGCTGAGCCGGTGGCGATAATCACGTTCTTCGCCTGATACGTCGTCACCGTTCCATCTGCCGCAGTGACGTCCACCACGTTGCCAGCTTTCAGCGATCCAGCGCCACGTGCCCACGTGACCTTGTTCTTCTTGAAAAGGAATTCAACACCCTTGGTGTTTGCAGCAACTACGTCCACTTTCCGCTTCATCATCTTCGCGAGATCGACGCTCACCTTCTCGATCACGACACCATGCTCGGCGGCGGCGTGACGCGCAAAGTCAAAGTGCTCACTACTGGTAAGCAGCGCCTTGGATGGAATGCAGCCAACGTTGACGCAGGTGCCGCCGAGCGTCTTGTCCATTTCGACGCAAACGACTGAGCAACCCAACTGCGCGGCGCGAATCGCAGCGACGTAACCACCTGGCCCACCACCAATGACAACAACATCGGCCGGAATGTTCGCTTGTGCCACGCGTTTACTCCACCAACATGGCGGCCGGATCTTCCATCAACTCCTTGATCCGGACGAGAAAGAGCACCGCTTGCTGCCCGTCGATAATGCGGTGATCGTAACTCAGCGCGACATACATCATGGGACGAATTTCTACCTTGCCGTCAATCGCAACAGGGCGGTCCTGCGTTTTGTGCAGGCCGAGAATTGCAACTTGTGGATAGTTGATGATCGGCGTTGAAAGCAACGATCCGAACACGCCACCATTCGTGATGGTGAACGTGCCGCCTGTTAAATCATCCATCGCCAATTTCCCGCTGCGTGCTTTGTTCGCAAGATTCGCAATGTCGCGGCTAATGCCGAGAAGCCCTTTGGTGTCAGCGTCTTTCACATTGGGCACTACCAGGCCAGCATCGCTCGCGACCGCGATACCCATGTTCACGTAGTGCTTGTAAATGACCGTGTCGCCATCAAGCTGTGCGTTCACGAGTGGAAACGCCTTCAGTGCGTGCGTCGCTGCCTTCACGAAAAAGGGCATGAAGCTGAGCTTTACACCGTGATCCTTTTCTACCTTTTCTTTGAGGCGAGCACGGAGCGCAGTAGTCGCGCTCATGTCGATCTCATTGAACGTGGTGAGGTGCGCAGTGTTGTGCTGCGCGGCGAGCAGATTTTCGGCAATCCGCTTGCGTCGCGTTGTCAGCTTCTCGCGCGTTTCGCGTTCGCCTGAGCGCACTGGCGCGGTGATTGGTGTGGCGCCGGGCGCAACACTCATCGCAATGCTCGGCGCAGCACTCGCTGCAACACTCGTTGGGGCTGACGCTGTGTTGGCGATCGCCATCACGACATCTGGCTTGCTGACCACACCACCGCGGCCAGTGCCTTCCACCGTCGAGATATCAATACCGGCGGCATCGGCGGTTCGAACAGCTGCGGGTGCTGCCTTGGGTGCCTTTTTCGGCTCGCCAGCTGGTGCAGGCGCCGGTGCTGGCGGCGGCTCGTGTGTTGGCACGGGCGTTGGTCCGCTTGGCCCCACGTGCGGTGCGGGTTCGGGTTCGTCGAGCGCTGCGACCGCGCCGGCTTTTGCGCTGGGGGTGGCGGTGGCGGTGCCGGCTTCATCAAGCTGCCCCAATTCATCGTCCACGCCTACAACGTCGCCTTCTGCGCGCGCGCGCGAACGGAGGACGCCAGACTTCAACGCCGGCACTTCGACGGTAATCTTGTCGGTCTCAAGCTCAACCAAGGTGTCACCGGCGCTGACGGCATCACCTTCTGATTTGAGCCAGCGTGACACGGTCGCTTCGACAATTGATTCGCCGAGTGGCGGCACTTTGATCGCTATCATTCGCGAGATCCTGAGCCAGTGTGGGCGCGTCGGAATGCGCCAGAAAAATGGGATTCGTGCGGCGTGATCTGCCGCACGCGAGAATCATAACTTACGCCACACCTCGGGTTTGCGATGCGCGCACTGGTCTTAGCGGGTCATGGTGGTCTGGAGCAGTTGGTGGTGCGTGACGACGTGCCCGAACCAGAACTCTCTGGTCCGCACGACGTCCGGATACAGATGACTGCGGTGGCGCTGAATCGATTGGACCTGTTCATCCTCGGCGGACTTCCCGGGCTCTCGCTGACGCCGAACTGGGTGCCGGTGGCGGATGGTACCGGCGTGGTTGAATCCGTTGGTGCGGCGGTGTCGCAGGTCAGCGTTGGAGACACGGTCGTGATCAATCCGGGTGTGAGCTGTCGCGCATGCGCATACTGCCAAGCGGAGCAACACCCGCTCTGTCTTAAGTACCAGATTCTCGGGGAGCACCGAAGCGGTACGGCCGCAGAGCTTTTGGTGGTGCCAGAATGGGGCTTGGAGGTCGTTCCGGCGACCATCCCAAATCACATACGGGCTGGCTTCGGTTTGGCGTCGCTCACCGCATACAGGATGGTGGTGGGCAAGGCGAACACGCAGGCTGGAGAGCAGGTGCTGATTTGGGGCATTGGCGGCGGTGTTGCGCTGGCGTCGCTTCAAATAGCCAAGGCATGCGGTGCGACCGTGTGGGTCACATCCAGCGACCACGCGAAGCTCGCCAAGGCGCGGGCACTAGGCGCTGACCATGCGTTGAATCATGCCGAGGACAATGTTCCGCAAACAATTCGCTCGGCGACGGGGAAACGCGGCGTTGACGTGGTGATCGACAGCGTGGGTGAGGCAACGTGGACGCGATCCTTGGCCTCACTGGGGCGCGGCGGACGACTTGTGACGTGTGGCGGAACCAGTGGACCGATAGTGGAGACCGACGTGCGCAAACTCTTTATGAACCAATGGACAATTAGCGGTTCGACGATGGGCAGCGAAGCAGAGTGGCAGTCTGTTGCTGCGATGTTTCGGGATGGTGGATTGCGTCCCCCGGTTGATTCGGTGTTTCCGCTGGATCAGGCGCGGGACGCATACGCGCGATTGATGTCTGGGCAGCAATTTGGGAAGATCGTGATTGAGATTTCGCCGTGAGTGACGCGCGGGAGCAGGACGACGGACCGGCGCAATATTCGTTGGCCGAGCATGCACAAATTCGCGACGCCGTCGTCGCGGAACATTCGCCGCACTGTCCTCGATGCGACGCGCATCCGGTCATGCTCGGCAAGAACATCGGCGGCGGTTCGTTTGGGTTAGGGTATCAGCGGAAGCGCGACTGGTTTGTGTGTCCAAGCTGCAAACGTTCGGCGATTTTTGACCTGAAGCGCGGAACGCGAAACTGAGCCGCTTTTTCACGCAGTTGTGCAGTCGTCACTTCTTGCGGAGGTGAGCCGCTTTTTCGCACGCTCGCGCAGGCTTTGATTCTCGCGAAAGTCAGGCGCTGTCTTGCATGCCGAAACCCACGCCACTCCTTGCGAATGGATGCCGGTGCTAGCTTTGCGCAAGGAAACTCAGTTGCGGTTCCCGCTTCTTAATTTTTCGCTGATTCGCCATGGATTTTCTAGCCCGGCTGCAGGAAAGCTTCGCGACACTCGGCGAGATCGTCCCGGCGTTGCTCGGTGCGCTCGTCATTCTGTTCGCCGGCTATCTGCTGGCGAAACTGATCTCGCGCGGGGTTGAGCGGCTGCTGAAGAAGCTCAGTGTGAATGATCTGCTGCGCAAAGGCGGGGTGATGCAGGCGGTGGAGCACGCCGGCCATCAGGTAAATCCTGTGCGCGTGTTTGGCACTTTGGTGTTTTGGTCAGTGATGTTCGCGGTGCTTCTTGTAGCGAGCACGGCAGCTGGACTTCAGTCGCTGAATGACGTTTTTGCCGAACTGGTCAGCTACATCCCGAGCATCATCGCCGCGATTGTGATTGTGATCGTCGGGATTGTCCTCGGCGGTTTTGTTGAGGGCTTGTTGCTGGCCGGTGCGGGTGCGCTCCACGGTGGCCCAACGCTGGCCAGAGTTGGTCGCGGAGGCATTGTTGTGCTCGCTATCTTCATGGCGTTGCAGGAGTTAGGCGTTGCGACGGACATCGTGACGACGGCGTTCGCGATTTTGTTTGGCGCAGTTGCCTTGGCGCTGGCGCTGGCGTTTGGGTTGGGCAATCGCGATCTGGCTGGTGAGGTGACGCGAATGTGGTATACGCGGTATCAGCGTGAGAAAGCTGCGATTGACGCTGAAGTGGCGGCGGAAGAAGCTGAGATCGATCAGGAGCTGGCCGATGACGATGAGGATCGGACGCCTGTTGGAAGTGGCGCTGGGCACGGCAGCTCGCGTCTGTCCTGAGCGCGGTGCCAGCGGTATCTTTCGCGCTATGAAAGTCGGCGTGCGTCAGTGGTATTCGATGCGGTCAGTCTCCTTCGCGAGTGCAGCGTTCGCGATTGGAGCGCTGAGCGGGTGCGCGAGTTCGGGCGGCCTGTCCGAAAATGGCGCACCGCGTCCACGAGTGCTTACGAACACCGCGGTCACGCTGCTTGGTCGCGGACCACAAAGCGAATTGGAAGCTGCGCTGGAACTTGCGCATGATTATCGCGCGCATTTGTTGCGCGCTTCAGACTTCACCGACATCGGCCAAGATCGCTGCAATGAAGGATGGCTGCGCGGTTTTCCGCGTGACAGCACCGATGCAATGCGTGAAGCCACCGCTGAGTTGGTGGATAAGCTTGAGAAACTGATTCAGGAATACGCAGTCAGCGCGCCACTGGACACGCCGGAAGGTCACCAGTTGCTGCGCACTGTGGTGCAGTGGGAGACAGGTCACGAGCGTCCGCGCTGGGATGTCTGGAGTGG
>JANNWU010000419.1:0-5460 GCA_031408755.1 Gemmatimonadaceae bacterium | reverse complement strand
ATTTCACCAGTTCGTCCAAATCAATTGGCACCTTTGCATATCGCATCAAGTGGAACGATGATGCTTTCTATACGATTCCACGACCACAGGGCGGCGCCATTTGCAAACACGACGTGTCGCTAGCCGTCGGTGTTCGCGGATCCGCGCGCACGCGCGCCGGCTGGGTCGATGCTGTGATTACTTCGCAGAATCGCCTTAACTATCTCTTCCAAGCCGCCGGCTTCTGTTTTGAGAACACCGAGTACAAAATCGACCAACGAAACCTCTCCCTGGAATTCCGCTTCCACCCCCGCGTCCGCTAACGCTGACTCCCCCATCAGTGCCACACCCCGCCCGCGCTCAATAGCTTTCACCAGCCACCCCACACCGAAGGCTTACCCGGCCACATAGCCGACCAACGCCCTCACACCGTACGTCCGTGACCCGTCGCGTGCCCACCCCGAAGACTGAGCCCCACGCTCGCCTCGCCCCGTGACGCCAATCCCACCGCCACTTTCTTCCGCCTCGTCGCCCAGTCCGCGGCCGCGTCGCCGCTCGTCCGATCCGGCGCCACGGACGCAAAAAGCAGCCGGCTCCACGTTCGCCGACGTCCCGCTCCCAGAAATCCTCCACGCCCGCGCGCCGCACGCCGTCTGGCGGCACCTCTGGCGCACCATCGTGCGCGTGCTCACGCTCGTTGGCGTCGATCTCCTCACGCTCGAAATCCTCCGCATCGTGATGTCCGCCGCGCGTGACCACGCCTGGTTCGGCCCGCGGATCGCGCTCGAGCTTGGCCGAATCGTGCCGCAAGGCACCGTGCCGGCGCTCCCGCTGCAGGCCGCAGTACTTTTGGCGCTCACCATCTGCGGCGGCTACGTGGGCGGTGCCCGGAAGCGCGAAACGCGCAACGTCGCAATGGGCGCTGTTCTAGGCGTGCTCTTCGTCACGTGGACGGGCCTCTTCTCGCCGCCGAGTGTGACGCGACTGTTTGGTGTTGCATTCGTCGGACTCGCGATCGCTGCCACGTTGGTCGCGGTGCGCGCGGTGTTGGATATCGTTGTCGATCGTGTGCGACCGCGCGCCGCATTGGCGCTGCGGGCGATTCTCGTTGCACCAACGCGCGATCTCAAAGCGGGACGCACGAATGCGGCGTTCGCAGATCCCACTGAGTTCCGATTCGTCGGCGAAGTCGACACGTCACAGTTCGTGCAGACCGACGGCCCGCTCGGCCCGACCAGCGCCATGATGCGCCTGATCGACGAACATCGCGCCGACACAGTCGTGCTCTACGGACATGTGAGCGAACCATTAGCTGAACGACTCGCGCGCGTTGCGGACGCCGCGGGCTGTAACGTGGTGTGTTTGCCGCGTACCGTCGCACTCCATGGCTTTGAACCGCAACTCGTGTTTCATCACGGTGATCCGCTCATGCGAATGGTGCGACCGGGAGATCGTGGACGACAACTCGTTGTGAAGCGCGCGACTGATGTGATCGTGTCAGCGCTGCTCTTGTTGCTGTTCTCGCCGGTGTTTCTGCTGGTTGCAATGGGCGTTCGCCTCACATCGCGTGGCCCAGCACTCTTCCGACAGGTGCGCGTAGGGCAGGGTGGGCGACACTTCGCGATGTGGAAGTTTCGGTCGATGATCGAATTCGCGGAAGACCAGCGTGATGCGTTGATGTCGCGCAATTACTACGGTGACGAACCACTGTTCAAAGTTTCGCACGATCCACGGATCACTCGTTTCGGCACATTCTTGCGGCGCACAAGTCTCGACGAATTGCCGCAGCTCTGGAATGTGCTGCGCGGCGACATGTCGTTGGTTGGTCCACGACCGCCATTGCCGGACGAAGTCGCTCGCTATTCCGAGCATCATTTCATTCGCCTCGACATGCGACCGGGGCTCACCGGTCCGTGGCAAGTCTCAGGTCGCAACCGCATCATGCACTTCGAAGATGTGGTGCAACTTGAAGCGGCATACATCTCCAATTGGTCATTCGCACAAGATGCGATGATTCTCGCGCGCACGCTGCCCGCGGTTCTTCGCATGGATGGCGCGCAGTGAGACTGTGGCGCATCCGATGGCCAATCGTGAGCGCATCGTGAACAGCTCGCTGCAACGTCAGTCGATGATTCTCCTGTACCTCGCATGAGCGCATTTCTCGATAAAGTTCGGCGCAGCCTCCAGCGCGATAGTGAACTCTCGCTGTCGCAGCGCGCAGCAAAGGGTGTGCGCTATCTGCTCGGCACGGCACTCGCGCCGTACTATCTGCGCAAGGTGACTCGTGTTGGTGCACGGGCCAGAGTCGTTGGTGCGCCGAGCATCGAGAATGATGGACAGATCGTTATCGGCACCGATCTCGCCATGACGAGCACGTTTAGCCCTGTCGAACTGGTTGCAGAATCCGACGGCCGCATTGAACTCGGGGATGGTGTGCATGTGAACTACGGCACATCCATTCGCGCAGCATCCGCGGTGTTCCTTGGCGACGGCGTGAGTATTGGACCGTACTGCATCATCGACGATACCGATGCAACAACCGATGATCCGTACGCAAACTCGGCGTCGCCCATTCGCATCGGCAATGGAACGTGGCTCGCTGGTCGCGTGACCGTTTTGCCGGGAAGCACCATCGGCGCGAACGCGGTGATTACCGCCGGAAGTATTGTTTCTGGTGACATTCCCGATGGCGTCGTTGCTGGTGGAATTCCGGCACGTGTGATTCGCAGCATTGATACAGACGCATCGGCAACTCCCGCAGTGGCGCCAATCGCTCGTGCGCGTACCGTGGGTGAAGTTGAACTACGCGACGCACGCCCACTCGTCGCGATGAAACCGTTGCGCGGCATGGTGCTCGCAGACTTCACGATTGGTGATCTCGCCACTCGGCTCGCTGATGGCACCGATGGTCCGGCAATGGAAGTTGCAGACGCGCCGTTCTGCCAAACAACGCAAAGTTTGCTCACAGGCCCGCCAAACGACGCCGCTGATTTCGCGCTGGTCTGGACTCGACCTGAACTCGCGCTACCATCGTTCGCACGAATCGAGCGCGGTGACGGCGCGACAGACGCTGAGCTACTCGCAGACGTTGACGCGTTCGCAGCGTTGGTGTTGCGCGGAGCGGCGGCGTATCGATTTGTTTTTGTCCCAACGTGGACACTGCCCTCGCATCAACGTGGCTTAGGGCTGATTGATTCGCGACCCGGCGGCCTGACATGGGCGCTCGCAGTCGCCAACGCGCGTCTGATGTCGCAGCTCGCAGCGGCACCAAATGCCTTTGTGTTGAATGCGCAGCGTTGGATCGAATCAACAGCAACACGCGGTCGATCAATGGCCAAGGGATGGTATTTAGGCAAAGTCCCGTTCTCGGCTGAACTCTTCGCCGAAGCCGCTGCGGAAATCAAAGCCGCTGTGCGCGCTCTCACTGGTCAGGCGCGCAAACTGCTCGTGCTCGATCTCGACGACACACTCTGGGGCGGGATTGTCGGTGACATGGGATGGGAGAATTTGCAGCTTGGCGGACACGATGGAGTCGGCGAAGCATTCGTTGATTTTCAGCTCGCGATCAAGGCGCTGACCAAACGTGGTGTTGTGCTCGGAATTGTGAGCAAGAACACCGAGAGTGTTGCACTTGAAGCGATCGCCCAGCATCCGCAAATGGTGCTGCGGCAATCCGATTTCGTTGGTTGGCGCATCAACTGGTCCGACAAAGCGCAGAACATCGCGGATCTTGCAGCAGAGTTGAATCTCGGATTGCAGTCGGTGGTCTTCATTGATGACAATCCGGTTGAGCGCGCGCGCGTTCGCGACACGCTGCCAGAAGTGTTTGTGCCGGAGTGGCCAGAAGATAAGCTGCTGTACACCGAACGCTTGAACGGACTTCGTTGCTTTGACACGGCTGCGATAAGCAAGGAAGATGCGGAGCGTACCGCGTTGTACGCGGCCGAACGAGCGCGTGGTGCTGTGAAAACGAATGTCGGTTCAATCGACGACTGGCTTGAAAGTCTCGAAATTTCAGTGCGAGTGGAACCGCTTGACGCAGCAAGTGTGGCGCGCACGGCTCAGTTGCTGAACAAAACGAATCAGATGAACCTCGCGACGCGACGCATGAGTGAGAGCGAGTTGCAAGCATGGAACGCCTTGCCTGGCCACAGCGTGTGGGCAGTGAGCGTCGCTGACAAGTTTGGCTCCGCCGGCCTAACTGGAATTGTTAGCCTCAGTGCGCAGCTCGCGCGTTGCGACGTTGTTGATTTTGTTTTGAGTTGTAGGGTGATGGGACGCCGAATAGAAGCAAGCATGTTGCATCTCGCGGTTGAGTGGGCGCGTGCGCACGGAGCAACAACGCTTTTTGCCACGCTGCTCCCAACATCCAAGAACAAGCCGTGCCACGACCTACTCTTAGCATCCGAGCTTGCGCGTGATGATGCGGGTACTGTGTTCACGTGGAATTGCGACAAATCGTTCGCCGCTCCGCGCGGCATCGCGATTGAATGGATCGGAGATCCTCGAACTAGCGTAGCACCGTTGTGAGCAGCATGTGGACGAAGTTCACAACACGACGGCAGCTGCGCGCGTGCAACTCAGTGGGCGTTGATGTTCGCCTTGATGGCGCGGTGCACATCACGAACGAAGGACGCATTGAGCTCTCTGACCGTGTTCATGTGCGTTCATCGCCCGCCATGTCGCATCTCGTCACAGGACCCAAAGGACATCTGCGCATCGGTGAAAACGTGTTCATCGGCCACGGCGCGGCAATCGCTTCGCACGAATCGATTACAATCGGAGAGGGTGTGCGCATTGGCCCGTTCGCAATGATCATGGATACTGATTTTCACGAGGCAGGAAAGCACGACTCGTCAGGATCGACCGGTGCCATTCACATCGGCGCGCGCGCTCGTCTTGGTGCGCGTGTCACGGTGCTGCGTGGCTCGACGATTGGTGCCGATGCAGTCGTCGCCGCCGGAAGCGTAGTGAAGGGTGACATCGCCGCGGGAGCGCACGTCGCAGGCGTTCCCGCTCGAACGGCGGTTTTGCGCGCGGCGGACACGGAGCTACGCGATGTCACCATGGTCGAAATCTGCGCAGTTGTTGGCAGCACGTTTGGCTTGTCCAGCACACCGCCACAAACCGCTACGCGTGACGACATTACGCAATGGGATTCGCTTGGCATGCTCAATCTCTTGCTCTCGCTTGAGCAGGAGTTCGGCGTTTCCATTGCGAATGAAGCGATGCTGAGCGTGCACCAGATTGCCGACTTGCTGCCCGTTCTCGAGTCGGCACCAACTCGTTAATTCCTACGGCTCCGCTGAGGGCAATGAGGCGTCGGTAAGTTCGCCTTTGCGACCCGCTTTCACAATCGAAAGCATTGTCTTGATGTCGTCGATTGTGACAACGCGAATGGCGAGCGCGATGGCGGTGTAGGCAACCATATCAATTACCAAGCGTACCGGCCCGATCGGGCGCAAGAAATGATCGAGAATG
>JANNWU010000418.1:0-30944 GCA_031408755.1 Gemmatimonadaceae bacterium | reverse complement strand
CCGAGTGCCTTTCTGCCACTCTATCTTCGGGTGCTCATTCGGTCGTGGGCCGACGACGCTGATGGTGCGCTCGCGGCCGCGAAGCGGGCGTTCGCGGTGATCGGCCGCAGTCCGTGGGTATTGTGCGGCCTGCCGAGAGCGTATGTGCAGCGCGGTGAGCAGGCACTGGCCGAGGCGGTGTATATCGAACTGCAGGCACGGGCGCAGACCGAGGAAGTGTCGCGGTTTGTCGTTTCGATCGCGGCCGATGCACTCGGCCGCACTGACGAGGCCATCGCGTACGCCATCGAGTCGGTCGAGCGTTGCGACAGCACCGGACCGTATTGGACATGCGCCCCGTTCTTCAGTGATGCACTGCGCGCGCATCCACGGTATCCCGAATTGCTGCGAGCCATCGGCCTGTGATCGACCGGCTCAGTTCCGCGCTTGAGGGGCGCTACCGGGTCGAGCGTGAACTTGGCGCGGGCGGCATGGCGACGGTCTATCTCGCGCACGATCTCAAGCACGACCGCGATGTCGCCATCAAGGTGCTGAAGCCGGAACTCGCGCAGTCGCTCACGGGCGAACGGTTCCTGCGCGAGATCGCCGTGACAGCGCGATTGAATCATCCGCACATTCTTGCCCTGCTGGATTCGGGCACCGATGCAAGCGGTGAACTGCTGTACTACGTGATGCCAGTCGCCACGGGACCGTCGCTCCGTGACCGATTGGCGAAGGATGGCGCGATCCCCGTTGCCGACGCGCTCCGCATCGCCTGCGATGTCACCGAGGCTCTCGCCCACGCGCACACACTTGGCGTGGTGCATCGCGATATCAAGCCCGACAACATTCTCCTGTCCGCAGGGCACGCGATCGTCGTCGACTTTGGCATTGCCAAGGCCGTTGGCTCGTCGCGCGGCAACACCACGCTGACGTCCGCCGGCATGTCCATCGGTACACCGGCCTACATGGCAACCGAGCAGGCCGCTGGCGAAGGCGACGTGGACCATCGCGCCGATGTGTACGCGGTTGGGGCCGTGTTGTACGAAATGCTCACTGGCGCGCCACCGTTTGCCGGAACGTTTCAACAGGTCATCGCCGCCAAGATGGCCAAAGATGCGCCGGCGCTTGCAACGCGTGGATCAGCCATCTCACCAGCGCTCGCGAGGCTCGTCGCACGTTGCCTGGCGCGAGAACCGGCAGAGCGCCCCGCAACCGCCGACGCACTGCTCACTGACCTGCGCGCGCTCTCTCAGTTGGGGGCCAACGTTACGCGACGACAGTCGACTGCAACACGGATCGGCGCCGGTGTCATGCTGCTCGTCGTCGCGGTGTCCGGTTTCCTGTTCGTGCGCGATCGCCGAGCGCGCTGGGTGCCGGAGACCGCCATCCCTGAAATTGCGCGATTGGTGGAAGCCGATCAACTCGACTCGGCCTTCGCGCTTGCAGAGCGTGCAGAGTTGCGCGCACCCGGCGACTCGGCGCTGCAGGCGGCGTGGGTCGCGATTGCACTGAAACAGCGCTTCATGAGCGAACCGGCTGGCGCAACGGTCACGCGTGCCGCGCTGAGCGACACTGCGCGTTGGATTCCCGTGGGCACGACACCCACCGAACCGGTGCGCATTCCGCGCAACGCGTGGCTCTATCGGTACACACTTGCAGGGTATCGCCCGGTTACGGTAATGGGGGCACGACTTGGCGGCAGTTATGCGCCAATTCCCAGTCCGGTTGCGCTGCGGAAAGCGAGTGACCCCGATTCCAGCATGGAGCTGCTGCGCGGAAAGAATCTCGTCGGCACGCTGTATGGATTGTCGGACGCCGACACGCTTGACCTGGCCGACTTCCTGATGGACAAGCTCGAGGTCACCAACGCGCAGTACAAGTTGTTCGTCGATGCTCGCGGCTATTCCGATGGGCAGTGGTGGGATTCGACGATTGTGCGCGACGGTCGAGCGTTGACGCAGGATGAAGCGATGGCGCTGTTCGTCGACGCCACCGGACAGCGCGGCCCCGCGACGTGGGAAGGTGGCGCACCCAGGTTGGGCACCGAGGAGTTGCCGGTTGGCGGAGTGAGTTGGTACGAGGCCCGCGCGTACGCCCGATTTGTAGGCAAAGAGCTGCCGACCGTGCTCGAATGGAACGCGGCTGCCATTCCCGAAGCCGCGCGTTGGGTGGTGCCCAAAGGGCGCTACAACACAGACGGTCCAGTGCGTGGAGGCGCCGCGCAAGGTATGAGTCCTCGCGGCATTTTCGACATGGCGGGGAATGTGCGAGAGTGGACGGCGAATGCGCGCGAACCGGGCAATCGCTACATCTTGGGTGGCGGGTTCTCCGATCCCGCGTATCTGTTCAACGAGGTGTACGCACAGCGCGAATTCGATCGGTCGCCCATTAATGGCATCAGGCTCGTGCGTCGAGTCGCCGCGTCGCCCGATCTGGCACGCGCGCTGGCGCCGATTCCTCGGACGGGGCGTGACGCCGTGAACGCCGTCCCGGTGGATGATGCCACGTTCCGCGGATTTCTCGCGCTGTATGACTACGACCGCACGCCGCTCAACGCGCAAACTACGGCGCGAGACAGCACGCCCGCCGACTGGATTCGCGAAGACATCACCTTCGATCTTCCTGCCGACAAGGGCCGGATGGCGGCGGTGCTCTTCCTGCCCAAGCGAATGAAGCCGCCCTATCAGACTGTGGTCGTCTGGCCGGCGTCGGATGTGTTTTTTCTGCGCGACGCGCGCGCGCTCTCCATGAGCTTCGTGGACTATCTCGCACGCAGTGGACGGGCGGTGCTGTACCCGATCTACGAACACACCTATGGACGCGGCACGGCCCTTGGCGCCGATGTGCCGTCGGTCAGTATTGAGCATCGTGATCAGGTGGTCCGATGGGTGACCGAGATGCGACGGTCCATCGACTACGCCTTCTCGCGTGCAGACATCGACACGACACGACTGGCATACGTGGGCACGAGCTGGGGCGGGCGCAACTCCGCCACGGCGCTCTCTGTTGAACCGCGTATCCGCACCGCGATCCTCAGCGTACCCGGCATCAATGCCAACGCTGTCAGACCGGAAGAAGACCCGGTCAACTTTCTGCCACGCATTCGCATTCCGGTGCTGATGCTCAGTGGTCGCTACGACAGCGTCTTCCCGTACGAGTCATCGCAGCTACCGTTCTATCGGTTGCTCGGTTCCGCACCGGGT
Source organism: Gemmatimonadaceae bacterium (assembly GCA_031408755.1). GTDB lineage: Bacteria > Gemmatimonadota > Gemmatimonadetes > Gemmatimonadales > Gemmatimonadaceae > JACMLX01. Next base: position 27,759 of record JANNWU010000418.1, on the reverse strand, counting down.
GCGAAGAAACACGTGCTGTTCGATGGCGGACATTTCCTGCCGCGACCGCAGTGGGTGTCGGAGTCCACGAAGTGGCTGGATCAGCAGTTTGGACCGGTGAACCGACAGTGAGTCTGGCGGCATCCCAAGTCCTGCCGGTTCACGACCGCCGCACCGCCATCACGTTAAGAGCGCGCGATCTCACTCGCGTGGTTGACGCACGTGTCACGCGAGTAGCGCCGCCGCGCATAGTGAAGCGGGATGCCGAACAACAGACTCAACTCCGTCCCCCTGAGCGCAGGAACTCCGTCCCCCTGAGCGCGGGAACTCCGTCCCCATCGCCCCCGAGCTTGACGGTTGGCGCGCCTTTGTAGCATAATCATGCTACTTGTGTTTAGCGAAAAAATGTTGGCGAATTCCGATGATGCGGGGGGTACCGATGGTTCGTGAACTGACGCTGCGCCAGGTGGGAGGGTCGATCGGTGCGACCATCCCCAAGGACATGGCCGACCGTCTACATCTCGAAGCGGGCGACCGGGTGCTCGCCATCGAGACCGCCCAAGGCATCCTCCTGACGCCGTTCGATCCCGACATCGAAGCCGGACTCGCAGTCGCGGCGCATGCAGCAAAGAAGTATCGCAATGCGCTTCGCGAGCTGGCGAAGTAGCGCGGCGTCATGGAAGAGCCCCGCTGGGTGCCGCGCATCGTCGTGGATTCCATCCACGTCGATCAACTGCGGGAGCATGGCGGGCTCGCCGGCGTAGGGGATGAAAACGCGCTCGAAGCGGCGCTCGCCCGCGCGCGGCAGCAGTGGTCCTACGAGCCGACATCCGACCGTGCCTCACTGGCGGCAGCCTATGCCTTTGGCCTCGCGCGCGCGCATGCGTTCAGCGACGGGAACAAGCGCACCGCGTTCGTGACGATGATGACGTTCCTCGGACTCAACACGCAGGAACTGTCTGCGACCGAAGTGGAGGTAGTGCAGATGATGGTCGCCTTGGCGGGAGGAGACGTCGCGGAGGCGGCGCTGGCGGAATGGATTCGCGCGCGACTCGTTCCTCTCGCGCTCTGAGCGCCTGAACGCCGCGCTGAACTGCTCCTGATGTAGCGCCAGGAACTCCGTCCCCATGAGCGCAGGAACTCCGTCCCCATGAGCGCAGGAACTCCGTCCCCATGAGCGCAGTCCCCATGAGCGCAGAGGTAGCTCTCCGCGCGGGTCGGCGGACGGCCGCTCGCTCTACTACCTGGACCTCCAGACGCGAATGTTCGAAGCGAGGATGCCGGTCGGTCCCACGCTGCGTGTCGACGGCCTGCGCAAGTTGTTCGACGCGAAGCCATTCGTGCAGACATCGCTCGCACGACGGAACTACGATGTTCATCCCGACGGGCGTTTTCTGTTCGTGCGGCGGGCCGGGACGTCGCCGGTGGGAGCGATGGTGGTCGTGGAGCATTTCGTGGACGAAGTGCAGCGCTCACGGAAGGAATAGAGCCCCCCGCGACCGTTGGGCTGGAGGGCTGACATCAGCGTGAAGCGCTCCACCGATCGGCGGAGAAAACCGCGAGATGGGACTCGTCATGAGCGACTGGCGTGACTGGGAGTTTCGTCGCGAGGGCATTTTGAAGCGGGAGTTACAAGCCCCCGTTTCCCAGCACCACCTTCGCGTTCCGTTGCAGCCCGCGCAATTTCGCCCGCTTCATCGGCGATTTACGGAACGCCGCGCTGAACGCGACCTGATCGAGCGCGAGGATGTCGGTCGCCAGCGTCACCGCATCCTTCCCTGAAATGAACTCCCGTGACGTGAACGGCGAATCCTCCGCCAGCTCGACCGAGAACTTCACATTCCACGGACACACGCTCTGACAGACATCACACCCGTACACCAACCCACCCATCTTCTCCCGTAACGCAACCGGAATCTCCCCCTTCAACTCAATCGTCAAATACGACACACACTGCGTCGCATCCATCACCCGCGGCGCCACAAACGCGTCCGTCGGACACGCATCCAAGCACCGCGTGCACGTTCCGCAATGATCCGTTGCGAACGGCACGTCAACTTCTAACTCAAGCGCCAACAACAACACGCCGATAAAGAAAAACGAACCGTGCTTCGGTGAAATCAGCATCGTGTTCTTCCCAAACCATCCCAGCCCCGCGCGTCGCGCCAGATCGCGCTCAAGTATCGGCCCGGTATCGGTGTACGCTTTGCCACCGACGGTGAAACCCAACTCCGCCGACGCCCAGTTTTGAATCCCGCGCAACATCGGGACCAATACATCGTGATAGTCATCGCCACGCGCATACCGCGCGACAGGTCCATCAGGCTCCGTGCCGCCGTAGTTCACCGCAATCACTAGCGCACTCACCGCGCCCGATACGGGCAGCGTTGAATCACGACGCTTCTCCGCGCCGCGCTCCAGATACGCCATCTCGCCGGCGTAACCGTTCGCTATCCAATCATCATACGCATTAAAGGTTTCCATCGGCCCAAGCGTCGTGACGCCGGCGATCATCGCGCCACGCGCATAGGCTTCTGCTTTCAAGCGATGCGCAAACCCGATCGGCGCGACAGGTGTCATCTCACCCCCACTCGTTCGCGCATCCGTCATCCGCCTCCGCCGCCCGAGAGCGTCATGCGCACGTAGAGTGTCGCGGCCATCAGCACCACGCTCATGCAAAAGTAGATCGCGAGCGAAATCCGCAGCGCACTTGCCACCGGTCGCTGACCCGCACTGCGCGCGAGCAATAGCGTGCGCAGACCAAACAACAGACTGACACCAATAAAGCTCGCCAGCAAAATCTTCTCTGCCCGATCACGTTCAGTGAGAAAGCCATCGGGGAATCCGTACGCTGCACGATACTTAAACGCGAGCGCGGCACTGAGTAGCGCAAGTGACGCGAGCAGCAGAGCGCGCGATCGATCGCGGCCACGACTATTTGTGTGCGTCTTCGCGTTGGTCATTGCATGCAATCGTATTCGTCAGGTCGGCAAATGCCACGCCCATCGCGCATATCGCGCAATGTCGTCCGGCTGCGGCACCGCATCGTGCTCGCCATACGCGGTGTGCATCCGCCACTGCACATACTCCCACGCGGGTAGTGGCAAGAACGGAGCGCGCCGATACCAGTTGCGGCGGCGGAAACGCCAGCCAACCAGCACCAGTGGGCCGATCAGCGACGGCTCACGCACGCAGCGAAGACACAACGCCAAAACAAGGGAGAACCACGCCATGGCATGAGTCTAATGGCATCCAATCCGTGGGGCTGAACTTGGCGTCGAAGGGCACCACCAAATCGCGAGTATCGCTAAATTCTGGCCAACGCCTTGCACATTCTTTCCATTTCACGACGCATCCCGGATCGCGGGCATCGCATGCTAGGGTCACTGCCAACGCAATCCCGCGCGCTCAGCGCTCGCAACGTCAGCCATCGCTACGGCGACGTGGTGGCGCTGAGCGACGTCTCAGTCAGCGTAGCTGCTGGAGCGGTGCTCGCATTGGTGGGTGAAAGTGGCTCGGGAAAAACGACGCTGCTGCGCTGCTTCAATCGAATGATCGAGCCAACGTCGGGCGAAGTACGTGTCGGCGCCGCCGACATAGCCGCGCAACAGCTCGAATCACTTCGCCGAAGCATTGGCTACGTGCCGCAGGACGGTGGCCTGTTGCCGCATTGGCGTGTGCTGCGCAACGTCGCGCTGGTGCCAACGCTCTTGCAACGGGCTGATGCGGATGCAGCGGCGCGCGCTGCGCTTGAACTAGTGGGACTTCCGGCAGAAAAATTTGGCACACGATTTCCGCACGAACTGTCTGGCGGGCAACGTCAACGCGTATCACTCGCGCGGGCTCTTGCGGCAAAACCAAGCGTACTGCTGATGGATGAACCGTTCGGTGCTGTCGACGCCATCACGCGCGCCGATCTGCAATCGGCATTCGAGGCGGTCCGGCGCGAGTTACACATCACAACATTGCTTGTCACGCATGATTTGGCCGAGTCGGCGCGATTGGCCGACGAGGTCGCCGTCATGCGCAACGGTCGCATCGAACAGATTGGGCCGACGCATGCACTCCAAGATACACCAGCAACGGAATACGTCGCGGAGTTGTTTCTGCGCGCATCTGCGGCGTCTGACGCGCTGCGAGTTTCACGATGACGCGGCGTATGCAATTTGTGACTCTCACGCTAGCATTGAGCATACTGAACTCGCTTGTGCCGAGCGAGCTGACGGCTCAAAAAAATGAACCGATTATTGTCGCGTCAAAACCGTTCGGTGAATCGTACATTCTTGCCGAGATGTTCGCACAACTACTCGAGTCGCGTGGAATTGTCGTGGCACGTAAACCAGGCCTCGGCGCAACCGACGTGGCATTCGCAGCGCTCCGCACCAATGCAATTGACGTCTATCCAGAGTACAGCGGTACGGGATTGCAGGTAATTTTACGCGACACGTTGTCAGCGGCAGCGATGAGTGATCCGGCGGCGGTTTTTGCGCATGTCATGCGTGCATCAACCGAACGATTTGGCGTGCGCTGGCTACCGTCGCTCGGATTTGAGAATACGTATGCGATCGCAGTCACGCAGGCCACCGCAACACGCCTCAAGCTGCGTACACTGAGCGATCTGGCGCGCGAACAACGCACACTCACCGGCGGAATGACGGCAGATTTTATCGCCGGTGTTGATGGTCTTCCAGCGCTGAAGGCGGTCTACGGGCTGACGCTTCGCGACGTTCGCCCGCTGTCTCCCGCACTCAAGTACCAAGCCTTGGCATCGGGCGATGTGGACGTGATTGACGGGTATTCCACCGACGGGTTGCTCAGCAAATACAACCTTGTCGTGCTCACCGATGATCGACACGTGTTCCCGCCGTATGACGCGGCCGCTGTGGTCAGCCCTCGCGTCGCGAGCGGGCGCCCAGATGCAATCGCGGTGCTGGCATTGCTCTCGGGCCGGATAGATGAGAACCGTATGCGCGCGTTAAATCAGCGAATTGAGGTTGATCAGACGGATGTCCGTGTCGTTGCGGCAGACGCGCTCGCGGCGTTAGGCTTACTCACAAATGGTGCGAGTAGAAGCCAGGCGCCGACTGTGAAATCGCAACCGTTCTTGGAATACTTGTGGGGCCAGCGCGCGACCGTCGCTGCGCAAATGCTGCGACACTTGCTGCTCGTTGCTGCCGCACTCATCGCCGCTATTGCAGTTGCAGTGCCGCTCGGTCTACTCCTCGAACGGTCACGAGGAGCAGCCGAGCCGATCATCCGGATACTCGGCGTTATTCAAACTATTCCTAGCTTAGCGCTGCTCGCGTTCATGATTCCATTATTAGGAATCGGCGTTGTGCCGGCGTTGGTGGCGATGTGGCTCTACGCACTCTATCCGATCGCGCGTAACACGTTTAGCGGCGTGCGTGATGCTGATCATGCCGCGATTGAAGCGGCGGAAGCGCTTGGTGCAACACCAATGCAACGCTTGCTGATGGTGCGGCTTCCGCTTGCGGCACCTGTAATCATGTCAGGTATTCGAACCGCTGCTGTGCTCACCGTAGGCGCCGCGACGCTCGCCGCGTTCATTGGCGCGGGCGGTTTGGGTGAACCGATCGTGAGCGGGCTCGCGCTGGCTGACACGCGGATGATTTTATCTGGCGCGCTTCCGGCCGCGGTGCTCGCACTTGCGGTTGACGCAGTCCTCGGCAAAATCGAGCGCCTTTTTACGCCGGCGTTTCGTGCTCGAAAGAAGAGCTGAGTTGTAAGGTGTGGCGATCGCAGGTCTGGTCGAATCAAGCACTGTGCGATCGTTCATTTGTGTGCGCGCGAGAAGGCTCAACACTGGAAAAAGATGAGCAACAGCGAAGCCGAATAACAGAAAAAAAACACCAAAAAAGCATAAACTGAACGGCTTAACGCAAAACAGAAAACAGCAAGGCGCTGCGCGCCCGCAAGGCTGGCTTTGCCAGCCCGCAAAACAGAAAAGGCTTTGTGGCTTCGCGTGAAGGGCCGCAAACTTAAGCGCAGTTCGGCAGTTCGGCAGTTCGGTGTTTGCAGTTCGGTGTTTGCAGTTCGGCAGTTCAGCAGTTGGGCAGTTCATCAGTTCGGCAGTTCGGCAGTTCGGCAGTTCGGCAGTTCGGCAGTTCGGCAGTTTTGCGTTGTCGGCGCAGCCGACACTGCGGGCGCGAAGCGCCTTGCGTCAAAGCAGTTCCGTTACCGCTCCTCCGCCAACACCGACGCTGTTCAGACGCGCGCAGATCACCACCAACACCAACGCTGTTCAGACGCGCACAGAAAACCGCACACACCAACGCCGATCAGCGCCACCCGAACTGACCGCTCTATTCAAGCGTAAACGTCACCTTGACGACAGTCGTAATGGCTTTCTCGATGCTCGTCACATCGTTCATTCCATAGTCCGACACGTCGGTCGAAAAACGCGGCGTGATTTGTACGACGCCGGTATTCGCGCTGCGGACTTTGCCAACCGTCGAACCGGCTGCTTTTCCAATGACGTCGGCGCGAGCGCGTGCATCGGCAGTCGCTTCACCCATCATCGCAATTCGCAATTCTGCCAGCTTGGTGTACAAAAATTGCGGCGACTGCGCTTCGATCGGAATCCCTTCGCCAGCCAACGCACCAACTTCACGCGCTAGTGTCTCAATCGCTTTGGGATCGGCAAGCCGTACTTCGATCTGCTGCGACAACTTATAACCAGCAATGCCACCCGTTTCCTGGCCTTCGCTGTTCACGATCATCATGCGCGTCGTTTCAACAGGGCGCATGGTGATAACACTGTCGGCCAATCCACGCGCCTTGAGCCACGCGCGAACACGCGTTCCGTATGCAGACACTTGCGTGTACGACTCTTGCACGGTCGGTGATTGCACGGTGACGGCGCCTTTCCAGATACCGAGGTCTGCCACGATCGCGCGTCGCGCGCTGCCGGTCACTTCAATCACGTCGTTCTTGCGGCCAACGTCGCGCACGGCACCCGCCACCAGAAACGAGGAGGCGACGATTCCTACAGCGATCGCGATCAATCCGATGGTCGAACTGCGGCTAGTATCAGTCATTTGCTGGCGACGAGGTGGAGAAGGGAAATGCGCTACGAAGAAAGGGGATGCGCGAGTAGGAAAGGCTTACACACCAAGATGCGCCATGGCGCGGTGAAACACATCGGACGTGCGGCGGTATGGTTTGTTCGACGCAATATTCGTCAGCATTGGGACCAACATGTGATCGCGATGTAGTGCACCGTGCGACGACTTGTGCGGAATTGGCTCAAACCGCCCTCGAAAGTCCCAGTCACGGCTCGCGCTCAAGATCATATCGCCTGTTCGACGGCAGTCGTTCAACGCGAGAATCTGCACCAACGCGTCTGGGTAGTCTGTCGTGAACGATCGCTCCCACGACTCGTCGGCCGAGACGTTATGCAAATCGCCAATACCCAGCGGATCACCAGTCTGGCACACGTAGCTGTAGCGCCCCGCAACACAGCTTGCGATTGCCGAGCCTCGGCCGTTTCCGCCGCGAATTTCGACAGTCTGTTCACCGTGTGGCAACATCAACAAATCGACCGACGGGCGTGCGAGCAGCATCTCAGCAGTTTCGTTCCATCGCGAGTTGAGCGTTGGCCACCACGGGCGTGTGCGCGACTGCAATTCCACGAACAGGTGCGCCATCGCATTGCCGCTCACCATCACCGCAATCTCTGGATCTCTGACGCCAAAAATCTTCGGATGCGCAAGCACGCGTAGCCCAGCGTCGCGAAACAGATCAGCGAGATCGTCATGGCCGATCACGTCAACGTGACCATGATCGCTGACCACGAACAGCGCGAGATCGTGCCCCCAGCCATCGCGTTCGGCCACGTGCGTCACGTCGCGTACAAACGAGTCGACAATTGTAAGTGCTTTGCGCACAATGGGATCGCGGTGGCCCACGCTGTGACTCGTTTTGTCGACGCCACAAAAACTCGCGAATGTGAATGGCGGACGTTCGCGTGTGACGCGATCAAGCATCTGCGCACTCAAACCACGATCAACCTCGAGCCAGCCGGCCACGTCGCCGCGAAAGTGCGTCCATCCTGCTTTGATTCCGAAGCGCGCACTATCAGTTAGGCGATTTCGTCGCGGTAAGCCACGGCCGATCATGTTCATCATTGCCAAGCCACCACCGGCACGTTCGAACGCGGTGCGAATATCGGGCGTCAAGTCGCGATCAACTTTCCGCATTTCACTGCCGATGTAGCTGCGCGTGTAATGCGGCCAGCCCGTGTCTGCTCGGCTCCGATCAAACCACCGAAGCCCCGGTAGACCAACGTGCCCCGGATGCTCACCCATCAAAAACGGGACGTACGCCGGACCGGTGACAGAGGGAAAAACTGTCGTGAGTGTATGTGTACCCTGTGCCGCGCGCAGCGCCTCTAGCGCGGGCACTTCACCAGCGTCGAGCGCAGCGGTCAGTGTATCGGGCCGAACGCCGTCAGCGACGGCAATGATGACGTGAGGCACAGCGAAAGGTAGAATGCCAGAGATCGGAGCAGACGCACGGGCGAGCGTCAGAGGAGAAGCGCGGGACGAGTGTTGTGCGACAGTTCGCCGGAACCACCGGCACAGGTGCAGTGCTTGTGGCTACAATACTATCCGTCGCATCGACACTGATGTTGCGCTGGTTGCCAATTCTCTCGTTTGACCATTTACCCGCCCGCATGCCCGCCAAGCGACCGACTGCATCCGCAAAAGCTGCGCGTCCAACCTCAGCAAAGCGTACGACTACACCAGCGAAGGTGACAGCTCGCGCCAGTGCAACGAAGGCAAGCGCGACAACGGCTGGTGGAAAGCGCGCGAACGTTGCGACGATGGACCGTGCTGCCGCTGCATCGCTGGAAGGATTGAAAGAGCGACATATGGAGGGGCACCGGATGGCGGGGCGCGTGACGCCGCTCAGCACGTCGGTCATCTCTCCGATGAAAGCGCCGTTGAAAACCACCACGCAAGTATCGCCATCGAAGAAAAAGAAGATGGCGCTGATGCACGCCTCCGTTGACACCGCGATTCGCGATATGGTGCCGCTCACGGAAGATGCGAAGTTGCTCCAAGCTCCCGGCCCGCGCGACGACTTTACGCGCACCGATCCGTGGCGTGTGCTGCGCATGACGGGCGAAATCATTGAAGGATTCGACGCGCTCGCCTCGGTGCAGAAAGGTGTGTCAATTTTCGGTTCCGCGCGCACAGCGCCAGATGATCCACAGTACATCGCTGCAACTGAGGTGGCGCGTATTCTTGGTGAAGCGGGTTTCTCGATTATCACCGGCGCCGGCCCCGGCATCATGGAAGCCGCCAATAAAGGTGCGAGAATTGCAGGCGCGCCGAGTATCGGATGCAACATCGAGCTCCCATTTGAGCAGGGTGCAAATCCGTACGTTGACACACTCGTGAGTTTCCGCTACTTCATGGTGCGGAAAACGATGTTCATCAAATACAGCAACGCCTTTATTTGTTTTCCCGGTGGATTTGGAACACTCGACGAACTGTTTGAAGCGGTGACGCTGATTCAGACGGGCAAGATTTTTCAATTCCCTGTGGTGCTCTTCGGCACACACTATTGGGCAGGACTGGTGCGCTGGCTGCAGTCGCGCGTGCTCAGCGAGAAAAAAATCAGCGACGGCGATCTCGACCTGCTGCTGCTCACCGATGATCCGCAGGAAGCCGCAAACGCAGTCATTGCGGCACACGCAGCGCATGTTGCACAAGCTGATACGCCGCGCCCACCCAGAAAGTCACGAAAGAAGTAGTGTCGCCGCTCGAGAAAGTTTTCCTCGCAATCAAGATTATGCTCGCTACGCTTATGCTGATCGCGATTGTGTTTATTGCGTTTCGGGTGCTCGCATAAACCGCATGCAGAAACTGGCAATCAGCGCGCGAATCATTGCGTGTCGCGTACCGAATCTCGCGTGACCTGTCGCGCGCATAAATGCAGCCGAGATGGCGTGCAGTACGCTGGCATACAGTTCGCTGGCATACAGCACGCTGGCACACGGCACGCTGGCACACAGCACGCTGGCGGTCACTTCGCGCCGATCGTGACGCGGCGATGACCGTCACCAACACACCAATCTGGGACGATGATCCACACTGGCAGCCGTACGCGCCATCGACCGGCGATGTCCAGTGCGACGTGTGCATCATTGGACTCGGCGGCAGTGGATTAGTCGCCGTGCAATTACTCCGCGACGCCGGCGTGAACGTGATCGGTATCGATGCGGCAGACGTTGGCGCAGGAGCGGCAGGGAGAAACGGCGGGCTGCTGTTAGCGGGCTTGGCTGATTTTCATCACGACGCGGTGCGCGTGCTCGGCCACAATCGCGCCGTCAGCATGTACCGGCGTTCACTGAGTGAGCTCGACGCTGTGTTCACAAAGTTTCCCGAGTGTACAACTCGTACCGGTTCGCTGCGAATCGCCGCATCGCCTGCGGAACTAGACGACTGCCGCGCTCAGCTCGCGCAGATGCGCGCCGACGATCTTCCCGTTGAGTGGTACGATGGCCCTGAAGGTGTTGGACTACTGATTCCGACCGACGGCGTCATGCAACCGCTGGCGCGCATTCGTGCACTCGCAACACACGCGGTGCAGCATGGCGCACGATTATTCTCGCGCACCGTGGCGCGCACGATTCAAGGCACACGAGTCGAGACCGATACTGGCGTCATTCACTGTGATCGCGTCATCGTCGCAGTAGACGGGAAGCTCGACGCGCTGCTGCCCGAGCTCGTCGGTCGCGTTCGGACTGCGCGCTTGCAGATGCTCGCCACAGCGCCCGCGCATGATGTTGAAGTGCCGCGGCCAGTGTATTGGCGCGATGGCTACGAGTATTGGCAACAACTACCGGATCGCTCCATCGCGCTCGGCGGATTTCGCGACACGGCCTTGGACGACGAGTGGACGCACGACGCGACGCCAACTCAAGCCATTCAGCAGCGTCTCGAATTGTTTCTTCGGACGCACATTCGCACGACGGCGCCAATCACGCACCGCTGGGCGGCGAGCGTGGGCTACACTACTGATGGGGCGCCAATCTGCGAAGAGGTGCGCGCGGGTGTCTTCGCGATTGGCGGCTACAGCGGCACCGGCAACATTGTCGGCGCGCTCTGCGCACAAAACGCAGTGGACTGGAGCACCGGCTTCAGGATCCGGTAGTCCAGTCCACTGTTGCTCGCGCCGAACCGCGCACGAGTCAGCATCAGCCAGCAGCTATCGCGGTGGAGTACCGCCACCCATGCGCGCACGCATCTGCGCCTCACGTTCGGCATCTTCAGCCATGATGCCCTTCACATTCTCGTCAAACTTTGGATGCTGTGCAGCGGTCAAAAGCCCTCGCACTAGCGCCAATTCCTGGGTACGCATGGTGGCCATGTCGGCGCGCATTTTGCCCATCGCTGCCATATCCGGCGCAGCGCCACTCTGACGCGCTGCCATCATCATTTCGCGCATCGTCGTGCCAGCTGCGGTGAACTTGACCTTGTACTCCGCTTCGATTTTGGCAAGCGTGTCCTTCTGAGCGTCAGTCACACCGTCCACGCCAGCCATCGGGCGCTCAAGCGATGCCATCTGATCCATGCGACGACCGCCACCACCAGGTCCGCCGCCGCCACCGGGTGGCCCGCCCTGCGCCGACGCCATCACGGTACTGCCGATCATCAACACCGCAGCCATTACTGCGGAACGCAACACATGCTTCATCGCGAGCTCTCCATGATGTGGTCCGTCTCACAGCGCGACTGTTGAGACGGCGAGTGTGGCGCGTCGCTGTTCCGACACGCCTTCATACAGATGTACCCCGGAGCCCGCGTGTCCGTTGGTCGCGCTGGAGCTTGACTTCGATCAGCAAGCGGCCTATCCCTCATGAACAACTGAAACCGTGGTCATTTGCCGCTGATTGCCGCCACGTAAAAGAAAGTGCTAAACCGCGAGTTGCCCGGCGGCCTCATCACTGCCGGGCTTTGTGTTGTGGGTGTCTGTGATCCTGCGCGCACTCGTTTAGCGGAGTTCTCGATCCGGCAAGAGGCATTCGCGTGACGCACCAACCCAGCACTCGCACATTGCACCCTGAGACGCTCGCAATTCGCGCACAAACAGCGCGCGGTGCCGAGCGCGAACATTCCACGCCACTTTTTCTCACGTCGAGCTATGTGTTCGACAGCGCCGAGCAGGCGCGCGCGCTGTTTGCCGATGAAGTGCCGGGCAACATTTACAGCCGCTATTCCAATCCGAACACTGACGAGTTTGTGCACAAAGTCGCGCTGCTGGAAGGTGCTGCCGACGGTGTCGCGTTTGCGAGTGGCATGGCGGCAGTGTTTGGCAGCATGGCGGCGTTGCTACGCAGCGGCGACCACGTGGTTGCATCGCGCGCATTGTTCGGGTCGACGCATCAACTCTTCACGAAACTGTTTCCGCGCTGGGGTGTGACGGCGACGTATGTCGATGCGAGCGCGACACGAGATGAGTGGAACGCGGCGGTACAACCGAATACGAAGATTATTTTCGTTGAGACGCCGTCTAATCCGGGTTTGGCACTGATTGATCTCACGATGCTCGGTTTGCTCTGCGCAGAACGCGGTGTGACGTTTATCGTCGACAACTGCTTCACCACGCCGATGCTCCAACAGCCAATTCGATTCGGCGCGCATCTTGTCGTGCACTCGGCCACAAAATACATGGACGGGCAGGGGCGCATTCTGGGTGGCGTGGTGGTGGGCGATGCGGAACGAATAGCAGAGTTGCGATTCTTTGCACGACACACCGGTCCCGCATTGGCGCCATTCAATGCGTGGGTGCTGTCAAAGAGTCTCGAAACGCTGTCGGTCCGGATGGAGCGACACTGCTCGAATGCGCTCGCGGTTGCAACGCATTTTGAACATTCGCCGCACCTCGATCGCGTGCGCTATCCGTATCTCAGCAGCCACCCTGATCATGCGCTGGCGGTGCGACAGATGTCCGCGGGCGGCGGTATTGTGGTGCTGGAAGTGCAGGGTGGGTTGGAACGCGCTCGGCGTTTTATCGATGCGCTCGAGCTGTTGTCACACACCGCGAATTTGGGCGATACGCGCAGCATCGCAACGCATCCTACGTCGTCAACGCACTCCAAGCTGAGTGAGGCGGAGCGAGTGCAGGTGGGGATTGTGCCCGGGCTGATCCGGATTTCTGTGGGGCTGGAGCATCGGGATGACATTATCGCGGATGTGACGCAAGCGCTCAGCCGTTCCGCGTAGGTTCGTGGTGATTTGGCCCGGAAGAACTCCCGAGCGGCACTCTTCCTGCGCAGTGGTGTGGTGTGCCGTTTTTCCATTGGGAACGTTGCGAACGGTGTGAACCCGCTGCAGCCAACCCAATCGTCTTACCCTCACATTGAGACGATTCAATCCGCTGAGGACACCGATTATCGCCGATATTGCAATGTTGCTGGCGCAGTCGGATCTGGTCGCTTCGCGTGGGTGTATGTCGAATCGTGCCTCTCCGGGGTGCCCGGTCGTCCTGAAGTCGTTCGGCGTTATGCCAAGCGGTGGTTCGACGTCGTCAGAGCAGTATTTCTTTCGAATTGACAGATGAAATTTCGGTCCCGTGTCGTCGTTCCGTTCCTGCGAGTGCTGGCGCCGGCGCTGCTGTTTGGCGTCGCGCTTGTCGCGCTCCTTGAGCGAGACCTCAATCGCGGATCGGCACGTATGGCGAGCGCCGCAAACGCGCCCCGACCGCCCGACGAGTGGACGTGGAATCTTCCACCTGGCGTTCCAGCGCCGGTAGTTCCCGCTGACAATCCGATGTCGCGCGTCAAGTTCGAGCTTGGCCGACGATTGTTTTACGACAAGCAAATGTCCGGTAACGGCGTGCTTTCGTGCGCCGGCTGCCACCTGCAGTCGCGGGCATTTGCGGACAATCTTCCTCGCGCGGTGGGTTCAACCGGCGAGATCCATCCACGTTCGGCGATGACGCTCGCGAACATTGGCTACGCGTCAGTGCTCACGTGGGCTAATCCGAACGAGAAGCGGCTGGAGCAGCAGGCGTTGACGCCAATGTTCGGCGAGCATCCGGTCGAAATGGGGCTTGCTGGTAAGGAGTCGCAATTACTCGCTCGGCTGCGCGGCGACAGCATGTATCGCGCACTGTTCACATCGAGTTTTTCTGGGCGTGCGCAGCCTATCTCAATGGAGACATTGACGAAGGCGCTAGCGACTTTCGAACGTGGTCTCACGTCGTTTGACTCGCCATACGATCGGGCAAAATTTCGACGCAGCGCGGCTGCGATGTCACCGGCCGCGACACGCGGAGAGCAACTGTTTTTTAGCGAACGCACGGGATGTTTTCATTGCCACGGTGGCGTGATTCTGACCGGTTCCGTGAACTACGTTGGGAAAGGCACCGCAGATATCGAATATCACAACAACGGGTTGTACGCGATCGGGCCAAATGCCAGATATCCGGCCGATAATCCCGGTCTTGCCGAGTTTACCAAGCGTATGCGCGACAATGGCATGTTCAAAGCACCGTCATTGCGCAACATTGGTGTGACAGCGCCGTATATGCACGATGGCAGCATCAATTCGCTAGAAGAAGTTGTGGCGCATTACGCACGAGGTGGGCGCCTCATTTTATCGGGGCCGAACGCTGGTGATGGTCGCCGCCATCCGAATCGCAGTCCATTCGTGCGTGGCTTTGTCTTATCCGCTGGCGAACAGAGTGACTTGGTGACGTTCCTGCACTCGCTTACCGACTCGACGTTCTTGCGTGACCCGCGATTCGCCGATCCGTTCGCCCTCAATCAGGCGCCGCGCCGATAGTGCGAGCGGTCGTTACCGTTGAACCCGTTGCGAACGTTTTATCGTTGGCGCACGTCTTAATGCAGACTCATCGCCCTCTCTGACGGAATTTCTCATGCTGATAAATGTTGCGCGAAGCGTTGCCACTGGAATTGCCGCACTCATCGTCTCTGTTGGATGGAGTGCGCCGCGCGTCGCATTAAATGCTGATGGCCGTCTATCTCATACGTTGCGTGCAGAACGACAACCGGCAAACAAGTACGAGCAAGTGTGCGCTGCCTGTCATCAGGCGACGGGCGTTGGTGTTGAGGGCGCGTTCCCGCCACTGGCCGGATCAAGCTGGGTCACAGGGCGTGCGGCTGTTCCCATCGCAATTGTGCTGCATGGATTGCAGGGCCCAATTGACGTCAGCGGCAAAACGTACAACAGCGCAATGACGCCATGGGCGACTGTCATGACTGACGCGGAAATTGCCGCGACGCTAACGTACGCCCGCAGTAGTTGGGGCAACCGTGCCAGCGCAGTTACCACCGCGCAAGTTCGCGCCGTACGCGCACGATTTGCGACGCGTACGACACCGTGGACGGCTGCAGAACTACGCGCGATTCGCTGATCGAAACGCAGCCACGCGCTTTTCAAATTCGGCCGCGCGCGTGACGCTAGTGTCAGCGCGCGCGACATGCCCGATAGCTACTTCAACTTCTCCATCGCCGCTTTCACGCCGCGCGAGTCTGGAAACTTCGTCGCCAGTGCAGTGAGCACCGCGCGCGCAGAATCTTTCTGACCGAGCGCAACATGCGCATCAGAGATCATCACACCGCGGCGCACGGCAAACATCGGCTGATCTGCAGGGCCTTGTAGCGTACGCAGCGCGGCGAGCGCACCGGCCGCATCAGCCTTGTCTTTGAGCTGAGATTCAATACCCACCAGCGCAATCGCAGGATCGTTGGGATGTTGCATCACCAGCGTCTCGGTTAAACGGGCTGCTTCGGCTTTGCGGCCGGCGTCGCGCGCAATTCGCGCCTGATGAAACAATCCCGCCGTCAACAACCGCTGCACATCCGTGGTATCACCAGTTCGTGTGCCCACGCCACCGGCGTACGAGTACACCAGCTCACCGCCATGTTCGCCCGCTTCGTAGACGTAGTATGCCGCCACAACACCAACTGCGGCTGAAGCCATCATCAAACCACGCGCCAGACTTTCACGCTTGCGCAAGAACAGCGCTGCGAGCTCCAACGCCGCCACGCCGAGTAGAATATTGCGCGCATCTTCACCCTGATGCTCATGCTTTTGAACCGCTTCGCGTGCGCCAGGAATCCGCTCCGCCAATCCGTGTGCGTCCGTTCCCGACTGCACCGCTAGCGCGCTGGCTGCAGCTGCGATCAAAATCAACACGGTCGCGGTGGAGCGTGCGAATTTGCCGAAGGGAAACAGGCTTATCACCCGCAACCCGATACCCACAATGCCGAGTGCGATCACGAAATGGACAATGACCGGATGAAACTCACCAATTGGCGGCATATATGCGGAAGGATGTGGGAACGTTGGCTCAATGACTACTGACGAAACGTAGCGGACCGTCTCTGTTCTGTTCTGTTCTGTTCTGTAGGCTGAAAGCACAGGTAGAATTACCCATGCGTTGGTCGGACGGTGTCGTGCGCACGCATTCCGCGCCGCACACTACGCACAAAATTGCGACGCGAGTACTCTCCGCGGCTTGCCCACCCAGTCGTTGACTCGCCGCCCATTTCATGCTTCAGAATCAGCGAATCTGATTCGCCGTCATCGATCCGCTTTGAAATGCGTTCGATGATCTCGCGGGTCCAAGCTGCTTTCGCGCGTAGCGCCGCTGCGGCGTCCGGCACCAAGCCACGGTGGCTATCGAAAAGTCGTTCTGGTTCCAACGCGGCAACGCGCTCCAGCGACACAATTGTCTCGTGCAGATCCTCGTCGTGATGACAGACACGAACTGCGACTCCCAAGAAGAGATCGCCCCCGTACACCGTCCCTGTTGAGGCGTCCCAAAAGACGTGGTGGTCCGGTGTGTGTCCGGGAGTCGGGACTGGCACAAACGGCGGTTCGTCAAAGGGACGCACCGTCGAGCGGAGTGGTGGCATCGAGAACCAGGTGAAACGCCGATACGCGCGAATTCTCGGGATCGTGGCTATGCGCGGCAGTGTCGCCGGTGCGATCCACATTGGAATGCCTCTGGCCGCGAGCAGCTCGGAATTGCCGGCGTGGTCCTCGTGATGGTGCGTGAGCATCGCGCCGCGAATGGTGGACCTGTCGATGAGCGCTCTGAAGTCAGCTCGCGCCGCAGGAATTCCACTATCGATGAGGACGCCGTCGTCTGTCAGGAAGGCAGAGGCGGTGTAGCCCATCGCCCGACTGAGCGCACTTGAAAAACGCCACTCTGTCACACCGTCGTGCTTCAGCAACTCAACCAAGGCGCATCAACTGGCTGGCAGACGCTTGCGCTGTCGTATTGTGCGCGGAATCCGCGCCACATAGGTTCAGAATTGAACGCCCGGCCCCCATTGGTCGGGCGAAGTCGTTTCCTCCATGCAGCAACGGTTCGTCCATGATCGAGGCCCTCAAAGAAAAACTGTCAAGCGAAGTCGCGAAGCTGCGACACGAGCTGACCGTCACACTGCCCAAAGAGATCAAAAAGGCGGTGGACCACGGCGACCTTCGTGAAAATAGCGAGTACAAGGCTGCCCTTGAGCGTCAGCGCTTCGTTCAGGCGCGTCTGAGCCAACTCGTCCAGCGCTTGAGCAAGCTCTCCGATATCGACGTCACGCAGATCCCTACCGATCGCGTCGGGCTCGGCAGCCGCGTCACGGTTGAGGACAGCGTCTCCGAAGAACGCGAGGTATACGATCTCGTCTTTGGCGATGGCGGCGAACTCATCGATGGACAGGTGAGCATGTCATCGCCGATCGGCTTGGCGCTGCAGAATCGCACGGTCGGCGAGGTGGTGCTCCTCAAGCTGCCAGCCCGCACGCGCCGGCTGAAAATCGTAGAGCTGGTGACGTTTCACGAGGTGTGAAGCGCGTCGTCTGACCTGTGCGGTGCAGGCGATGAGGCGTAGTTGCGCGATTCGAGGTGCGGGATCTGGGGTGCGAGACTGACTTGGACAGATGGTAAAATTTGCCGAACGGCGTCGTTCACTCATCGACTCCAAAAACCCGCCCTGCCTCCGCATTAAACAGCATCGCGGCACGCTGCACCTCACCCGCATCCCAGTGATGCACACGTCCCAGCAACCCGGCCACCTGCGCCGCTAAGCCGCGACCTGCGTCCTTCCGCTCGTACGCGACCGGCATCCGCCGCATCAGCACATCCGCAACCGTCCACGCGCCCTCGGCTGCGGCGGCCCATATCACCTCGGCCGCGAGATACGGCAGGGCAGGGTCCAGTCGCACGCCAAGCGACGCATCGCGCTCCGCCAAGCCCCAGACCATGCGCCAGCGTTCGCCGTAAGCGCGCACGAGGTGCTCGGCCGCTTCAGTCACGCCAATCGCGCGCTGCGCGGCACGCACCTCATCGTCCTGACTCAGATCGCCAGCGCCAGGCAGCGGCAGTTCAGCGGTGAGCGACGGCGTTAAAGTTTTGGATTTCGCTAACGCCTTCTCTACTACATCCACGAGTTCTGCGGCCATCGCGCGATACGTCGTGAGCTTGCCGCCAGTGACTGAGATCAACCCTGATGCGGCGGTCGCAATATGATGCTCGCGCGATGCATCATTTGCGCTCGTTCCCGAATGCGCCACAAGGGGACGAACGCCGGCCCACGCGCTGATCACATCTGCTTCTGCGAGTTTCGCATCGGGATAGAAGTAGTTCGCGGCCGCCAACAGATACTGCACATCACGTCGGTTTGCGCGCACATCACTTGGCCCAGATTCGGCGGGCGTTTCGGTGGTGCCAATGATCGTGTGTACCGGCGACGGCAGAATGAAGAACACGCGACCATCTGTGGGATGCAGTAGCGTCAACGCATCACGACAGGGCACGCGATTGCGTGGCACCGCCAGATGGACGCCTTTGCTGCCCAAGACCGCGTCGTGCTGCACGCCATCGTCCATGCGACGCGTCATGTCACTCCACGGACCGGTCGCATTTAGCACCACAGGTGCGCGTACATCGCACTCATTGCCACTCGCCGCATCTCGCACACGCGCACCCGTCACGCGTCCCGTGCTATCGTGAAGAAAGTTGATGACAGGTGCGTGATTCATCACGACAGCGCCCGCTTCCGACGCGGCAATCACATTCGCCAGTGTCAGCCGAACGTCGTCTGTTGACGCGTCCCAATACCGCGCGCCACCCACCAGTGCATCGTCGCGAAGCTCGGGTTCCAATCGCTGAATTTCCGCACGCGAGACGCCGGTATGCCGTCCGACATTGCGAAAGAGTGAGAGCGCATCGTACGCCAACAGACCGGCGCGCAACTTCCATCGCGGAATTCTGGCACCTTTGTACACAGGCCACGTAAACCGCAGTGGCTTGACCAGATGCGGCGCAATCTGGAGCAGTGTGCGGCGCTCACGACTGGATTCGAACACCATGTGAAAATGGCCGTGCTCTAAGTACCGCACGCCACCGTGAATGAGACGCGATGAGCGCGACGAGGTGCCGCTGGCCCAGTCATCCGCCTCAAGCAGCGCCACTTTCAGCCCACGAAGCGCCGCATCACGCGCCACGCCGGCTCCGGTTATGCCGCCACCGACCACCAATACGTCGAACACACCAGACTGAAAACGCTCCCAAGTAACATCGCGCGAAGAAAGGCCAAGCGGGGGCATCGAAGCGGCAGAACTATGAGCTGGCAATGATGGACGCGAAAAGAGGGACGGCCGACATGGAAGGATCAGGTTTCGTGCGTGGCACTTCGCGTGAACCGACTGCTAAGTTAGAAGAATGTCATCACATGGATCGTTGCACCGCGTGGCAATTGTCACCGGTGTTCGCACGCCGTTCAGCCGAGCTGGCACCTTATACAAGTCGCTCTCGGCAATTGAGCTCGGGCGGCTCTGTGTCGCAGAACTCATGCAGCGGACCAATTTGAACGGTAGCGATGTCGACGCGGTCGTGTTCGGCACGGTGGTGCAGAACATCCAAGCCCCGAACATCGCACGCGAAGTCTCGCTGATGCCAATTCTGCCCAAAGGCGTAGATGCATGGACGGTAAGCCGAGCCTGTGCGAGTGCCAATCAAGCCATCGCTGACGCAGCGGATCAGATCGCGCTGGGGCATATGGACTGCGTGATCGCCGGTGGCGCGGAATCGCTCTCCAACGTGCCAATTCTGCATTCCCGTGCCTTCGCTGATGTTCTGATGGCGGCGAACAAAGCCAAAAGTATTACGCAGAAAATCAGCGCATTCTCCAAAATGCGGCCGAAGGATCTGGTACCTGTTGCGCCCGCCATCTCTGAGCCCACCACCGGCGAGACCATGGGGCAGAGTGCCGAGAAGATGGCGAAGCTGAATGGTATCACGCGTGAAGAGCAGGACGAGTTTGCGTTGCGGTCGCATCGGCTGGCGGCGGCGGGACTGCGCGACGGTCGATTGGCGGCGGAGATGTTTCCTGTCTATGTGCCGCCGCGCTACGAAAAAATCGCGACCACTGACAATGGCGTGCGTGAAGACAGCACCCTTGAAGCGC
This sequence comes from Gemmatimonadaceae bacterium, assembly GCA_031408755.1. Lineage (GTDB taxonomy): Bacteria > Gemmatimonadota > Gemmatimonadetes > Gemmatimonadales > Gemmatimonadaceae > JACMLX01. The sequence continues at coordinate 7,311 of JANNWU010000418.1, read as the reverse complement.
TGGCCGCACTGAAACCAGTCTTCGACAAACGATATGGCAGCGTGACGGCGGGCAACGCGTCGCCACTTACAGATGGCGCCGGTGCGGTGCTGCTGATGAGCGAAGACAAAGCGGCCGCGCTGGGCTATCAGCCAATTGGATACATTCGGTCGTACGCGAGTGCGGCACTCGATCCTGGTGAACAACTGCTGCAAGCGCCCGTACTTGCGGCACCGAAAGCGTTAGCGCGTGCAGGATTGACGTTGCGCGATCTGGATCTGATCGAGATGCACGAAGCGTTTGCCGCGCAGGTACTAAGCAATTTGCGCGGGTTTGAAAGTCGGCATTGGGCAGAGCGCGCGGGCCTCTCTGCACCACTGGGCGAAGTGGATCGTGCAAAGTTGAATGTGATGGGCGGTTCGCTCGCCATTGGTCACCCGTTTGGTGCTACCGGTGCGCGAGTCACCACCACACTCTGCAACGAATTGGGTCGCCGCGGCGGACAGTTCGGCCTGCTCACCGTGTGCGCGGCCGGTGGACTCGGCTTCGCCATGGTTATCGAACGCGCCTGACGTCATCACACACATTCATGACTGCATCTGCGACTGACACACGCGCGATTACACTCGTTGTTGAGCAGGGCATCGCTGTGCTCACCTTCGACACGCCCGGTACGCCTGTCAACACCTTCACGCGCTCGGCTCAGGATGAGTTGCGCGCTGCGTTCGACCAGATTCAACGCGACGCGAGTATTCGCGGTGCAGTATTCATCAGCGGCAAGCGCGACAATTTTATTGCTGGCGCTGATATCGAAGCGTTTCTCGAATTCACGACCGCTGCCGATGCGGAGAAAGCGAGTCGTGATGGGCACGCCGCATTCGCATCTATCGCAAGCGGAAAGCCGGTGGTTTGTGCTATTCACGGTGGCTGTTTAGGTGGTGGTACGGAGTTGGCGCTGGCGTGTCATTGGCGCATCGTCACCGATCATGTGAAAACCGCCATCTCATTGCCAGAGGTGCAGCTTGGGCTGATCCCCGGTGCGGGTGGTACGCAGCGATTGCCGCAACTTGTTGGCTTGCAAGCGGCGCTCGATATGATTCTCACCGGCAAAACGGTGCGCGCAAAGAAGGCGTTGCAACTGGGCCTTGTCGACGAAATGGTGCATCCCAGCATGCTGCGCCGCATCGCCGTGCAACGCGCGCTTGAACTCGCAGACGGGACGCGCGAACGCGAAGCGAAGCATCGTGGCGCTGGCGAAATGTTGCTGGATGAAAATCCAATCGGTCGCGCGATTGTGTTTCGTAAAGCGAAAGAAGGCGTTCTCGCGAAGACGAAAGGTTTGTATCCTGCACCGCTAGCGGCACTTGATGCAGTGGCGGCCGGTTACAGCAGTGATGGCGATGGGTATCACACCGAAGCGCGACTCTTTGGTGAACTCGCGATGACCCCGGAGTCGCGGGAATTGGTGTTTTTGTTTTTCGCCACCACGGCGCTGAAACGCGATATGGGCGTTGACGTTGTACCGCTACCAGCCGCAATTCCGATCAATAAGCTGGGCATCATCGGCGCAGGATTTATGGGTGCTGGTATCGCGAGTGTTGCGAGCCCCGCTGGCACCATCGTGCGCATGAAAGACGCCGACATCAATCGCGTCGCAAAAGGCCTCGCGAGCGTGCGTGAAGTGATGCGCGAAAAGTTGGTCAAAAAGCAGGTAACGCGACCGCAGTTTGATGACCTGATGCTCAGTGTCAGTGGCACCACCGACTACACCGGCTTCGGCAACGTCGACATGGTGATCGAGGCGGTCTTCGAAGATTTGCAGGTCAAGCATCAAGTTGTGCGCGAACTCGAAGCGATCGTGCCAGATGATACGATCATCGCCAGCAATACGAGTACGATTCCAATCACGCGCATCGCGAGTGCGAGTGCGCGTCCAGAACGTGTGCTTGGCATGCATTTTTTCTCGCCAGTGCACAAAATGCCGTTGCTGGATATCATCACGCATGCCGGGAACGAACCCGAGGTGGTGGTGACGGCGGTGCAATACGGCCGCAAGCTTGGCAAAACAGTGATCGTGGTGCGCGATGGGCCCGGCTTCTACTGTAATCGCGTCCTTGCGCCGTACGTCAACGCCGCCGGCGTGCTGCTTGATGAAGGTGTTGCGATTGACGCCATTGACGATGCGTTAACTCAGTTCGGATTTCCGGTGGGGCCAATCACGCTGGTGGACGAAGTCGGGCTCGACATTGCCACCAAGTCAGGCGCAATTGTGGCCGAGGCATTTGGTGCGCGCATGGTGCCGAACGAATCACTGCAACGTGTGGTGAAATCGGGGCGCTTGGGCCGTAAAGGCAAACGCGGCTTCTATCTGTATGACGACGAAGGGAAAAAGGGCGGCGTCGATCAGTCCGTGTACGAATTGCTGCCAACCGGGCAGAAGCGTCACAACGTTCCGTCGCTTCGTATCGTAGAACGATGCGTGTATGCAATGCTGAACGAAGCCGTTCTCTGCTTGGAAGACGGGATCCTACGTACCGCGCGTGATGGTGATATTGGCGCGGTCTTCGGATTCGGATTCCCTCCGTTTCGCGGCGGTCCATTCCGCTACATCGATCAGCGTGGCGTGGCAGCCGTTGTTGCAACGCTCGACGTGCTCGAACGCGAGCATCCGGGCCGCTATCGCGCCGCCGAGAGTCTGCGCACCATGGCTGAGCAGGGAGAACGATTTTACCCCGCGACCGGGAAGCCTGTGTGACCATTGACCTCGGCTTGGGCGGGGCTGGCGGCGTTGCTGCGCCACCTGATGATAGGGAACTGTCCGCACTGCTCGACGATATCGTGCGGCGATTCGCTGGCTCGATCCGTGCCACTGGTGCGAGGTATCGGCTTCCGCCAAGCGATATCGGGGAGGCTGAGCAGGAAGTTCGGATACGTCTCTGGCGGGTTTGCGGAACCTCTGAGAATGTCGCCCGGCTCTCAGCGTCTTATCTGCAACGAGTGGTCACGACGTCAGTCTTGGATCTATTGCGCCGTCGCCGCCGCTCGGCAACGCACGACCCGGTTGAGGATCTCCCGCTGCCCGCACCTGGGCCGGGTCCCGACGCCGACGTCGAGGCTGCGTCGCTTGGAACAGTGGTGCGTGCAGGCGTAGAGTCGCTGGGCTTGGCACGTCGAACCGTGGTAAAGCTGCACTTAGAAGGGTATCGCCGAGATGAGATCGAAGCGCTGCTGAACTGGAGTGAAGCGAAGACGCGGAATCTGCTGTATCGCGGTCTGTCCGATCTGCGCGATTTTTTAGTGGCGCGCGGAATCGAATGGGGGAGTGAGGGATGAGGAACACCGAAGAACTACATCTGCCACAAGATCCTGGAGACGTTCCCGCAACGCTGCGCGCAGCGTTCACGTGGGTGCGCGATTCTGACAGAGCCTCTGCGCCCACGCCTCTCCCCGACGATGCGACGCTGGAGTCGCTTGCTGACGACGCTTTTGATGATGAATCGCGGCTAATTGCGATTGATCAGATGCTCGGCAGTCGCGAGGGCGCGCAGACACTTGCACATGTGATCGCAGCGCGCAGCTCAACCGCAGCCGCAGATGAATACTTCGAACGTGCGTCGGAACCGGTTGCCGCGGCAGCAAGAAATCTATCGCCCGTGAGCGGGTCGATCGTGCGTTCACGCACTTTTATCTCGCGCATGAAGCCGTTGCTCTTGGCTGCATCGTTGATGCTCGTGGCAGGGACGAGCTGGTACGTGTTCAGTTTGCCGAGAGCGGGTGACGAAGTTCGCTCGGCAGATGGCGCGGTGGAATTGGTGACCGTGCCGCCTTCGGCGGCGCGTACGCCGATCACGCTACGCTGGCGCGCGCTCCGCAGCGATGTGCGCTACAGTGTGGAAGTGTTGGACGCGAATGATGCACCGGTGTTTGCGAATGAAACGAGTCAGACGCAAACTGTGCTTCCCGCGACTGCATTGAAGCCTGGCACCTATCGCTGGTATGTGCGTGCACGCGCGAGTGATGGAACGGAAGTGCGCTCGCGCGTTGAATCGTTCAGCGTGCGCGGATAAGCGCTTCGCAGCTAGGAACTTTGCTCAGCGCGGCGCGAGTGAAAACCGCAACTCACCATCGCCGATGACGCTGAATGCGGCCCAGAAACGCGCCGGAACGCCAGCCAGTCGGAGCGATGTTTGTGCCTGATTCATCGCCTCTGCGACCGTCGTGCCGCCTGCAAGATTCTTGTAGAACCGCTCCATCAGCACTTTGGTCCATCGATCGCTCACCGCCCAGTGACTGGCGACAACGGTGCGCACGCCACGCGCCAGTAGCGGAGCAACCAATCCATCAATTGCATCACCCTGCGATCCAAAATCACCGGTTGTCCGGCATCCGGAGAGCACGACCATTGAACGGCCCATGCTGATCTCGGCCAATTCGCCACCCGAGACGTAACCATCTTCGGTGGAGTCGGGTCGGAGGATGAGCCAGTTCGCTCCCAAAATTTGATCGCTCGTTAATGCGTGTGCGGCAGTGTGCAGAACCGTGTATGCGCCGCGCGATTCGCGCTTTAATGCCGATTCTGATGCGCTCGCACCGGTGAGCGAGAGCGAACCCACGCTCCAGCCAGCGGCAGCACGGGCCTCATCAGCCGCAGCCTGGAGTGGCGCCAGCGGATTGCCACGTTCACTGCGCTCAACGTTGATCTCCAACGACGCTGGTGTCGCGCTCGAGATTTCCGTGTCGCCGGCTCCTAACGCCAACACCTGTGCGGGTACGATTCGTGGATCGGCGGCGTATGCCATCGCCAATGACACCGATGGAGCGACTGTCACAATCGCACGATCGCCGAGGACACCTGCACCGACTGGTAGCGCGTGAAACGGCACGCGATACAGAGGGCCTTGTGGAATCACCACGAGCCGCTTGATAGACGATGGCAACATACGCAACGCGTTGCCTAGCACCGCTGCGGCAACGCGTCGTCCGGCGCCTGCACCAACCTCACCACTTTCCATGAGCGCTAGCCAGCGCACAATATCGCGGTCCAGCGAATCAAGTGGCGCAAGCGTGATACCACGTGCCCTGTTGCGCGTAATGATCATCAGCGCCGTGCGCGCAGGTGACGTACCACCCGCGTACACCAAGAGTGCGGTGTTCGGTTTGAGATCGCGCTGGACAGCGGCAAGCACCGTGCGACTCGCACGTACACGCGCGCGCGCGGCCGCCATCGATGCAGTATCCGAATCTTCAGAACCGAACCCACCTTTCACGAGTGCGCGTGCTCGCATACGCTCGGTGACGCTGAACGCTGTCGCGATCCAACGCGGTGATTGCACAAATGATGCGACAACCTGATCGACCGCGCTGTTCGAACCGCCCCAATCATCTGGCGCAACAACCACCTGACGTTGGCGTTCAGCGGCGGACCGTTCACGCACTTCGTCCAACTCTTCGTTCGCGCGTATTAACGTGCTCGCGGCTTTGGTTGAGTCGCCGCTGCGCAGCCACGCCAGCGACAGAATCCCATCTACGCCATACAGATAGAGACTTTGCCCACGTGCGTAGCCGGCACGTGCTTCAAGCAAATGGCGAATGGCTGCTGTGTTATCGGCTTTCATGAGCGCAAGTGTGCCACGGTACTTTGTGAGCTGCGTGCGCCACGCCGCGCCGCGCACGTTCACGATTTGCTCGGCCGAATCGAGGAGGACACTCGCCTCTGCCGCGCGATTGGAACGCGCGGCCACGTCACCAAGCATGTACAATGCGCGCAGTGACAACGACGGATTGTTGAGCGAATCACCAAAGTGTCGCGCGTGTAGCGCGATGCGGGTAGCGCCTTCAAAATCGCGCAGTGCGATGAGTGACATCGCCTGACCCATCCTGCCATTCTCGGCACCGACGACATCACCAGTGGCGGCGAATAGAATCGCGGCGCGGCGAAATGCGTTACTGCCCGCCACCGCGTCGCCGATCTGCTGCGCGCCGCTTCCAATGCTGAGCAGCGCCCACGCCTCAACGTTGCGGTCGTCAATCCGTTGTGCGATCCGAATGGCTTCAGCGAGCTTTGCGCGCGCAGACTGAACGTAGCCAACCGACGAAAGTGCTGAGCCGTGGTATTGCAACGCCGCACCGAGCGTGGCGTCATCGTGCGCGGCACGAGCCGTCTTCTGTGATCGCTCAAACCATTGCAGTGCCGAATTGATATTGCCTGCGTTTGAAAACAGCGAGCCAACGACCAACTCACAGTTACCGCTGATAAAGGGCACCTTGGCGGCGTTTGCCATCGCAATCGCAGACTCGGCGTGTGCCAAAAAGCGCGGCGGATCGGCCACCGCGCGCAGGCAACTCAAACGCGACTGTAGCATCGAATCGGTTGGTGACGCCAGCGCGGATATTGAGTCCAAGCCTGCGAGCGTCATGCGCCCGCCAATACGGCGCTGGTGCGCGAGCTGCACGAATCGGGTCTCTGCCCACTCGTCGCTGGGAATGCTCGCGCTGTCCGCAAGCGCAATCCGCAGCAGCGCAGGTATGCCCAGGTATTCACCACGCACGAGTTGCGCACCCACGCGTTCACGCGCCGCAGCACCGCGCCACATCGGCGTTGTCGCGACCCGGGCCGCACTATCCAACCACGCATAGGCGTCGGAGAATCGTTGGTCAAATCGTGAGAGCATTGCCAGCGCGAGCCTGGGCGCCGCGGTACCTGGCGCTGCCGCAGCCCAAGCGCGCCACTCGGCCAACCTCGTCTCTACGCTGTCAGTCGCCTTCGCCTGCATCGCGAGGCGCCAATACGCACGCGGTGGCAGAGTATCTTGCCACTGGTTCTGCGCCGAAACTGTTGCCGGACCTGCCCAGCAGAGCAGGACACCTGACACTGTCAAAATTTGTCGCATCACCCATTGAATGTACGCAGCCGCACCACTCGCGACGCGCGAGTTGCTTTGACCGTCGTGCGTTTTCGCGTTCCATCCACAACTGCGATAGTGCGCCAACATTCCGCTGCCTACAACCACGTCGTTAACTCCGTTGGGAAGGGTCTGCGATCGCATGACTGTCACTAAGCGTCGCGTTGCGACTCTGATCGCGTCGGCATCTCTGATCTGTCCGTTAGGCGGAGCAATCGGTGCTCAGCCGACATCGGCATCCGCTGGCGAGCTCGACGCAGCGGCGGTCCGGGCCGCTCTCATTCCGCGCGTCAACGACGGCACCTTTCGCGGCATCGCTACCGCATGGTTGAAAGGCGATTCGCTGCGGACCGCATCGGCCGGAGTCACTGCGGCGGGCGGATCACCCATCGATCCATCCACGATTTTTGATCTCGGCGAGTTGGGCGCG
>JANNWU010000417.1:0-2927 GCA_031408755.1 Gemmatimonadaceae bacterium | reverse complement strand
GCGCTGATTGAGAATGCGCACGACGCCATGCCGGAAAGCGGCACGTTAACGCTCGCCACAACACTGGTTGAAGTCGCGGCAGGTGCCCCGGAGTCATACGCGGTTGGGGCAGGACATTATGTCGTGTTGACCGTCGCCGATACCGGCGTGGGAATGTCGGAATCGGATCAGTCCAAGATGTTCGAGCCGTACTACAGCACCAAACAACGCGCCGGTGCGGGGCTCAGTTTGGCTGCGGTCTCTGGCATTGCGAAGCAGCACGGCTGGGCCATGACGGTGGATAGCGTCGAAGGATCTGGCACAGCCATTTCGCTTTACTTGCCGCTCGTTACTTATTCTGCCACGATGCTGCTTGACAGCGACGACGAAGATTACGCTGACTTGGAAACGCTACCGGCTCGCAGTGCGTAGCGTTGCCCGGTGACTGGATCGGCGGCGTCACCGTCGCCCATGAGCGGTAGGGCGAGACGTTCGCCGTGCTCACTCATCCAACCAATTTGCCGAGCCGGCACGCCTGCCATTAGCGCGTATGCAGGTACGTCGCGGGTGATCACAGCACCCGCGCCCACAAAGGCGAATTCGCCAATGGTGGCACCGCACACGATCGTGCAATTCGCACCCAGCGTGGCGCCCTTCCGTACCACCGTGTCGCGATACTCGTCTTTACGTGAGACCGCAGAGCGCGGATTGAAGACATTGGTGAAGACCATGCTTGGACCGCAGAACACGTCGTCTTCCAACGTGACGTTATCGTAAATAGACACGTTGTTTTGTACCTTGCAGTTGTTACCGATCACAACTCGGTTGCCAACGAACACGTTCTGTCCAAACGAGCACTTTGCGCCAATACGCGCGCCAGCGCTGATGTGGACCCAGTGCCAGATGCGCGTTTCATCACCGACTACGGCGCCTGCATCAACAATCGCGGTCGCATGAATAATTGGCGCCACGTTAGTACTCCAGCGGCAGCGCGACGCGCTTGCCGTCGCGTGCGCTCAGATACGTCGCGATGAGTAGTTCCAACGAATGCAGACCTTCGCGACCGTCAGTCGCTGGTTCAACTTCGCCGCGCAGCGCACCAATCACGTTGTCGTAGTACAGCGGATGCCCAAAGCCATACACAGACGTCGTATCGTAACTCGCTTGCGCTACAAGCGCGTCGTCCGCGTCTGGTTCCGCAAACTCCCAGTGCTCAATCTTGTTAACGGCCACGCCACCTAAGCGAACGGTGCCTTTCTCGCCAAGAATCGTGATCGAGCCTTCTAGGTTCTTAGGGTACGTGAGCATGGTGACGTTCATAGAACCGAGCGCGCCGGTGCGCCAGCGGATGGAGAGTACGCCGGTGTCTTCTACCTGAATGTTGCGTTCTAACGTGGCCGTGTACGCCTGCACACTTTCAACGGGGCCGATCAGCCAATCGAGCAAGTCCACGTAGTGGCTGGCTTGGTTCATGAATGCGCCGCCGTCAAACTCCCACGTGCCGCGCCATGCTGCACTGTCGTAATAACTCTGCGGTCGGCTCCAGAACACGTTCACATTCACCATGTAGACTTTGCCGAATCGCCCCTTTTGCATCGCACGCTTGACCAGCTGCAAGGTGGCGTTCAGTCGATTTTGCTTGACCACAAAGAGATGCACGCCAGCCGTGTCACAAGCGGTCACCATCGCCTTCCCATCCTGCCAGCGTGTGGCCATGGGCTTCTCGGTGATCACGTGTCGGCCCGCGTGTGCGCAGGTGATCGCTTGCGCCGCATGCACGCCGCTGGGCGTGGCGAGAATCACCGCATCAACCGCCGGCTGGTGCTCCAACAATTCGTCGAGTGATCCGTATGCGCTCGCGCTTGTCTGCGCGGCAATTGCCTGCGCGCGGTCGGGCAGCACGTCGCACACAGCAACCAGCTCTGCGCGTTCGGCATGCGCCTGAATTGCTCCGATGTGATTCACGGCGATACGACCGCAGCCGACCAATCCAAATCGAATGGGCCGACCGATGATTGGACGAGCTTGGGATGGGATGACGAGCGACATGCCGAGTGGGGCGAGAGGGGGGAAGACGGAGAAATTAGCCACCGAGCCGATGATTGGCACGCGCGAGCGTGGAATGCCGCTCCAGTTTTTTCATTCTTGACCAGTCAAGGAGGCAGAGATTGGCCAAGTCACCACAGTCGTCCACGGGCACGCCGACCGCCCAAAGATCGTTAAGATCAATGAGTGGTGCGTACCGTGCGCACTGAATCGACGGCGCTGGGAGGCACGATGAAGTTCCATACTTATACGAAGTACAACCCAGAGATGGCTGACGCCGTCGACTTGCAGGCGTTGTTGGACGGGTTGTCTGACTTCTTGCTGCAGAGTGGCTTCGCTGAAAAGCAGGGATACAACCCATACGGCGGCGCCGACGAAGATCCAGCTGATCGGTCGTTGGATGCGCTGCGCGACGCGGTCCTAAATGCGTTGATCGAGAGTGGACAGTTCACGCCAGAGATGCTTGAAGCGTTGCGCGGTGATGGCGATGAAGACAGTCAGGAGAAGCTGGCTGAATTGCTCGACAAGATTGTGCAACGATTGATTGCCGAAGGCTTCATCAAAACGGACGTTGCGCCACAGATGGCTGACACGCATCAGCCCGTGACCGGCAAGGGCGGCCTCGCGCACGCGGCGAGCAAAGACGTGCAGTTCAACTTGACGCAGAAAGGCATCGACTTTCTGGGATACAAGTCGTTGCGCAACATCCTCGGCTCGTTTGGCAAGAGCACATTCGGTAGCCACGACACACCGTACCTCGCCACAGGCGTTGAAAGCGATGCGTGGAGTAAGCCGTACGAGTTTGGTGATGTGTTGAATCTTGACGTCAACGAGACGCTCAAGAACACCATGCTGCGCACCGGTTCGCTGGATGTGCCAATGGATCTGGACTACAGCGATCT
>JANNWU010000416.1:0-5702 GCA_031408755.1 Gemmatimonadaceae bacterium | reverse complement strand
CGCGCGGCGGACACGATTCCGCCGCTGTCGTCCATCCCGGCGTCGGCTGACACGGGTGAGAAGCCGCAGGCGAAGGTCTGGACATACAACAGCACATGGTGGGCGGTCATGCCGAAGAGCTCGGCGCCTGCGGGCACCTGGGTGTGGCGGCTCGACGGCACCACATGGACCGAGGTCTTGCAGTTGTCCACGAGCACAAGCGCACACGCCGACGTGAAGCCGGTGGGGAACGTCGCGCACGTGCTTCTGTATGGGGGAGCCACGGAACTGGTTTCAATCGAGTATGTTGCGGGCGCCTACCAGCTCTGGGCGACGAGGCCGACGTCCACGTCGATCTCGCTGTCGTCGGGCCACGAGACCGCCAGCATCGACATCGATTCGACTGGGCGCATGTGGCTCGCTTCGGACTCGGCATCGACCGTAGATGCGTTTTACAGCGACTCCCCATATTCGTCTTTTTCGGGCCCAGTGACGCTCGCGACGGGTATTTCGAGCGACGACATCAGCGTGGTCCAGGCGCTTCCGAACGGTACGGTCGGTGTTCTCTGGTCGAACCAGAACACCCAGCGTTTTGGGTTCCGCCTGCACACTGATGGGGCGGGCCCTTCGACTTGGGCGGCCGACGAAGTTCCAGCGTCAGGGTCGGCCCTGGTCGTCGGTCTGGGCATGGCTGATGACCACATGAACCTGAAGGTCGCCTCGGACAGCACGATCTACGCAGCCGTGAAGACGAGCTACGACACGGCGGGTTATCCGAAGATTGCGATGTTGGTCCGTCGTCCCGCGGGAACCTGGGATCCGTTGTACCAAGTCGACCAATCGGGGACCCGCGGCATCATGACGCTGAACGAGTCCTCTGGATACCTTCGTGTCGTCTATACGACGAGCGAAGGCTTCAACAACATCGCGTACAAGGAGTCTCCGCTCGCGCCGATCGTGTTTGGCGCGCAACAGACCTTGATTACCGGTGGCGTCAACAACGCGACGAGCACGAAGCAGAACTGGGCAACAGATCTCGTGGTCCTCGCGTCGAATGCAAGCAACGGCGCGCCCGGTGTACGGATCAGCACGGACCCGCCGACCGCCACTCCGACGTTCTCGCCGACATCCACCGCGACGGTGCCGCCGACCGCGACGCCAACGCCCGATCCGTGCGGAGCCGATGGGCTCGTTGCCGTCTGGGGCGCGGAGGAGGCAACCGGAGCTACGCTGCTCGACGGCTCCTCACCTCCAGCGCACGACGCGACGCTTCTGGGGAACGCCACCCGTGTTCCAGCGACGGTCGTTGGTGCACAAGCGCTCTCGCTCGACGGTACAGGCGACTACGCCACGACGCCCAACGAGTCATGCCTGAACATCACGGGCGCGATCACTCTGGCGAGTTGGATCAAGCCAGGACGCGCAACCACGACGGATCTTGTCAAGAAGGCCGTGAACGGTGCAGCCAACGGATACGAACTTGGGCTGTCGGCGTCTACTGCACCGAAGTCGAATGCCCGGCTGAAATACTGCCGTGCACCGTCGCGCTGTCGCTCGGCCCGCAGCTCCGCCGTGCGCACCACCGCAAGCGCGGCTCCCGATTCGCTGCCCAATACGTTCACACCCGCTTCACCGCGGGTGAGCGACAGGTAGGCCGTCTCGATGTTCATTCCGCGGCTGAGCAGCGCGATCAAAGCGTTATCCTCGTCCTCCGGGCGCGTGCCGATCAGTAGCACCCGTGACGAGCCTGCGAGATGTGCCCCAAACTCACGCCACGACTGTGCCTGTATGGGGGCCGCAACGCAGAGCAGGGCGGCACAGAGACACAAGGCGCGTCGAAGAGGAATCATCGGGAACAGCTGAGAGTGAAAAGTTGGAATTCGGATCTCGTTCACCGAGTCATCGAACCGACCGAGGCCGAAACGCTGCGAACCGCCCGCGCGAGAACACCTTCCAATCGCCGGCGAGCCACGCGGACAGACACAATACGCTGCACGCGGGCGCCACATGTGTGCCATTCTGCATCAATGCGCAGCAGAAAACCACGAGGCGCCCGCCAGACCATCACGGCAACACGCCGCCATCGTGTCTGCAGACTCCAACCGCGAACCCTCCGCGAACGACACCAAAACCTGAGCCTACGTCTAACGTCTGACTGAGCGCTTGATGGAGAAGGTTTCGGGCGGGCCGCGCCGCGGCTACCCAGCATCGAAGACCATCCAGCTCGCCGATCTGGCCACGACGTCGGAGGCGCTGCAGCGCCTTCTGGGCGGACTTTTCGATGGATTCATCGTGCCGCGAGTCGTTGGAGCGATGGGGGCGACAAAACGCTGGCGTGGTGGCGTATGAGGAAACCCCAGGCTGCGCCGTCAACGTGAAAAGTCCCGGTCCAGACAGCGACCGGGACTCTCATTTGAGCTAGAAAAACCTCTTCGCCAATCGGGACGACAGGATTCGAACCTGCGACCCCCTGAACCCCATTCAGGTGCGCTACCGGGCTGCGCTACGTCCCGCCGCTGCCCGAAACAATCGGCAGCGCCAGACTCAAAAGCTAACCCAGCGGAGCTCAACCATCAATTCTGAGTGAATGGCCGCGACCAGCGCGTCCGCCAGCGCAAGGGCCGCCGTGACCCAAGAGGCGTGAAGGAAATCGGACAGGCGTCGTATGGACGCCGCCACAGCCATTGTCGTCGTTGGCATCGCTGGAATTTCTGCCATTCTCACTCGCAGCGGTCTTGCCGCGAACATACGACGCGACACGCAACAACGCTTGCGCACAACTACGCACCGAGCCCCAGACAACCTCGCGTTCCCGTCATGCGCATCGTCGGGAATCTGATGCTACACAAATCAATTTAGACACAACTCCGAAATCACACACGACGGAAAATACCGAGCAATATACCACGCAACACACCACGCAACGATCAGAGCAACACACGAAATCGCGCACCACATCACATCGCACTCCAGACGCACATCGCATCGCACCGCGCCATGTCGCATACGTCCAAGCGCGAAGTCGAATTGGTCCAATACAACGACACACGAATCACAACGCGATGTGCCATTCAGTTAAGCGCGTCCTCGCATCGATTGAACACAACTAAACATTGTCGCACCACCGCATGTCGCATTTATCCAAGCACGCAGGTGCAGCAATCCCACGTCGCCGCCACCGTCCTCAGCACACGTATGTCGCATTCATCCAAACACTCAGTCGCACTTGTTCAAGCCACACCGCACCAACCACACCACACTTCTCTCCGCACCAGTGCGCAGACTCGAAGTCGCGAGTCGCAAACCACCGCGTGCATGACTTTTGAAGTGAGGTCCGTATGGCTCAACGCAAACCGAAAAACGAAAGCACCATCGCCACCGCCGAACACAACGCAAGTATCACCGCCGACGACACTGCGCGCGGATCGATCGCGCTGAACTCGGAATTACTCCGCGCCGCGCCAACACTCACGCGCGAGGCACGACTCACCCGCACCGTTGGACAACTCACACGCCAACTATCACTCGCATCACTGCGAAGCGCGATGCCGGCAGACACCTTGCGCACCGAAGGCTTTCAGCCTGGATCGGCGCCACGCTCCGTCAGTGATAGCGACCGCGCAATGCTCGCCGCGCTCGCAGATGCAGAGACCATCGCCACCGAACTTTCACCTGCGCAATCATTGAAGTATCCGCATCGGTGCGTGGGGCGCGTGTCACGGAAAGTGCCTGGCTCAAACGACTTTGTGCATGCAGGATCGGGATCACTGGTTGGTCCGTGGCATCTGCTCACGGCGAGTCACGTGATTAATTCCTCGCCTGCCGGCACTGAGTATCGCTTTACCCCTGCGTACTACTATGGGCCGCGGTACACCGACTCCGGCTTCAAGCAGCATATGGCAAACATCATCAGCCATATCGGCATCGACACCGCCGTAGTCAACGGTTACGACTACGTGGTTTGCGAACTCGACACGCCACTCGGATTGGAGTGGGGATGGTTGGGCGCAAGCAGCGGTTCAAACGACGACTTTTATACCAACCCGCTGTGGACAACGTTCGGCTACCCAACTGACCTTGCGGATGGCGAACGAATGCAGGCCGGTCACGTGAGTATCGATAGCGTCGAAGATGACAAGCATGGCGGAAAGGCGTTACTCGGTGAAGGTGACATCTACTTCGGCTGGTCAGGCGGACCACTCACCGGCCCGCAACTCTGGACGGGCACCGACGCAATTGCCGTTGCGTCTGGATCATCACAAGGCAACGGCAACACTGATCCGGATCACGTCACCTTTGCCGGTGGCCCGGACATGGTGCGCCTCGTGCGCTACGCACGCGATAATTGGGTGCGCTACGAGTGGTCGCCGTTCTACGGACTGGGTGGAGCGTTCAAAGCAGGGACGGGTATCTCCGCACTCTCGCGCACGCCAGGCACGACAGAACTGTTCGGATGTGGCACCGATAAGCGACTCTGGCAGCAGTACGCGCCACATGAGACCACGGGCGACTGGTCAGGTTGGTTTCAGGTTGATGCGAATTTTGAATTGGCTGGAACACCAACCGTGTGCAACGACGGATCAGCAAACTTGCACATTTTCGGGCTTAATGCCGCCGGCGTCGCGTACCACAAGTCGTACAACAATAGCACCGGCTTTACTTCCTTCCGCTCACTCGGCGGCAGCTTCAAAGCGGGATCAACGTTGGCCGCGATCTCGCGTCGAACGGGACAACTCGAAGTGTTCGGCAGAGGATTGGACGACCGGCTCTGGCAGAACTATCGTATGCCCAACGGGACTTGGCACGGTTGGTACAGCCTCGGCGCAAATGGGTTTTTGCTCAGCGGAAGCCCAAGCGTGGTCGCGCGCGCACAAGATACCATGCACGTCTTTGCGCGCGACGCAAGTGGACAAGTCGCCACCTTCGTTTGGCAAGATCACGTTGGAGCTTGGGCCGGTTGGTTCGGACTGGGTGGCAGCTTCCCTGCGGGTGATTTCGTCGCGGCGCTCTCGCGCGTGCCGG
Organism: Gemmatimonadaceae bacterium; assembly: GCA_031408755.1. Taxonomy (GTDB): domain Bacteria; phylum Gemmatimonadota; class Gemmatimonadetes; order Gemmatimonadales; family Gemmatimonadaceae; genus JACMLX01. The sequence continues at coordinate 701 of JANNWU010000416.1, read as the reverse complement.
GACAAATTGAACTCTTAGGGCGCGGCGTCGACAATCGGCTCTGGCACAATTACTCGCCATCGAACGAGAACGGCGACTGGAGCGGATGGTTCCGCGTTGACGCGGACACAGAACTCACAAGCAGCCCGTCGGCAACGGCCCCAGCTGCGGATGATTTACGCGTTCTGGCTCGCGGCAGCGACAGCAGCGCGATCATCACGTACTACCACCGCATTCCAGCGTAAGATGCGAGCGAATAGCGTCTGACAATAAACACTCGTTCACTGGCGTACAGAAATCGCGTGCGCCAGTGAACGAGCGTTCACCTCGTGTCGCGTTCACGAACACAATTGAAACGTCGCGCTATCGATCGACAGAAAACACTACGTTCGCCATCACACCTGGCAACCTGCGCGCGCAACACGGTTGCCTATCCCCGTGCCGCCCGCAACGCGTTCAGAATCACCGCCACATCCACCACCTCTTGGCCCAACGCAGCAGCCGTCGGCGACAGGTATCCAAAACTCGCCGCAATCATGCCAATTGCCGACAATCCAAGCCCCACACCAATACTCTGCTTCGCAATGCGCATCGTCGCTTTACTGGCGCGCACCGCATCTGCAACCCGACTGAGATCATCCACCAACAGCACAATATCCGCGGCCTCGGCGGTGATTCCACCACCATGTCCGGCCAACGCAATACCGACTTCCGCAGTCGAC
>JANNWU010000415.1:0-9236 GCA_031408755.1 Gemmatimonadaceae bacterium | reverse complement strand
GCCAGTCGCAGTCCTTCCGCCGGCTCGACCTGGGCAATCGGTCACCAGACCGTCGCCTGATTTCAGTTGTCCAGGCCGTCGGCTCGCGATCGTGTCGAGCTGGCGTCGAAGGCAAACGGCCCGTCACTGCATTGCGCGGTGACGGGCCGTTTTTATTGCAGTCATCGAACACGTTACGTGGTAGGGCCGAGTGCATTTGCTGCGTCGAGTACGAAGCGTGGAATGTCAGAGGCGAAACGCGATTTGTCCGCGCGCCGAAAAAAATACTGACCTTCCATAAAACCGCTCGGCGATTTTAACACGCAGAAGCTCTGATACTCATGCACGTGGCCTGGCGCGATCACAGGCAACTCTCCCACAACGCCTTCGCCTTCAACCTCCGTGTCTTCCCCATCGCCGATGGAGTCGTGGATCAACCATTTCCGCGACAGCAGCTGCGCCGATTGCTCACCCACATTCTCAAGGCGCACAAAGTACGCGAACACAAATTGTGCGTGCGCAGGCTGCGATTGCGCCGGCAGGAACACAGGGCGAACTGTGACCCTGATACCGTGGGATTCGCGATAAAAGAAAGGGAGGCGTGGCACCCATTGAAGCTATCCACGGGGTGCAAGCGTCCGACAGACCCGTATTCTGCTATGCCCTGATCCAAACGCTGGGGGCACGCGTATAGCTTTCGTGCAGTTCAGGACCCTTCCCTTAGCCCCTTCGTTTATGCGTCTCACACGCGCTTTTGCTACTGCCGCAGTTGCTGTTGCGTTCGCTTCTGTTCCTGTCGTTGCTCAATCGGTTACGGATTCAGCGATTGTCCGCCGCGGCGGTCCGGTGCCGGCTGGGCAGGCGATGGCCGTTTCTCAGTTGGTTGCATCGCCGCGCAGCTACACCGCTCGCCCCGTCATCGTCGAAGGTGTGCTCACGCGTGAATGTGAAGAGAAGGGCTGCTGGATGCAGGTGGCACCGTCGGCCGAAGGAAACGGGATGCGAGTGACGTTTAAGGATTATGCGTTCTTCATTCCACAGTCGATGGTCGGTCGCCGCGTTCGGATGACGGGGATCACGAAGGTCACCACCCATTCTCGCGCCTCCGCTGATCATCTGATTCACGAAGGTGCGCAGTTGAACAAGAATGCCGATGGTACCGCGACCGAAGTCGCGTTTGAAGCGACGGGTGTGGAGCTGCACAAGTAAGAACAGCGAGTCAGGTGTGCGGTTGTGGTGCGCGGTTGTGGTGTGCGGTTGTGGTGTGCGGTTGTAGATCGCGCTCGTGATCTGCAATTAAGATCTGCAAGTTTGCGTCGCAACACGCGCGCGCTGCAAGAGAAGATATGCAAAGCGCCGCGCACAGTATTGTGCGCGGCGCTTTCTTGTCGTTACGAACAGCAAACCGCGCGTTATGGAAAAATACCGAGGTCTTGGTAGCTTACTGCGACCTTATTTATCGCACTGATGAATGCCGCGGTGCGAATATCGGTCTTCTTGCCGTGCTGCACCCAGACATCGCGAACCTGATTCCACGACGAAATCATCGTGTCTTCCAAACCGGAATTTACCAGATCGGACTCGTCGGCGCCGTGTGACAACTTGGCTAACCGTTCTTCGCCGAGTGTTTTGCCGGTAAGATCTTCAACCGCGCGCAACACGTTTGTGAATGCGGTCTCTTCAAATCGTTTCTCCATGCGACCAAATCGCACGTGCGACAAATTCTTCAGCCATTCGAAGTAGCTCACCGTTACGCCGCCGGCATTCAAGTACATGTCCGCCAGCACCATGATGCCACGCTGATGCAAAATAGTATCGGCTTCGAATGTGGTAGGCCCGTTCGCCCCTTCTGCAACCATTTTGGCTTGGATTCGCGGCGCGTTCTCGGCTGTGATCTGTCCTTCAAGCGCGGCTGGCACGAGAATTTCACACGGCAGTTCCAGCGCACTGCGCGATTCTGACAAATACGTCGCGCCAGGAAAATTTTTCAACGTGCCGTGCTCTTTACGGTACGCCATGATCGCTTCCAGATCGAGTCCATCGTTGTTGTGCAGCGCACCGTCCGCTTCGGCCACAGCCACCATCACCGCGCCACCTTCGCACAAAAACTTTGCAGCGTGGTAACCAACGTTGCCCAAACCTTGGACAATGAATCGCTTTCCGGCCAGCCCTGGCGAAAGTCCAATCGCTTTCATGTCTTCCGCGTTATCGCACGCTTCACGCACACCAAAGAACACGCCGCGACCGGTGGCTTCAGTGCGACCACGAATACCGCCCTGCGCAATCGGTTTTGCGGTGACACAGGCCATCGCGTTTAAATCGCCCACAGCGAGTTGCGCGTACGTATCAGCAATCCACGCCATCTCTTTGCTTGACGTGCCGTAGTCCGGCGCCGGTACGTCGACACCAGGCCCAATAAAATTCTTTTTCCACAATTCAAAGGTGTATCTACGCGTTATTCTTTCTAGTTCATGCTCGCTGAACTCTTTGCGATTGATCTTGATTCCACCTTTGGCACCACCAAATGGCACGTCGACAACGGCGCACTTGTACGTCATCAGAGACGCCAGCGCCATCACCTCATCTTCGTTGACGTTGATGGCATAGCGAATTCCACCTTTGGTGGGACGCTTGTGATGACTGTGCTCGGCGCGCCATCCAACGATCGTTTTGATCGTGCCGTCGTCGCGAAGAATCGGAAAGGTGACACGGTAGACCGCGTTACACTCGCGGATCGAATTCAGCAGTGCCTGCGGATGCTTCGTGTAGGTCGCTGCGGCATCGAACGCACGATGGACCTGAGCGAGGAAGCTCTGTTCAGACATATTCGCCGATTGGAGAAGAGTGACCAGCAACGTGCGGAAAGGTGGACCGCGGTTGGAGGGGTTCGCTAGGTGTGCGACCCTGGTGCTCGCGGCGCACTGACCTTGATAGTCGGCGCGAGATCAGTAGATCTGTAGCCGCCACGGAATCAAAGCAGCGGGCTCGACCATTAAATTAATCCGCGCAGATGATGCGCAGCCGCCGCGCCTGCCGACCTTGTCAACGCGCCGCCACATGCGCTTTGAATCAGAAGAGTTCCGCAATCAAACAGCGAGCAGATCCCCCGCCGACACGCTCAAACGCCGACAGCTCACTAAACAGCACCCGCCCATTCGCCGAGAGGGCCGCGAGTTGTTCACTCGTCAATGCTCGATGGGCCGCGGCAGACATCACAAACAACGCTTCACCGCGATCGTTCGTGAGCGACAAGACATTGCCGCAAAACTCCGCTGCCTGCTCGCGTGTAATAGGTATCACGCGCAGTCCGCCCGCGACCAACGAGCGCTCCACGCGCCCACGTTCGTCAACGGAATCGATTGCCTCAAGCGTCACACCTGCCACACCGTGCCCAATAAACATCATCACATTAGTGTGATAGTACGGCGTTCCATGCGCGTCATTAGCTGTAAATGCTTCGATGCGGTAGCCGAGTTCGCGCCCAAAATGTTCAACCAGTGCATGATCGGTGCGCGGTGACAACGCGGCGTACGCCACACGATTCGCGTCATCTAAGCAGAGGGAGCCAGTACTCTCAAGAAAGCGCGCTTCGCGTTCGTATCCTGAAAGATCCACCACGCGCGGGTACTTTGTGCGCAACATCGCAATCAGATCACTGCGGCGCTCTAAGCGCCGGTTCGGCGCGAGCAGCGGGTAGAGCACGAGTGTCGCTGGCGCATGTCGAGTGCCGGTACCGTCGCGGACTTCGACTGCGGGATGCGTCGAAAACCAGTTATTGCAAAACGGAGCGTCTGGCGTGCGATCATCGCACCGCACAACCGTAACGTGAACTCCATTGCTCACGAGCAGATCGCGCAGTGAGCGATGTTCCTGAATCGCGGCTTCCGCAATGGCCTGTGCCTCGCTTACCGATGGCGCCGACTGAAAGGTGTTCGACTGGCCGGTCTGTTCGTTAAAGCGAAAACGAACGGGCTCGACCATCAGGACGTGCGTGGCGGCGTACTTACTCTGTGGTGATGTCATGTGAGCGGGACGATCACCGTCGCGACGCGTTACCGCAAGCCTCCGGTCGCTTGTTACGTTGCGTGCATGAGTGACAGCCAGCAGCCACCGCTTGCCAGTCTCGGGACTGTGCGTGGCATATTTGCGGGACCAATTCGCGCGCTGCGTTCTCCGCGCGCACCGGGCGCGGAAGCGACTGCATGGAAATCAGCGATTGTGAAGGCACCGGTCGACGGCGGTGTTCATGTCGGCGCGCCAGGACTAGTGGGCGATGCGCAGAAAGACCGCACGCATCACGGTGGGCCCACGAAAGCGGTGCTCGTGTACGGCGCGTCGCACTACCCACAGTGGCAATCAGAACTCCGAGCGCACATGGATGCGCATCACGACGCCTTACACGCAATGTCAGCGGAGATTGACTGCGCCACGTTCGGACCGGGCGCCTTTGGCGAGAACGTGCTGATCGACGGACTGACGGAAGCGAACGTCTGCCTTGGCGACACGTGGCAAATTGGAAAGTGCGTGCTGCAAATCACCGAACCACGTGGGCCGTGCGGTACGCTCGCACGCCGATGGATGCGACCCACCTTGATCGCGGAGGTGAAAGCAAATGCGCGCGCTGGTTGGTACAACGCGGTGCTGCAGGAGGGCGAGGTTCGCGATGGAGACCGCGCAACACTCATCGGCCGCAAAACACAAACGTGGACGGTGGAGCGCGTCTTTCAACTCATCGAGGCACGCGTTGCAGCACGCGCCGACGTGGTCGCGTTGCGCGATGACGCATGCACGCACGACGGGTTGCGCGCGAAACTCAACCGTCGGCTGGATACGCCCGGTCGGACACACGAGTAGCGAGCGGCGAGCGTCCGCGGTGAGCAGTGCCAACAACGCCGCTCACTAACTACCCAGCCGAGCGTGATCGTGAGTGAGTACCGAGCCGTGAGCAGTGCCAACAACGCCGCTCACTAACTAGCCAGCCGAGCGTAATCGTGAGTGAGTACCGAGACGTGAGCAGCGCCAACGACGCCGCTCACGGTTACTCAGCCCAGCGTAATCGTCGCCGACGCGCCATCAACAACCACCGGTAATCGCACCAGACTGTTCGTAATCTGACCACCCGTCCACACCCCGGCAGACGTGTACTCGGCGCCGTGGTTGGGGCACTTCAGCGTATTATTGGGTTGGATCTGCACCGTCGTGCCCTGATGCGTGCACGAGAGTGAATACGCAATCAGCCCTGCCGGACCAGCAGCGGTGCGCGCCATCGCAACCGGCGGTGAGCTACGAACGCGCGCGACGCCGCCGATGGTCGCAAGCGCAGGGAAATCGGTCACGGTGACAACAACTTGCCCGACGCCAGGCGCTATCGGGCCGGTGATCGGTTCACCGCTCTCCCCGCCGCCACCGCACGCGGAAAGCGTGACTGCAACCGCTGACATCGTCGCCATCGACACGAAATCCCGGCGTGACACTGACGCCGAACGAGCCACGCATTCACCGCACTGCTTCTCGCGCTCCGTCATCACAATGACCTCAAAAAAGGGCGTTCCTGCGAAACAACATTGCGCACTAAATGCTCACCACGGCGGCCAACCACGCTGCTTGCTGCTCATCACTTCGAACCACCGAATCCACATCGACAATCAACTCCGCACCGTCCTTCCGAATAGAGCGGCGATCCATGTTTCGTGTCGCGCGCCCACGAATGAATACGCCACTCGCTTCGTACTCAGATTTGTGCTTTGGGCACTGAAATCCCACCTCTCCACGCTTCACCCGCAGCATCGCACGTTGGTGCGGACAACTCAACGCAAACGCCATGCACTGCAATCCTTGGCGCACCAGAATCGTTTCATTCTCGACATCGATAGAAGCGCCGTCGGCAGATGGTACAGGGTAGCGAACCGCACCGTCGGTGTTCCGCGTCGCGCGAGTAAACACAACTCCGTCCATCGCGTCGGCATTCGCAACGAGAGGAAAGAGCGTGCTGACAGCAACAACGGCAGCCGTTGCGCGCAACACAAAGTCACGACGCGAGTGAAGCGAGCACGCATCACAGTCCACGGCAACCGACTCAGCATTCGAATTTCGCTCTGCCATGCCGAACTTACCCCTGCTGAAGGACAACGCCAGCCAGCACGATCGCGAACCACAGTACAGCACTAGACATCGCGCGCACGCGGAGCGAACCGAACGCGGCGCCATTCGCTGGATCACGACGGAGTGATCGCTCATTCCGCAACATCAACAGTCCATTCACACACAGCGCCAGCAGGAGACCCGCTTTCACCCACAACGCCTTGTTGGTTGCTAACGCTTCAAGATCCGCAGTTAGTTGCAACACCCCCGTCAGAGCAGAAATTCCCAGCGCGATCAGCACCGGTTTGTGCGCATCACCAACGGTATCGGCGATTGTGCGACGCTGTGCGACATCGGTAGGGAAACTGTTTCTGAGTACCGAACGATCCGCCGCAATCGCGAGCCCACCGCCAACCATCATCGCACCCAAGTGCACAGCGGTTACGGCAATGGAAATGGTGGTCGAGTTGCCATAAAAGGTGCTCCACGGCTCCACCGCAGCAATCATTGCGTCCAGTAAAGGCATTCGCGCTATTTCGTGATCAGCATGTACACCCAACTCGCCGTGCTTACAGCCATCGACGATAACGCGATCATACGATGACGCGACCTGATCTTGCCGTTTTCACTCGCTTCGTCGCCAAGAGAACCGGCGTACGCAAATCCGGCATCAGCCGCAGTTAAAAGCACGGCGTGCACAAGGCGACGCGTGCGACCGTCGGCATCGCGTCGCGAAGCCCAAAGATTCCACGCACCGGTAATCGTGTTCGCGCCGAACAACACCGCCGCGCCGCCCGCCGCGATCGGATGAGTGTTGCGCACCCACGACGGCGAGTTCCGCCGACCATCAGTAAGGAGTCGATTCCCCGTATAGTACGACGCTGCGAACAGCGGCAGCATCGCATAGCTCATTCGACGATGCAGCGTCACACGGCGACTGTACCACTCGGAGTATTCGGTTAACGGCCGACGTTTTTTGCGAATCAACGTATCGGTATCTGCGACCACCCAACGCAGTGTTGGTTGCACCGGCAGCGTATCGGCGAGTATTGGCTGCGCTGGCAACGTATCGGCGAACGGGATGAGCGAGCGCGGTACAACGAGCAGGTGCTGCCCAACGATCAAAGCAGGCGCCGCTTCTGCGACAGTTAACGTGTCGTAGACCCAATGCGTAACGGCAGCCCGAGACGACGCGGGTGCCTGGTGCGTGACAGGTGCCGCAACGAAGACAGCGAGTGACGCGAACATACCTGCCAGCATGCGAGCTGTCTCCGAGCAAAGTGTAGCACGTCGGACTGCGATGGTGCGAAAAACAAGTTTGCGACTGCTGAAGTGCGATGCGCAAGGAATACGCCAGTCTGACTGCATCTCCACTGCTGTGACGACTGTCCACGTAAAGCGTCAGCGGCCATCGAACGTAGGTGACACGCAACCGCCGCGACGCCCCTATGCCGAGTTACGACCGCCGCACCCGCCCCCCTGAGCCTGCGCGCGCGGTGGGGGGCGCTCACGCCCTTTGCGCAGAATGTCGGCGATCGGCTTGAGCCTGCGCGCGCGGGCGGAGGTGATTGTGCTGGGTCGCCGGCGCGTGGGCTACCGGTTTCACGAATCTCAATCGATATCGTTCGCCCGCGCCGGATCTGGCTCTTTCACAAAAAGTACGCCGATTGTCCCGCCGATCAGACATACCGCAATGGGATAGATCAACCCCGCGAATGGGCTGTTGTACGACGCCACCATTGACGCGGCGATCAGCGGAGTGAAACCGCCAAACCATCCGTTGCCGAGGTGATACGGCAACGACATGGATGTATAGCGAATGCGCGCCGGATAACTCTCAACGAGAAACGCGGCCATCGGGCCGTAGGTCAGTGTCACCAACACCACCTGCGCTGCGATCAGTAGCGATAACACAAAAATGTTCGGATTCTGCGCGACTGCCGCAGCGCCCTCACCAACAATTGGACCCGCCGCCCACATCATGCCGCGATACAGCGGATACAAAAGTGCGGCAGCGAGAAACGTGCCGGTGAGAATAATCTTGCGACGCCCAATCTGATCGGATAACCATCCGCTCACGAGATAAAACGGCGTACCAATCAAAATGCCAATCGCGACCGTTGTGTACGCAGCCGTCAGCGAAAGCTTGAGCACCTTCTGCAAGAAAAACAATGCGAAGAATTGCCCGGTGTAAAACACGACTGCCTGCGCCGCGACCATCCCAAATAACACGACCAAGAAAATCTTCCAACGCTCCCACGTTCCAAACGCTTCACGAATGGGCATTTTGCTGACGGTGCCCTCCGCCTTCATCCGCTGAAACACTGGCGACTCGTGCATACGTCGACGGATGTAATACGACATCACCACGAGCAGCGCCGAGAGCAGGAAAGGGATTCGCCAGCCCCACACTTTGAACGCCTCTTCACCAACAAGCCAACGCACGGCGAGAATCACCACTAACGAGACAAAGAGTCCCAGCGTCGCGGTGGTCTGAATGAAGGCTGTATAAAAACCGCGTTTGTTTGGTGGAGAATGCTCTGCCACGTAGATCGCGGCACCACCGTACTCGCCACCGAGCGCCAACCCTTGCAACAGGCGCAGTGCGACGAGTAGCAGAGGCGCCGCGATACCGATCGTCGACACAGTCGGCAAAAGTCCGATGGCAGCAGTCGCCGCACCCATGATCAGCAGCGTCACCATGAACGCATATTTTCGGCCGACCATGTCACCAATTCGACCGAACACCAATGCGCCGAGAGGCCGCACGGCGAATCCTGCGCCAAACGTGGCGAGCGTGTTTAGAAACGCCGCGGTTTCGCTGGAATCAGGGAAAAACAAAGGCGCCAGAATCGGCGCCAAAGTTCCGAACACATAGATATCGTACCACTCGATCACCGTGCCTGCGGACGACGCCAAGACCACCTGTCGGACAGTCTTGGCATCGATCACCTGCGTCAATGATTGAGCATCTGCGGTAGCACGCAGCGACGAATCCGTCATCGGCTGCGATCGCGGTCCGGTTCTCCCTCGTCGCCTTCTTCCTCTCCAAAACCGCTCACGCCAGTAATGCCGCCAACGCGCTCCACGCGCATCACTTGCTTCTGCTTATCGTCGCCATACACGAAGCTCACCAGATACTGTCCCGTTGGAACCAGGGGACCACCACCCGCGCG
>JANNWU010000414.1:0-9497 GCA_031408755.1 Gemmatimonadaceae bacterium | reverse complement strand
ACCTCGGCGCACTCGCCGCCAGTTGGGTGTCGTTCCTTGCGTGGTCGTTGGCGGCGATTCTGCTACTCAATGGGTGTTTCGCGCTTGCGTACTCCGCACTGGGTCGTGGTGCGATTGCGGGCCAAGACGCGGCGGGCGTGTCCGATCCATTCATCTCGGTTTTTAGCTTCAGTCTCGCGGTTTTCACGACGTCTGATACAAGTCCGATGTACGGTGTTGGTGCGACCACGCACTGGCTCATGATTTTTGAGTCGCTGCTTGGTCCGTTGACTGTCGTACTTATCGCTGGACTTATGGTTGCACGTTTGATTCGCCCGCGCATGCGGCTGCGCTTCAGCGAATCTGCGGTGGTGGCGCCGTACGAGGGTGGTCGCGGATTGATGTTTCGCGTTGTCAGCACGCAGCCGAGTGAGCTCAGCGACGTGCAAGTGCGCGTGAATATGGCACTCTTCGAAATGCAGAATGGTCAACGCGTGCGTGAATTCCACATGCTCGAGTTAGAACGCGCCGGTGTCGAGTTCTTTCCGCTGCATTGGACGGTCGTGCATCCCATTGACGAGCGCAGTCCGCTTCGTGGTTTCACGCCGGCAATGTTGAGAGAAGCAGAAGTGGAGTTACTAGTGTCGGTCAACGCCCACGAAGGAACATTCTCAACACGAGTCACGGCGCGCTGTTCGTACTTATGGGATGAAGTGCGCTGGGATGCCAAATTCGCCAATATCTTCATCAGCGCACCGGACGGCGTGATTGCGATTGACGTAGAGCGGCTTGATCGTCTCGAAACGCTGGCAGAGGGCACCACCGGACAGCCCGCCGCTTCGGAACAACTGATTTAGAATCGCAGAGCAGCCGACACGTTGAGCGGACGTGCCGGCGTTAGCGCGTGTCCCCCGTGCCTACGCGTACTGCTTCGTGATCGAGTTCCGCTTCCAGCTCGCGTAATGTCTCATCCGATATGGCGCCCTCGTTCCTGAGACGTACCAACATCCGCCGCTCGGCAGTCAATACACCTGCGCGTAATCGGCGGTGCGTTCCTGCGTCACTGGCGTGATGCTCCTGATTTTGTAGACGATCACGCAGTTCGCGACGCACGCGCTCTACGTCGGCAGTGTCCGCCCAAGGTTCGCGTGACAGATCTTCCAGCGCCTCCGCGCCGCGCCGGAGCGCCTCGCGGCGCGCGTGTCGTTCTTCCTCATGATGCGCAACGTCTGGTGGAAATTGAAACGCTCGGATAATCGGCGTAAGCGTCAGTCCTTGCACAACCAGCGTGATCATGATCACACACATTGTGATCAGAATGAGCTGCGAGCGATACGGAAACGGTGCACCGTTCGCGAGCACCAACGGCAACGCGAGCGCTGACGCGAGTGATACGATGCCGCGCATGCCTGTCCACGCGACCAACGCGACCGCTTTGGGATTGGGTAACGGATCGCTTCGGCGGATTGTCGCGCTGAATCGCCGCGGCAGGTACGTCGCGATTGGAACCCAGACCAATCGGAGCACGATCGTCACGATGCTGATCGCAACGCCAGCCAGCAACACGCTGCCCAGCGTACCAGCAGGCACTTCGGACATCAACGGCTTGAATTGCAAACCGAGAATCAGAAAGATTAATGCGTTAATCAGGAAAATAATCAGATCCCATACTGCGCGTGATTGCAGACGCGACATGGGTGATACGGCTGACGAAAAGTGTTGGCGCACGTAGATGCCACCAGCGACACAGGCGAGCACTGCGGAAACGTGAATCGATTCGGCCGCGACCCAAGCCAGATACGGCGCGGCGATCGTGAGCAGTGTTTCTGCGAGCGCGTCGCGCGTCCATCGCAACGCTTTCACGATGCACCATCCAACCAGCACGCCGATCAGTGCACCAACCGCTGCGTCGATGAAGAAACGCACCACTGCTTCACCAAGGCTAAATGCGCCTGTCACTGCCGCCGCTACAGCGGTGCGAAAGAGCACGAGAGCCGCCGCATCGTTGACGAGGCTCTCGCCTTCAAGCACGACGACTACGCGGCGCGGCACCGGGAGCCGCGAAACCACCGCCGCCGCCGCAACGGCATCAGGCGGCGACACAATTGCACCCAGCGCAACAGCTACTGCCCACGGCAGATCGGGAATCAGTGCGTGCGCCGTGACCGCGATGACACCAGTGGTGACCAAGACGAGACCAACCGCGAGCAGTGATATTGGTCGCAAATTGCGACGAAACTCGCGTACCGATGTAAAGAACGCCGCTGCCCACAGTACTGGCGGCAGAAAAACGAAGAACACCAGATCCGGCTCAAGCTCTGGCACTCGCACGCCAGGAAGAAAGCCGAGCGCCAGTCCCGCAATGACTTGCAGAATCGGCGTTGGTATCGGAAGCCGTCGCGCGACCGCTGTGAGCGTCACAACAAGTGCGACGACGGCAATCGCGAGAAGAATCGGTTGGAACGGTGACATGATCGTTTGCGCTGGCAGAGCGTCTGCTACCGTCCGCGCTCCGCGGCGCGCGCGAGCACGAACTGCACCGCCAAGTCAGTCGTGCTCCACAACTGCACATCGGCGCCACTACCATAACGCTGAGCTCCGAGCGTGCCGTTCTCGAACGTGTAGGCCCAGAGTTCGGTGTGAAATCCTGATTGCTCGACCGCGGTGCGAATTTTCATCAATGCGTCACGCAGCTCCGTGATGTACGCGGAGTCTGGTTGCGATTGCCGCTGCTCGACTGCGATTCGATTTGCAACACCAAGTAGGAAGAGATTTACTTCCCGCCCCCAGACGACGCGCGGCCCGTGATACGGGTCTTTCACAAACGCGTCCCACACACCTGGTGTGGTGTACGCATCGTTCGCAACCACTGGGCCGATACGATCAACAAACAATCCGGCTGGATACGGTCGCACAAAAAGACGTACTGCATCGAGTACTTTTGCGCGTTCGGCCGGTGTTGACGCGGTAGTACGACCTTCACCATCGCCGAGGAAGAGTTGCGTGGCAGGATCGGTGTTGGCAACTCTGATTGGCGTGCCTGCGGCGTCCAGCGCGACGGCGAGAAAGCGCAGTTCTGTGCTGGATGCCGCGGCTGTTTCGCTTCGGCCCTGCCAATAACTGCGCTCGATTGCAGGCATTGCTGCAAGTCGGGCGTTGACTGCTGCTTGAACTTGGGCGGCGGTCTGCGTCACAGTGAAATGCCTCGTCGCGCCACGCCATGTTGTGATCGCACTGCTCAGCGATTGCGCATCGGCGATGTATCGGTTCAGCGGTGTTACTGATTCGAGTGCAAGCGCCGAACGTGGGAGCAACGTTTTGATAGCGCCGATAATCTGCCCAGTAGCCTCCAACGCGTGCGGCACCCAAATGCAATTGATGTCCATCGCGTACTTCCCGGCGGCGTAACCCGCGCCACTGTCTCGCCAAGACGCAGTCGCAAATCCGGATGGCTCACGAGGGGCAAACGCGATCAGATTCGCCGCAATTGGGTTGGCCGCGTACGGTGCGGTCAGGCGCGTGAGCAACGTCAGCTCACTCATGATGCGCGCGACGCGCGTACCGCCACCGTCAGTTGAGTCTAACAAAAATGCGCGCTTCGATTCGGCTGACACAGTTGGGTCTGTAATCCAGCGCGCGACAACAATGGCGAATTGATACTCGTCGTCAATCATGTGATAGTTCTCGCGCACGTTTCGGAAAGTGCGAAGCACGCCCTCCGCGCGAGTGAAGAGACTATCCGCGCCACGTTGATTCGCGTTCTGACGTTGCGCGACCGATGCTGCGATCAGGTCAGCGTACTCTCCGGCTGACTCACGCGTTGCCTGATCTCCCAATGCTTCTTCATGACTGATGTCACCGTTTGGTCCGAGCTTGCGCAACGCTACGGCAATCACTGCTTCCAGCGTTGCATGCTTCCAGATTGGCTGCATCATCAGCGCCGTCATCAGCATGTCACGCCCGAAGTAGGTGGCGTAGGTCGAGAGCCCCGCCATCAGCTTCTCGCGTGAGACCAGCAACTCGACACCACGAACCTGTCGCTCCATACGCCGCGCGCGAATGGCCGCTGTGTCTGTTGCCGCGACTCGCGCGCCACGGGCTCGTGTTGCCTCAAGAAAAGCAAGGAACTCTGGCGTAAAAATTTCTGCACGGGTGAGCGGCGTGAGAGGTTTGGCGGTCGTAGATATGCGCACGCCGAACGCGACGCTTTCACCACGCTTTGCGCCCAGCGTCAGCGAGTCTCCCGCGACCGATGCGTTCACGTCGCGTGTGGCAGCGCGCAGCTCCAGCGTAAGCGTGTCGCGAGCGTCGAGCGTGACTTGTTGGATACTGGCAACCCAAAAGGCGCCGGTATTTGTCAGCGCAATGCGCGGATACATGCGCGATCGCAATTCGTTCACTGATGCGGCGTTCAATAGCCGGAGATGCGTTGGTTGTGTGGCAATTGGCAACGCGGCGATCGTCGTGATTAGTCGATCAACTTCGGTGATTGCGTATGGTCCGCTTGCAAACGCTTCTTTACCTTTTTGGAAGTACTGGAAATCGCGTTCGACACGCATTGATCCGAGAAGAAACGCGCCGAGGTGCAAGACATTCGTGTTGGCGGTGAGGCGATGCTCAAAGCGGCGCGTGCGCCCGCTCGCACTAACCGATGCGCCCGGCGATGCCCACGCGAGCGCCGCCGTCCGGCCACTGTCATCGCGCGCGGTAAAGCCGATACTTGCGTTGTCGGCGTCGGCCATGAGGTGAACCACACGAGCGCTGCGCTCGTCGAGATAGACCTGAATGGTGTTTCGCGCAGCGTCGCGGAAAAACCGTGTCTGGTAACCGCGATATGCGGTTGTGTCATCGAGGCTGCGCTCTGGGAACGCGAGGACAGGCTGCACGGGTCGTGGCGTGACGACGGCAAGTTGCGTGAAGAGCGCGAGGGCAAGCACAGTCATATGGAGGCCCGCGTGCGGCGGGTGGTGCGAGGGAAGGCGTGCAATTGCCGATAGAACACGCAGAAAGCGGCGACCGCGCCGCTGACCCACGTGTGGTGGGACGAGGCTGTAGCGAATCCTACGCGCGGGCTCGGCCGTCGGCGACGGGCATGTTTTCGCGCGCCGTGAGCGAAACCGGGCGCGGCCGAAAGCTCCGTGACGCTGCTGACGGATTGAGAGGGCGGAGCTAGTGCCGTAAGGTCCAGTTCGATACCGGATCTTGACAGAGCGTGCGCCGTCGGCGAGCATAGCCCCCAACAATTCGCTGGGCGCGTTGCGTCGGTCCCCACCGCTGGGGGCGGTCGCAACGTGCCAAGTTCAGTCTCCAGCCGCGAGGTGGCACCGCCCAATCTTGGTCCGAGGGAGCCGCAGCAGTGCCCTATCCGTCGGGACGAACCGACTGTTGGCGCCGCTTCAAAGCCATTGAATGCAGTACGGATGGTTGGCTGAGTTTGTTGGTTGCCCTCAGGCGCAGAGGTTGGCGCACCGGGCTTTAGGGAACTGAGTTTGCACGTCATTTACAGCGACGCCTCGTGCGCCGCTTTGGGTGTGACAGCAATCGAATCGCGAATCAAGTCACGTATTTAGGTCGCAGGTGCGGGTTGAACGGTTGGTGCTGGTGTCCCCTGTGCGTTCCAACTCCCGACGGCTTCCGTCTGGAGCACGCAGGATTCAAATCCCTCCGCAGCAGCTAGGAGAGCAGACGAATGGCAGTGATCAGAGGTATGATGGCCGCAGTGGTAGGCGGTCTCCTATTGGTAAATCCTCTGCAGGCGCAGGGCGCCCGCGGAACGATTTCCGGTCGTGTAGTTGACTCAACGAGTCAGCTCCCGATGCAGAGCGTAACAGTGTCGATCGAGGGCACCCAGCGTGCCGCGGTCACGAACGTGGACGGCTCGTTCACATTCAACTTGCCGGCTGGTACGGCAAAGCTCCGTGTGGCGCGCATCGGATACGGCGCTCAGACGAAAGACGTGGCGGTGGTTCCAGGCCAGACTGCAGTCGTCCGGTTCGTGATGCAGGCTGTCGCCGCGAACCTTGGCGCAGTTGTGGTGACGGGATACGGCTCGCAGCGTAAGGAAGCCGTGACGGGTTCTGTGGCGACGATTAGCGCTGAAGACGCAAACGTTGGTGTGGTTGTGAACCCGACGCAGCTGCTGCAGGCACGTGCGCCTGGCGTGAACGTGACGCTGAACAGCGGTGAGCCAGGTGCTGGCGCACAGATTCGTATTCGTGGTGGTACGTCGATCAGCGCGGGCAACGATCCGTTGTATGTCATTGATGGTGTGCCGCTCCAGAACAACGAGTCAGAAGCACGCGGTATCGGCATCGGTGGTTCGGCTGCGCTTGGTCGTAACCCACTGAACGCCATCAACCCGTCGGACATCGCCTCCATCACGGTGCTGAAGGACGCAGGCGCGACGGCTATTTACGGCAGCCGCGGTGCAAACGGCGTCGTGCTAATCGAAACGAAGAAGGGTCGTCCGGGCGCCGCGACCATGGAATACGAGACGTATGTGGCGACCAGCCGCCGCTCGAATTCGCTTGGTTTTCTGACAGGAAACGAGTATCGCGCGTTCATTCAGGGTGAAGTGACGAAGGGCACTCTGCCAGCATCACGCTTGGCTGCGCAGGGCACCGCGAACACCGATTGGGAAGCTGAGTTGCAGCGTACGCCGCTGACGCAGAATCACAATCTGGCCTTTGCTGGTGGTAACCAGAGCACGACGTTCCGCGCCTCGTTGAACTTCGCTGATCAGCAGGGCGTGGTTATCGGTAACGGGCTGAATCGTTTGCAGGCACGCTTGAATGGTTCTCATGAAGCGTTGAGCGGCAAGCTGCGTGTTGGTTTGAACCTCAGCTCTTCACGCGTTGAAAACGACTATTTGCCATTCGAGAACACCGGCGGTTTTGAAGGTGGTGTGTTCGTGAACCAAGCGGTCTACAATCCGACGCGTCCAGTTCGCAACGCTGATGGATCGTTCTTCGAGACGGGGACCGGTCGTCAGGGCGTTCGTAACCCGGTCGCCTTGGCCAACCAAGTGTTGGACGACGGCGCAACGCTCCGTACGCTCGCAAACATCACATCATCGTTGCAGTTGTTGCCTAGCCTCTCGGTGCAGCTGAACGTTGGTAGTGACCGTTCCAACGGTCAGCGCAACATTTACTTGCCGCGCATTAGCCCGGTCGGTGCTGAATTCAGCGGCTTGGCGCAGCAGTCACAGCGCGCGCTGTCCAACAGCAATTTGCAGACGCTGATGACGTGGTCGCCGACAGTTGGTCGTGGCATCGACTTCGATATCGTTGGCGGCTACGAGTTCACCGATTTTGATAACACCGACTTCGCTGCACAAGCGCAAGGCTTCACGACGGATGCCTTCGGTTACAGCCGATTGGACGCTGGCGCAAAGCCACAGCCGCCTTCATCGTTCCGTGAGGAAAGCCGGTTGGTTTCGTTCTTTTCTCGTGCGAACGTCGGCTACAAGAACAAGTATTTCTTGACCGGCGTGTTGCGTCGCGACGGTTCGTCGCGCTTCGGTACCGAGAACAAGTGGGCTGTGTTCCCGGCCGTCTCTGGTGCATGGTTGATCAGCGACGAGTCGTTCGGGAAGAGCCTGCCCTTCTCGCAGCTCAAGCTGCGCGTTGGCTATGGCCTGCAGGGTAACCAAGCTGTTCCTCCGTATCGCTCCCTGCCGTCACTGGCAGCTGACGCAGGCGCACGCTACAACTTCGGCAGCACCACGGTTACGGGCATTGTGCCAAACGTCAACCCGAACCCGGCTCTCAAGTGGGAACAGTCGTCGCAGGCGAACGTGGCTCTTGATTACGGCTTCGCAGACGGCAGGTTCAGCGGTTCAGTCGAGTACTACAACAAGAAGACCACGGACTTGTTGTTGCAGGTGCCGATCGCGCAGACTGGATCAAGCTTCGTTGGCGACCAGCTCCAGAACATCGGCAGCGTCTCGAACAAGGGTTTTGAAGCCTCGCTTGATGCACGCATCTACGATCGCCCGAACAAGGGTTTAACGTTGACCTCTGGTTTGGTGTTGTCAGTTGAGCGGAACAAGGTTCTCGATCTTGGACCTTCGCAGTTCATCAACACCGGCGGCGTGAGCGGTCAGGGCCAGTCTGGTGTGAATGCACAGCGGATCATTCCGGGCCAGCCGCTCGGAACGTTCTATGGTGCTGAGTTTGCGGGCTTTAATCCCACGACGAAGGCGCAGGAATTCAACAAGTACACGGTGGTGCGCAATGCAGCGGGCGTCGAGACGAGCCGCTCCGTGACGGGCAAGACAACGTCGCCTGGTGGCGATGATTTCGTCATCATCGGCAACGCGAATCCGTCGTTCAGCTTGGGCCTCCGCAGCAACGCAACGTGGCATGGCTTCGATGGTAGCTGGCTGTGGCGCGCTGAGCAGGGCCGCGATGTGTTTAACAACACCGCGTTGGTTTCTGCGGCGAAGAGCAATGTGACGCAGGATCGCAACTTCCTGCGCTCAGCGCTGGACGATCCGACCGGCCTGACCGAGCCGGCGATCTACTCGTCGCGCTGGATTGAGAACGGTTCGTTCTTCCGCCTTCAGAATGTGACGGCGGGCTATACGTTCAAGGTTCGTGGTCGTGGAGCGCGCGTGTACGTCTCAGGTGACAACCTGCTGCTGTTTACGCCGTACACTGGCTACGACCCAGAGGTATTCACCGACGCGGGCTTGGCAACGCGCGGTATGGACTACTTGGCGTATCCGCGCTCCCGGACCTTTACGACTGGGTTCCGCGTTCAGTTCTAGTCGGGCTGTTTCCATCGTGAAGTATTTTTCTGTTTCCTTATTGCTCTCTTGAGGCGAATTCGAATGTCTCTGCTTCGCTCGACAACCCGAGTTGTGCGCTTCGGCGCACTCCTCGCGGTTCCGGTGGGCCTGATGGTTGCTTGTACGGACCTGACGGAATCGCCGGCCAGCCTGATCACGAAGGACAATTTCTACAAGAACACCGATGAAGTGCTTGCCGGTGTCGCGGCGGTGTATGCCAACCTCCGTAATCAGTACGAAGATCATTACGCAATGCAGCAGGTCAGTTCGGAAGAGACCGTCGTGCCGACGCGTGGCTCTGACTGGTTTGACAACGGCGCATGGTTAGAGTTGCACCGCCAAGGCTGGACGCCGACGAGCGTCGTTGGTCTGCGCGAAGTCAACGCCATCTGGAATCAGATGTACGCCGGCGTTGCTCGTGCGAACATCGTGCTGGAAGCCATTGAGCCAGCCACGATCGTCATCCCGGGCAAGCCAGCGATCAAGGCAGAGCTTCGTGCATTGCGCGCGATGTTCTACTTGAACCTGATGGACAATTACGGCGGTGTGCCGATTGCGACGGACACGAAGGTAGAGAATCGCGCTCGGAAGACGCGTGCTGAGACCTTCGCGTTCATCGAGACTGAACTGAAAGCGGCGCGTACGGATCTGCCGAAGACGTGGCCGAACGAGTACGGTCGCATCACGCAGGGTGCAGCTGATGCAATGTTGGCGTCACTCTACATCA
>JANNWU010000413.1:0-3088 GCA_031408755.1 Gemmatimonadaceae bacterium | reverse complement strand
GGAGAGAGCGCTTCCATCATCACCTTGGTAGCCATCGTCAGAATTCCGGCGCAGTGAGATCAGTCGAGATACAGCGCGCGGCGGACCGCGGCGATTGTCTTTGGCATATCAGCTTTGGCTGCTTTTTCCAGCGCCTTGGCGTACGGCATTGGTGCATCAGCTTGATGCACGCGAATTACCGGTGAATCGAGATCGTCGAAGCATTCGCGCTGCACCAAATCTGTAATCTGCGCGCCAACTCCAGCGAAGTACCAGCCTTCTTCGAGTACTACGCAGCGATTCGTTTTCTTGACGCTGTCGATGATCGCGCGCTCGTCGAGCGGACGAATGCTGCGCAAGTCAACGACATCGACCGTGATGCCATCCTTTGCGAGTTGATCTGCCGCCGCCATCGCCACCAACACTTGCTTGCCCCACGTCACAATCGTGCAGTGTTCACCAACGCGCTTTAAGTCCGCGACGCCGAGTGGCACGATGTACTCGCCGTCTGGAACTTCACCCTTGTTGTTGTAGAGCATTTCGCCTTCCAACACGCATACCGGATTGTCGTCGCGAATGGCTGCCTTCAACAATCCCTTCGCATCGTACGGTGTGCCGGGTGCGACAACTTTCAACCCAGGAATGTGCGCCAACCAACTCTCCCAGGCCTGGCTGTGCTGCGCGCCAAGCTGCAACGCTGCACCGTTGGGACCGCGAAAGACCATCGGAATGTTAAACTGACCACCAGACATGTACAGCATCTTGGCGGCAGCATTCACCACTTGATCGAGCGCCAACAACGCGAAATTCCACGTCATGAATTCGATGATCGGACGAAGGCCAACCATCGCCGCACCAACGCCAACACCAGCGAAGCCAAGCTCGGTAATTGGCGTGTCGACCACGCGCATTTCACCAAACTCCTGCAACAAACCCTTCGACACTTTGTACGCGCCCTGATACACGCCCACTTCTTCGCCCATCAGAAAGACGCGCGCGTCGCGCTGCATCTCTTCACGGAGCGCCTGATTCAACGCATCGCGGTAAGTAATGATGGCCATGATTCAGCTCCACGCCCCGGCAGTGTTGCCGGTGTCGCTGGTGGTATCCACATACACGTTTTCCATTAACTGGGCCAACGGCGGCTCTGGGCTCGCCTCGGCAAAATCCCACGCGTCTTGTACAATAGCCTTCAGCTCCGTATCAAGATCCTGTAGTTCTTTTTCAGTCAGCGTGCCACGTTCTTCCATGTGTGCACGCAACAGTGCAATTGGATCGCGCTTGAGGTACTCATCCAGTTCAGCCTTGCTGCGATACGTGCCGCTCACCGCGTCTGACATGGAGTGACCCATGAATCGATAGGTGCGCATCTCAAGCAGCGTCGGGCTTTGATCGGTGCGTGCGCGAGTCACCGCTTCGTCGATCGCAGTCCGCACCGCGAGCACATCTTGCCCATCAACCACCGCGCGGTGCATGTCGTAGCTGCTGGCGCGCTGATAGATGTCATTAATCGCCGACGCACGCTCAACCGACGTGCCCATGCCGTAGCGATTGTTCTCAATGATGAACAGCACCGGCAACTTCCACAGCGACGCCATGTTCAGCGCTTCGTGAAATGCACCGTTGTTCACCGCCGCTTCACCAAAGAAGCAGGCGATAACCTGATCGCCACCGCGATACTTGATCGCAAAACCAACACCGGTAGCAATAGGCAAATGTCCGCCCACAATGCCATGCCCGCCAAGAAAACCTGTCGCCTTGTCAAACATGTGCATTGAGCCGCCGTTGCCGCGCGCGCAGCCATCAACGCGACCAAACAACTCTGCCATAACAGCGCGTGGCGTGATTCCACGCGCCAACGCCTGCCCGTGATCGCGATAGGTGGTGATCATGTAATCATCGGGACGCAACAAGCTGAGCGTGCCCGTGCTTACTGCTTCCTGCCCAATATAGAGATGGCAGAATCCGCCAATGCGACCAATGGCGTACGCTTCCGCGCATCGCTCTTCAAATCGCCGTTGCAGCAACATCGAACGCAACAGAGAATGATGCAACGTTTTCTCTGCCGCAGCATCAGCGGCGGGTACCGCGCTGGTAGTCTTCGCTGGGGCTTTCGCCGTGGGTGTGCGCTTGGCCATAATCGATTTCGGCAGTAGGTGAACGTCGGAAACACGTTGCCACTAACGCGGCACGCGATGTCGGGGCGCTCCCTACTGTGAGCGACGCAAATTCACACACGACAATACAAGTCCGCGACTACTCCGCAGGCTTGATCGGCACTACGACAACGGTCAGCCTACGCTGGCCGCTTGCACCTGCTCCCACGCATGGTACGACGAACGCACCAGCGGTCCGCTCTCCACATGTCGGAAGCCCAATGACATCCCCACCTCGTACAAGTGGCGGAACTCATCAGGCGTATAGTATCGGTCGAGCGCAATATGACTCTCCGACGGCTTTAAGTACTGGCCCAGCGTGAGAATATCCACGTCAACTGAGCGCAGATCCTTCATCACTTCGATCACTTCCTCAATCGTCTCGCTCATGCCCAAGATGATGCCCGTCTTGGTCAGGATATCTGGTGCGTACGCCTTTGCGGTGCGGAAGATGCCCAATACACGATCGTATCGACCGCCAGCACGCGCCTTCTTGAACAAGCGCGGCACGGTCTCGGTGTTGTGATTGTAAATCTCCGGACGCGCGTCGAGCACATGCTGGATCGCCGACTCCTCACCTTGAAAATCGGGTACCAGCACTTCGACTGAGCACCCCGGAACCATCTCGTGAATGAGACGAATCGTGTCATGGAAATGCCCGGAACCAAAATCCGGGAGGTCGTCTCGGTTCACTGACGTGATCACCGCGTGCCTAAGCGACATCGCCGCGACAGCGCTCGCAACCTTCATCGGCTCGGCCAAGTCATAGCTGGGCGGACGACCGTGCGACACAGCGCAGTACGCACAGTTGCGCGTGCAGACATCGCCCAAAATCATGAACGTCGCCGTCCCGTGATCCCAGCACTCGCCAATATTTGGGCAACGCGCTTCTTCACAGACCGTGTGCAGACCGAGCTCGCGCATCATGCCTTTGATACGCATGTAATTCTCGC
>JANNWU010000412.1:0-21072 GCA_031408755.1 Gemmatimonadaceae bacterium | reverse complement strand
ATGCCGGATCGCGGTCGCTTCTACAACCGCGTCAGCCTCGAGAACAAGGGTGGGCTGGTGATGCCCGTTGTGATGGAGTTCACCTTCACCGACGGCACGAAGGAGCGCGTGCGATTGCCTGTGTCGATCTGGCGCACGAATGAGAAGAAGTTTGACTACGGGCGCTTCTCGCAGAAGGAATTGCAGTCGGTTGTGCTTGATCCAGATGAAGCGTTGGGCGACATCAATCGCGCGAACAACACCTGGAATCGTCCTGCCGCAGTTATTCCGTGATGACAGGTTGGTTGCAGGGCGCAATGCTGGCGGGCGTTCTGCATGCGAGTGCGGCGAATGCAGACGTGCTGGGTGCAGTCGCGCCACATGCACATTTGGCACATGTAGCCGCTCTGCATCCGGGCGTGAAACCCACGACGTCACACCTAGTCAGTGAGCACGACTTTCACGTGTCATACACGCGTATGGCGGTTGAGCCACGCGTAATCTCGGCACAAATTCGACTGTTTACCGATGACCTCACGCAAGCATTGATCAAACGCACACAGGTCAGCGGATTGACACTCAATTCCCCCGCCGGTGAAGCGGCGTTTCAAGCGTACGTAATCGAGAAATTCGTAGTGACGGTGAACGGACGTCGATTGGTGCCCGTCGTTGTCACCAACGTGCCAGATCGCGATATGTCGTCGTACGTCGTGCAATGGGAATCACCAGTACCAATTACATCAGTCACCGCGCGCAATGGAGCACTGATGGAACTGTTTGGTGATCAGCAGAACATTGTGAAGGTGAAGCATCTGGCCACCGGGAAAGAGGAGACGCTCTTCTTTGCCGGTGGTGTAGCAACGGATCAGACGTTTCGGTTTTGAGGCGTAGACGCGTGCTTTGCCAATCTGCTCTACGCTAATTGCTGTCATGCTGAACGCTCTTGCTCCAGCTAGTCTTGTTTAAAAGCTAGACATGTTCAAAAGGTAATCTCGCTCCAGCTTGTCTTACGCCGCCTGCCGGAGCAACGACACCACCGCCTCTGCAACTCCACGCGCCGAGGCAGGATTCTGCCCGGTCACGAGTCTTCCGGCGACAGACACATTTGCCGTGAAATTTGGCGCTGTATTGACCAGTGCCCCGCGCTCGATCAATCGCGACTCAAGAAGGAACGGCACAACATCGGTGAGATTCACGGCTGCCTCTTCTGCATTGGTGAACGCACTTACCGTTTTGCCTGCGACGAGATACTCGCCATTTGAGAGTTTGACATTGACGAGTCCTGCCGGACCGTGGCAGACCGCGCTGACGACACCACCGCGCTCGTAGATGCTGGCTGCAGCTGACGCGAGATGCGCATCATCGGGAAAATCCCACATTGTGCCATGTCCGCCAACGTAGAAAATTGCGTCGTAGCTCGCAGGTGAGATATCGCCGGAACGGTGCGTCGCGCTGACCTGCGCCTGCACGGCGGAGTTATCAAGAAATGCTGCGACAATTTCATCCGTGCGATTACCACCGTCAGCCGGTGCGTGTCCACCTGCAGGGCTCACGAAATCAACGTCGAATCCTGCAGCGTGAAAGATCGCCAACGGATGCGCTGCTTCCGGGACATAGTAGCCAGTTGTTCTGCCGGTGTTGCCGAGTGCGCTGTGACTCGTGAGCGCCATCAGGATGCGTGGGGTCACTGTGAAATACTCCTGTAACAAGTTGGTGTGACGCGCGATCTGCCCTCATGCGTCGCTGTGTGCGGCCGATTGCCGCGATCCACGACGCATACTCGCCTAACACGAGGTGCTTGACAAATCGTATGATGCGCCCCTATCCATAACAATCGTTATGGCTGATCTCGCACTGATTCAAACGTTCGTCACCGTCTATCGCGTGGGCAGCATGACCGCTGCCGCGCGGTTGCTGAACGTGACGCAACCCGCCGTCAGCAAGCAGGTACAAGCGTTTGAGGCGCAATTGCAGCGCACGCTTTTCACTCGCTTGGCACGCGGCATTGCACCCACTGCTGCTGCGCACGCGCTGGCGGCGATGCTCACGCCGCACGTCGATGCCATCGAAGCCTCTTTGGCGGCGCAAGCCGTGGGAGCCGACTCGCTGGCCGGCACGGTACTCATCGGTGGGCCGACAGAGTTTCTGGGTGCAGCGGTGTTGCCCTCACTCCGACTGGCGCTTGATCATGACATCGCAATTCGTGCCGAGTCAGGTATGCCGCGCGAGTTGTTGGACGCGGTGGCGGCGCGGGCGCTTGATCTCGCGATCGCTACCCAACGGCTTGCTACGCGCGGTGTTCGCTTTGAAGCGCTGTATCGCGAAGAATTTGTCTTGGTTGCTGCGCCCGAATGGGCCGACCGCATCACGCCCACGATGATTGCCGAACGCGGCGCGGCGGTGTTTGATGGCGTTCCGATTCTCGCCTACGATGACTCACAGCCAATTGTGCGTCGCTATTGGCGCGAGGTATTCAATGCTTCCTCTCCGAAGCGGACTGCGATGACTGTCGGCAATCTGCGCAGCGTGGCCAGTGCTGCGGCAGCGGGGCTCGGCGTGACAGTGCTGCCGCGGTACTTGATCACTGACGCGCTGCAGCGTGCCGCGTTGGTGTCGCTGTTTCCGGGTGCCGCGAATCCAACGAATACGCTGTGGCTAGCGTCGCGAGTGGGCGCGACGACACCGCGAATTGCATTCATCGCCGAGACGTTGCGACGCGCGGCACCGCACTGGTAAGCGCCCCGCAGAGATCGAACCATCACACCGGTTACCACGATAAATTTTGGTGTTCGACTTTCCTTTGGCACAAGTGGAGACGCCGCGCTCATGTGGATTTTAATTTCTTTGCTCGCGCTCCTGCTTACCGCATCAGCTGCGAACGCGCAGGTGCCTGACACTACCACCAAAGTCCGCCTTAGCGGTTTTGTCGACGCGTACTACGCATATGACTTCACGAAACCAGCCGACGGCGAACGTCGTTTCACCACGCAACCAGTTCGACACGATGAAGTAAATGTGAATCTCGCGTGGCTCGGCGTGACAGTTGAACGGCAACGAGTTCGCGCGCGTGTTGCGCTACAAGCTGGAACATCGGTGCAAGCCAACTATGCTGGTGAACCGCGCAACGGCACCAGTAGTGGACCAGAGCTTGCCCGTTTCATTCAGGAAGCGCTGGTGGGCGTCAAACTGGCGGATAAGTTGTGGATTGATGCCGGTATTTTTTACAGCTACATCGGCCTTGAGAGTTGGTCCAGTGCCGATAACCCAACGTATACACGTTCGCTCGTAGCCGATTACACGCCGTACTATCTTTCCGGCGCGAAGCTCACGTGGGCCGCGACGCCAAAACTCACTGCGCAGCTTCATGTGACGAATGGATGGCAAAATATCTCAGAGAACAATCGGAGTAAGGCGATAGGCGCGCGGTTGGACTACACCGTCTCACCTGCGCTGACACTTGCGTATGCAAATTTTCTCGGCAATGAGCGCCCGACGGGTACTGCGAATGTGTTACGGATTTTCAACCAAGTGATGGCAAAGGGCACGCTGCCATCAGGTACACAGGTGCAGGGACAGATAGATGTTGGGCGCCAAGACAATAGCGACTGGTACGGCCTCGTTGCGATCATGCGGCAGCCAGTGACACCGCGAGTCGCGGTGGTCGGTCGCATTGAACGCTATTCCGATCCCAATCAGGTGATCCTTGGCACGGGTGTGCGTGATGGATTTGTTGGTAACTCCGCTTCGGTAGGCCTAGATGTGATCGTAGAGAGTGGAGTACGATGGCGTTCGGAATTTCGAGGCATCCGAACTGGAGCGGCACTCTTTCCCGAGGGGCTCGCTGGAGCATCTACGCGTGTGAATGCGGTCATAGTCACGTCACTAAGTTTCGCGTTCTGACGGTGGAGAGCGTGGCACGCGCCATACGCTGAACGTGACGCGCCCGTCATTCCCCACCGTCGGAGAAGAGGATCCGCCTGTCGCGCGCGGACCGATGTCACGTTCCTGTTGCCAGAGGCCTGAAACGGCGCCCGTAGATAGCTTTCGCCTATGACACTGCCCTTCCCGAATATCTCTCCCGACATTTTCACCATCGGCCCGCTACGCGTCCGATGGTACGGGATGATGTATGTCCTCGGTTACATCGTTGCCGGGCGCCTCTGCAAGAAACGTATCGCCGATGGGACGCTTCCGTTGACGCAAGAAGGCCTCGATAACTATCTCACCGCGATGTTCATCGGCATGCTGATTGGTGCGCGCGCGATGTACGTGCTGGTGTACGATCGCAGCCTGCTCACCGGCATTGAATGGGTGAAAGTGTGGAACGGAGGTTTGTCGTTCCATGGCGCTGCGGTGGGTATGACGATCGCATGTATCTGGGCCGCGCGTCATTACAAGCTGCCAATTCTTGTGATGACTGACACGCTCGCGCTGTGCTGCACACCTGGTCTCGCCTTCGGACGCATCGGCAATTTTATTAATGCCGAGTTGTATGGCCGACCGACAGACGTGCCGTGGGCGATGGTGTTTCCCACCGATCCACAGCAGGTGCCGCGACATCCATCACAACTGTACGAGTGCCTCGGCGAAGGTATTCTGCTCGGAAGTTTTTTGTGGTGGCTCGAAGGACGCGCGCGCAAGAAAGGCTGGTTTCGCCCCGGAATCGGGAGCGTCGGCTTCCTGCTCGGCTACGGCATCATTCGCTCATTGATCGAATTCACGCGGCAGCCCGATAAACAGCTCGGCTTTTTGCCTGGTGGAGTCACAATGGGTCAGGTGCTTTCAAGCATCATGATTGTCTCCGGCATTGCGATCGCGACGTTTGTGTTTCGGCAGCCGCCAAAGACGCTGCCCAAACCTACGCGCGCATAAGATCGATTTCGCGGCCTGCAGTCTGAAAAACGGCTCGAACGGCAGCATGAACCGCAAGCGCAACAGGAACTGCAACAGGAACTGCAACTGCTTTTTCGCAAAACTGCTTAAAAATTAAACAGCGAAAAATAAGTCGCAAAACAGCAACTGCAAAACAACAACAGGAAGAAGACCATAATTAGAACAAGGCTCGACTCGGTCTCGTAGTTTTGCGCCTTATTTTAGGCTGTTTAATTTTTGCAGTTTTGCGAAAACGCTGTTGCCCTTGCCGTTGCTGTTCTTGCCGTTGCTGTTCTTGCTTCCCGTCGAAAGTACTGCGCGCCTCGCAGCTACTTCCGCCAATCAGCCCCGATCACGGCGTACAATCACGCGCTTGCCCTTGATGGTTGTATTGCGCAACACATCGATGATGTCGTCCGCGATCTCGTCAGGCACCTCGACAATCGAGAACTTGTCCTGAATTTGAATCGCACCGATGATGCTCGCATCCAACTGCAATTCATTCGCAATCGCACCGACCAGATCACTAGGACGCACGCGCGCCAACCGACCAGCGCCCACGTACAATCGCGCCACATCCCACTGCTGTTTCTTCGGCGGACGCGCGGGGCGCTCATCACCGTCACGCGCGGCGGGGCGAGCAGGACGATCGTCAGTGCCGCGAGATGCGGCGGGACGCGCAGCGGCGGCACGCGCAGGACGATCTTCTGGGCCACGTGCAGGACGATCCTCCGCGCCACGCGCGGGCCGGTCGCTGCGTTCAGCACGTGGTCGCTCCGGACGCTCACTGCGCTCAAAACGCGTTGACGTCCGCTCTGGTCGATCGCTGCGATTTGGTGGACCTGAACGCTCAGTACGCTCCGGCCGATCACGACGCGGCTCGGCTGCAGGAATCTCCTTCTCATCCACACTGCCGCCTTCACGCAGCTCGAGCTGTTTGACCGCGGCGGCGGCGACGTCCATCACGTCAAACTCTTCCGCCAACGCTTCAACGATGCTGCGGAATGCATCCAGATCACCAGCCAAAATTCCTTCGCGCAACGACGCCTTCGTCAACTCGAGGCGACGCACGCGCAGGTCAGCGACGGTCGGAACGGTCGCAATCTCGATCTTCGACTTGGTTGCAAACTCAATGTTGCGCAGCATGCGATGCTCGCGCGGCTCGGCCAACGAAATCGCGACACCTTCACGCCCAGCGCGACCCGTTCGACCAATACGATGCACATACGCTTCGGTCGACGTTGGCACGTCGTAGTTCACAACATGCGACACGTGCTGAATGTCCAAGCCGCGTGCGGCTACGTCTGTCGCGACCAGCAGGTCTGTCTTATTGGCGCGGAACTTTTTCATTACGCGATCGCGCTGATCCTGACTCAGTCCGCCGTGCAACGCTTCGCAGCGATAACCACGCGCGTTCATCGTCTCGGTCAGCTCATCAACTTCCGTTCGCGTCCGACAGAAAATAATCGCAGACGTTGGCTGTTCAATGTCGAGCACGCGGCCTAGCGCGGCCATTTTGTGCGCGCGCGGAACGATGTACGCCACCTGCTTTACCTTCGCCGTTTGACCCGGCTCAACCTTCGCCTTGTCGATCCGTACTGTGAGCGGATCGCGCAGATGCTTACGAGCGATCTGTGCGATGCGCGGTGCGACCGTCGCTGAGAACAAGGCTGTCTGCCGTTCCTTTGGTGTCGCGGCAAGGATCGCTTCCAGATCTTCCGCGAAACCCATATCGAGCATTTCGTCCGCTTCGTCCAGCACCACCATGCGCACACTGTCCAGCACCAGCGTACCACGGCGAATGTGATCAAGCGCGCGGCCCGGTGTCGCGACCACAACGTCCACGCCACGACGCAACGCGCGAATCTGCATGTCCATCGCCGAGCCGCCGTAGATCGGCAGCGCGATGATGCCCATCGCCTTGCCGTAGCGGTGCACGGCTTCGGCAACCTGCATTGCCAACTCGCGCGTCGGTGTCAGAACGAGTGCCTTGGTGCGCTCACGCGCCGACGCATTTGTGTCGACGAGATGCAGCAGCGGCAACGCGAAAGCGGCAGTCTTCCCGGTACCAGTGGCGGCCTGAGCGAGCACGTCACGCCCTTCAAGCAGGGGCGGGATCGATTCGCGCTGAATCGGGGTCGGCTCTTCGTAACCAAGGCCGGCGAGGGCAGCAACGAGGCGTGGATCTAAACCGAGGCTGGAAAACCCAGCTTCGTCAATTGGGTCGGTATTGATAGGACGCGGTTTCATAAGCCGTGAAACTACTTCACTTTAGGCCAAAATGCGGCCTATCCGTGTGCTTTTGCCCCGATTCCCGCTCCATCCGCCGTAGATTCGCCCCTACCCGTGGGCGCGACGCGCATCGTCCCAAAATTTTGTACTGTACAACAAGATTCGCCCCTACCCGTGGGCGAGACGCTCTTTCCGAAGCTCGTGGCGCAGTCGTTGGACCAGCATCGCGACAACCGCCACGTTCAGCGCCAGCAACACAAACGGTAGCGCTGACGGGTGCACGATGCACTCGTAAATCTCGGGTGGAATGAGCGCCGCGGTCGCGATGACCGTGAGCCACTCAGCCCACCGCTTTTGGAACCAGAGGCCCACCGCTTCCACAAAAAACAGCGCCGCATAGGCTAAAATCGCGCCGCCAAGGATAAGGACCCGGCTGGATTGCGGACCAGTAATCCACTCGAGAAATGTGACGGCAGTGTGCTGAATGAAGCCGACCGGAAGATCTTGCACCCAACGACCAAATTCCGCCGCTACCTCAGGGCGAACCAGGCGCAGCGTGGCCAACCCAACTCCAGACAGAAGCAACGCTTGCAGGAATTTGTAGACGGCCACGATGCGCAGGAACGACGTGCGATCGACGAGTGGCGTGCGGTGGGTTGGCGCGGTCATGTCCCGAAACTTGGCTAGAGGTACAAACTTTCGTCGACTTTCCAGGGTAACCGATACGCCGTCGTCGCCGAATGTCGCCAGATTGACAGCGTGCCAAGCACTGGCGCAACGATCACGCCGCGCAGGCTGCAGCAGCATTACCCCGAATTCACACGTTTGCCCGCATGTCGCTGTACGATGCCACCGATTCAGCACCATTTGTCATCGCCGAGTCGCCGATGCAAGGCTTGGGTGCGTTTGCGTCGCATCACATTCCGGCTGGGACGAGGCTCGTCGAGTACGCCGGAGAGCGGCTGACACCAAGCCAAGCCGAGGCGAGATATCCCAACGTAGAGGGGGAACGGCATCACACGTTCTTGTTTGCGATCTACGATGCGGTTGTGATTGATGCGGCGGTGAACGGCAACGATGCTCGCTGGATTAATCACTCGTGCGATCCCAACTGTGATGCGGTGATTGAGGATGCGCGCATCTGGATTGAGAGTGTGCGCGATATTCAACCCGGCGAAGAGTTGGCGTACGATTACGCATTCACGTTACCGGAGCGGCATTCGCCGGCGGCAAAGCGGCGCTATCCGTGTCACTGCGGTGCAGCGATCTGTCGTGGGACGATGTTGGCGAAAAAGCGGTGAGCCGGCTCACTGCGCTAGCGCGTCACTGACGCATTCATCGCGCGACGCTACTGCTGTCGAGCCACCCACCGCGAAATCCAGCCACGCGCAACCCGCGTACGATATACGGATTCCGTTGCATCGTCTTCCACACGAGTTGAGAGCGATAGTTCTCCAACATCGCCACGATCGGGCCCTGATCAATGCCCAGATGATCGCGCGCGACCCATCCGTTCTTCGCGTCCGTAACACCCATCTGTACACGCATCGCGGTATTGGTCAGTGACGGATTAAAACTGTCCTTGAAGCCGTACCGTCCGAAAATCGCAGGATAGCGCTCACGCATCGCAACCATCGCTGGAAACACAACGTCGGGTGCGAAAGGCAGCGATCCTATCGCCGCCGTTGGTGCAATCGTTCCATCATCACGCTCGGCACCATCGGCATCGTTGTGACCAGACACACCGCGGGCCCAGTACGTGTGCAACTGCCACGGTTTGCCGTCACGAGTAATCAGCGTATCGAGTGGGCCGTCAGACGCCGTAAAGCCCCACACATCTTTACTATAGCCCGCAAAATGTCGAGGATTCTCAATCGCGTAAGCGCGCTGTGCGAATGTCGCGCGACGGGAATTTTCAAACCAATCGATGCCCTTCGCACGACTGTACTCATCTGTTATTGCACGGAAATCAATCCACACGTGCGAATACTGATGCCCAAACAGTGGCGAGAAGTTGGTGTGCTGCTGGCCTTTGTACGTGAGCCACGCGTTGGTTGACGACCACACCGACCACGCGTCTGGCGTAAGCGGAAACGTTGGCGAACCGAGACCAAGGATGTACATCAACATCGCTTCGTTGTAGCCACGCCAATCACTCGCGAGCATCCCGTTCTCCGGATTCCACCCCATCACAACTCTCGGCGAACGGTGTGTGGCCCACGCCCAGTCCACACGCCGATAGAGCGAATCAGCGAACGCGCGAATCGACACTTCGACAGGATCGCTGCGGGTGTAGTAACTCTGCGCGAACAGCACACCGGCCATCAGCAGCGCCGTATCGATGGTTGAGAGTTCGACCGTTTTGAACCGGTGCCCATCCTCGTACCGCAAGAAGTGATAGAAGAAACCTTTGTAGCCACTAGTTCCTGTCGCACCGGCGCCCTGCGGCAGCGCGAGCAGAAATTTCAACGTGACGAGTGTACGCCGCGCGGCCTGTTCGCGAGTTATCCAACCACGCTCAGCGCCTATTGGATACGCAGTGAGCGCAAACCCGATACTTGCCACCGACGAAAAATCGCGCTGAGGCCATCGATCATGCGCGAGTCCAGTGGTGGAGTCTGTGGTCTCCCAGAACCAACGAAACGTGCGCTCCGCCACCGTGTCGGCCAACGCCAGTTCGCGCGTACTCGGCTTGTACGGACGCTGCAACTCAGCATTCGTGCGCAGATACGAACCGCACCCACCGCAGACCACGAGGGTCGCGATGAGTGCGGTGATGCGGAATTGCTGTATGATCATCGTGAGCGCAAATGGAGCGAAAGCAAATGGGGTGCGCCAGCTGCAGAAACCTGCGTGCACACCACCATAATCAGAAGTCCAGCGCAACACCCAGTTGCAAGCGACGCGCGTCAGAAGACACACAGTTCGCATTGCCAAAGTTTGCGTTCACTTCGGGAGTGGGCGGAATAAACCCTTCCCAACAGCCAAGGTTTATCAGATTAAAGGCGTTAAACAGATCAGCAGTGATCGCAATGCGCCCAGATGAGCGATTGCTGAACAGATCTTTTTTCAAGCGCATGTCGACGTTACGGTAGCCCCAAATCTCGCCTGGAACCAGAAACTTCGACTTTGGCGGACGCCCTGAATTGAGCAGCACACGTCCTTGGCCCGGACCAAACCCACGACTGAAATCGAAGATGTTGTACGGATCTCCAGAGTGCAGTCGCAGCACGCCAGAGTACTGCACACCCCACACATACGGAATGTCGACAATCCAGTTCGCCACCAACAGATTCGGTACATCGACGCCCGTTGGGAATTTGGGATATGCGTTGACGTTCGCGTAGTCCAACGAGAACAGATCACCGCCGCGCTGACGTCCCTTTGCGTTGGTGTAAGCAACGCCAACACCCCAGTTGAACTTGTCGCGCGCCACAAATGCGTACGGCCGATCAACCTGCACCATCAGCGCGTTGTACCAAGTGCGTGGATTGTTGTCGCTGATCAAGATGTTGCCGTAGTTCGCGGAGTTGTCCGCGCAACATCCGCCGTCAGCATTGCGATTACCGCGAATGAACGAGAAACCATTCTTGCTCGCGACGCTCGTATACGTCGCTGATAGCCGCCACGAGCCCAGCGCTTGCCGCAGACCGCCGCTAAATTGCGTTGAGACAGGCGGCTTCGTGCTGTTACCAAGCAGGAACACTTCCGGTTGTGGTGCGGCGCCTGTCGCGATCAAGTCATCCAAGCCCGTTGCACTCTGGTACTTCGGATCCCACTGAATGGTACGTTGACCATCGCGAGGCAATCCGTCCGACGAAAATGCGAACTCCCGCTGCGCATACTGCAAGCGGAATCGTTCATCAAGACCGTTGTTGAAGTTGCTGCGGTCATAGAACAAACCGTAGCTACCAAAGACCGTTGTCCGCGCCGCCTCATCGATCGCGTACGAGAAGCCAACGCGCGGTTGGAACGCCCCAAGAAACGGACTGCGCTTCGTGCCATCGGTGAAGTACTCGTTGGTGCTGAATCCGCGGTTGCGCAACACAGAATCGAGATCGGCGCGCACCTGCGCTGGAGTGACGTAGTCTCCATCCAGCTGATTCGATTCGTAATCCCACCGCACACCCAAATTGAACGTCAGTCTCTTTGTAGGGCTCCAATCATCCTGGATGTACACGCCGAGTTGATTGTTATTGGCAGCAATGTCCGGGCTACCACGCCCGTAGCGCGCACTGCGTGGGAAGGCGTAGTTCTCAGCTTGCGTGAAGATAAAAATTGGTGGGCGCGCAAACGCCTTCTGCGCTGAGTAATCGAGGTGATCAAAACTGCCGCCCATTTTGATCAGATGTTCGCCGCCCAGGCGCAAACCGCTGTAGGTGTAGTCATGACGAATTGATGCGCGGTCTTGAATCCAACTTTGGCCATCTGCTCTGCCGCCCAACCGACCGATTCCCTGATAATCGAGACCGATGAGTTCACGATTCTCCGGTGTTGGGTCCCAGTTCCACCGCGACAAATTGATCAGCGATTCATGTAGCTGTGCGCCCTCCGCGTAGGTGCGCTTGAGAATGAATCCCTGCACTTTATTACGGACGTTTTCGGCCGACTGAATGCTCGTTTGATTGCCGAAGCTTCTGACGTCCGTTTCAAACCGACCGCTGTAGCTCAACTCATAGTTGGTCTGCTCTGACGCCGCGAGATTCAGTTTCGCGAGTACAAGATTTGAGCGAAACGGCGAAGGAAATGCACCCGACCCGGTTGCGAACTGACTCGCAATATTGGCTGGGATGATCGCTGTGGCTGGGACTGGGTTGAAGTTGACGCGTTGTCCGCGATTCTGGTTGTTGTTCTCGTACGAGCCGAAGAAGAACAGCTTGTTTGCTACGATCGGCCCGCCGAAGGTCAAGCCGCTCAAGAATCGACGATAATCCTGTGCGGTGAAGGTCGCTGGGTTCGCGGATCGGTCTTTTCGCTGGAATGAATCGAGCGCGACAAACCCATCATTGATGTACGACGAGAATGCACTCCCGCGCCACGTGTTTGATCCAGATTTGGTGGTCGCGACGATGATCGCACTCGAAGCCTTCTGATATTCCGCTTTGAAATTCTGCGTTATGACGCGGAATTCTTGCACGGCGTTCTGCGGAAATGGATTGCCGCGACTTGCATCTTGACCAGCGATGCCGGAGCCGGTGATGTCGTTTTTCTGGCTCGCGCCGTCGATGAAAACGTTGATGCTCGAAGCATCAAGCGCGCCGGCGCGGAAATTTTTAGTGGTGCCTTCAGCGCCCTCACCGGAGATCCGAACACCGGGTGCCAATGACGCTAAACCAAGAAAGTTGCGATCCGATGTTGGCAGCGCGTTGATCTGCGCTTGCGATACGTTCGTTGCGACTTCCGAGGTGCGCGTCTCAAAACCCTGTGAAGCGGCGATAGTGACCGTGCTCAATTGCGTCGTTGCGTTATCAAGGCGCAAGTCCAGCTGAATTGTCTGCCCGATCCCTACCGTCTGTCGGCGCGTTTGTGGTTGCATACCAACGCGTCGAACGCTGACTGAGTATTCTCCGGGCACGAGGCCACTCAAGACGTACGCACCGCGATCACCCGCGATGTTCGAACGGGGCGCACCGGTCGCGATGTTCGTCGCAGTGACCGTCGCACCCACCGCAGGTTGGCCATCAGTTGTTGTGACGTAGCCTCGAATGCTTCCAGTAGTGGTCTGTGCCTCTGCGGTGCTAACTGATGCCGCAATGGCGAAAGCGCTACACAGAATGACTTCGCTGAGCCGCGCAGCAAACGAACGTGTTGTCATATGATCGTGATCCAGTGTGAGAGATCGTCGGCCGCAAGGCTCCTATCAACCAGGCACCGATGCACAAACCGCACGCGTGGATGCGCGACGCACTGAGCAGCGCAGCGAAAAACGCTACGCCAGCGAACGCAACATCAAACACGGCGGCAATGGAGTGAAACGCGCGGCGCAAGACAATTGCTGTGCGCGAATGCGTGCTGATGTATTGCGAGACAACTCAGACATCAAACCTGTCTGCGTCTCTCGACCTGCGGCACGCATAGGCTGAAACGTTCGGTCCGTGCGCGAATCGGTCAAGGGGTCACACGCGCTCGCGCGTGCGGACGCATGGCAGCGCTTGCTAGCAATGCTACGGGAAAAGGTTGCGATTGCTACAAACGGCAACGGCCGATGCGATTGCACCGGCCGTGTTGCTCCTGCTGCCAACTTGAATGCTACGAATGCAAATGCAACGAATGGTACAGTGCGCTGTTGCACATCGCGCGCTATCCTCGTGCAGAGTGATGCGCTGAAGCGCTAGCGCGCACCAACATTCGCCGTCGCATTTCCAACAATCGGATCTTCGCCAGGATTCACGAAGCGGTCTGTCTCCATGTGATGCTGCCGCTCATACAGATCGCGATACCGGCCGCCCTGCGCCAAAAGCTCGCGATGTGTGCCACGCTCCACGATTTGGCCTTTCTCCAACACCAAGATCTGGTCTGCGCTGGTGATTGTGCTCAACCGATGCGCAATCACGAAAGTGGTGCGGCCGGCGCGCAAGCGACGCAAGCCTTCTTGAATTAACTGCTCACTCTCGCTGTCTAAACTCGACGTTGCTTCGTCGAGAATCAGAATGCGCGGATCAGCAAGGATCGCTCGTGCGATCGCGACGCGCTGGCGCTGACCACCAGAGAGTTTCACACCACGTTCACCCACGATGGTGTCAAACCCATCGGGGAAGCGGCTTACGAACTCATCGACGTAGGCAATTTTCGCGACCTCTTCCACCGCCTCCACGCTGGCACTTGGTCGCGTAAACGCAATGTTTTCACGAACCGTCCCGTCGAACAGAAAATTGTCTTGCAGCACAACGCCCAAGTGCGTGCGATAGTCGTGCAGCTTGAGATTACTGAGCGGCTGACCGTCGATGCTGATCTGCCCGCGAGTTGGACCCGCGAATGCCATCACCAGCGAGATCATTGTGCTCTTGCCACCGCCGCTGCTTCCAACCAACGCCGTCGTTGTGCCGGCGGGCGCGACAAAACTCACACCTTTGAGCACAGGCACGCCGGGCTCGTACTCAAACCAGACATCATCAAACTCGACACGTCCCTGCACTGTCGGCACAGCCAACTTATTAGCGTCTTCCTGATCTTCTGTCTTCATGTCGCGCAGTTCGCGAATACGGTCCAGCCCAGCCAAAGCTTCGGTGAGCTGTGTCCCAATACTCGCAATGCTCACCAATGGCGCCGCGACCAACGCAATAAAAAATACGTATTGCACTAACTCGCCAAGCGTCATTTTGCCCGCCAACACATCGCGGCCACCAATCATCATCAGCAGCACGCCAATCGCACCAATGATTGCGACGGAGAGCGCGGCCGTTGCTGAGGTGCCAGTAATTGTCGCGGCGATATTCTTGAAGAGTTTGTCGACGCCTTCCGCGAACACCTTTCGTTCACGATTCTCAGCCGTGTACACTTTCACGATCCGGATTCCGCCGATGGTTTCAGTTAACCGACCGGTCACATCTGCCGTGATCACACTGCGCGCACGAAAGATCGGGCGCAGTTTCTTGAATGCGATCGACATACCCACGCCAAACACCGATAAAAACACGACCGTCGCCAGCGTCAGTTTCCAGTTCAGCGTGAACAGCACAATGAGTGCGACGCTCGCAGTGACCATGCCGCCGACAAGCTGAATGAGCCCAGTTCCAACCAGGTTTCGAATCCCTTCTGGATCATTCATCACGCGGCTTACCAGAACACCACTTTTGGTGCTATCGAAAAAACTCACCGGCAAACGCACCAAATGCGCTTGCACATCTTCACGCAGTTTTGCGATTGCCTGCTGCGCTGCCACACTCACCACTTGCGACAACGCATATGACGTGATGGCCTGAACGACGGTCGCGATAAACGCAAACGCGGCAATTTTTGGCAGCAGGGCGGCATTCTTCGCGCCCAGCACATCGTCAAGCAAGTACCGCGTACTGCCAGGAAGCACCAGCCCAGCGGCGCGACTGATCAGCATCAGCACCAGTCCAATGCCCACCGACTTTCGATAGGTCCAGATCAGGGCGCGCGCTTCAGCCCACGCACGCTTGCTATCAAACTTCGGTTTCTTCGGATCTTTCGCGTCAGTAGCCATCCCAGAAACTACGCGCGCCAGCGCGCGAACGGAGCCTCGCCGAATGGGCAGCCCCGCCGAATGCGGCTCAAGTCAGTCCAGTTGCTGGAAGAGCGTGCGCAGCGGCGCCTCACGAAGGACCTGGCGACGAGCAGGTTGGTCGCCCACCGGCGCCGACCATTTCACCAGTCGAAGCGAGCCGTCGGCCAACTCCATTCCGGTGATATCTCCGTCGGAGAACTTGCAACAGCCAACGTTGAAGTAGGCAGGCTTCCGCTCTGTCACCGCGCGCGACACAGTGGCATCGCGTCGCACGATAGCAAGCGTCGCGCGCACTCGCTCAATATCCGCCATGACAGACGCATCGCCTGCATCGCGCCGCAACGTGAGCACGGCCAACTCACTGTCCAACTGCTGCACATGCGTCTGCCCCGCCCACACCGGATGATGCGTGTGCCCCACCATCAGCATCATCCGTTCTTGATTCGCCGCCCAGTCGTACATCTGCTGATCGTGCTCGCCGCGGAGCACCGGATCTTTCGCGGGACTATCAACACCGCCAAACCAGCCGACATTGAAGCGGTTCTGCAAGAATCGATACGCCACCAACGCCCATCGCGACACCCACGCAAATCGGTCAGAACCCATTGTGCCCTGATGCCCATGCGTCATGAACAGCGTACCAATTTTCGCATCGCCATCGCGCACGCTGATCCGCACACCTTCATACACGCGACGCAAACCTTCGCCGGGCGCATACGGGCGCAACTCAACCGCTACTAGCACCTCTTCCATCCACCGATCGTCGTGATTGCCCCAGATGCGCAGATAGCGCTTCGGGCCGAACGCCGCTTCCGCTTCTAGCACCGGCTTATGCGCCTTAATTACTTCGCGAATGTTGTTTTCCCACAGCTCCTCAACATCACCAAGCAGCACGAGCTTGTACTGTTCGCGGTTGTAGTGCGTGAGGGCAGCCATGTACGCGGGCACGTTGCGCACAAATTCATCGGCGTGATCGCCCGCCCCTTTGTGCTGATCGGAAAAGATCACCCACGGTTCGTGCTGGCGAACATCGAGCGCCGTACGCCATGTAAAAAATCCAGCGACGGCGCGATCAAGCCCTCGTTTGACAGCGCTCTCTTTCAACACTGAATGCTGCCCGGAGTGCACCGTAGGCGAATGCCGAATCGCGCGCTGGCGGTGGTTAGAGAAGAAGCAGTCACGACGCGCAGGCTAACGGCGCGACATACCGAAAGGAACGCCGCACTTCCCATCCGTCTATATTTTGGCTGCGGTGCCGCCCCAGTGGGTGCGCCTCAACTCCGCTCGACGTTCCTCCGCGTCGCGCGATACTCCGAGATCCAATTAGAGCCGGTTATCGTAGAATTCATGCCAGAGCTTGATTCTGATGCAGCAAATGCCTTACCCCGCCCGCCTTCGGCCCTGCCGTCGTCACGCGCTGGTGAGGATGCTGCGCTAGACGTGACCATCGTTCGCCGAATGGCGGCGGGTGACGAACAGGCGCTTGGAACGTTGTACGACCGGTGGTCAGATGCGGTATACGGGCTCGTAACGCGGATTGTGCGGGACGATGCCGAGGCGGAGGAACTGGTGGAGGCTGTCTTTTGGCAGGCGTGGCAACAAGCGGAGCGCTACACGAGTGATCGTGGCGCGCCTGGAGCATGGCTGTTAGCAATTGCGCGCAGCCGCTCGTTGGACCGTTTGCGGTCGTTGCGTCGCCGTCGCGAAGATCAGCCAGCTGACGATGCGGTGTTTGCCAACACGCCCGCGATCGGCGATCCGCTGTCAGACCTTGATGCCAACGAGCGCGCAGCGCGTGTGAGTAGCGCCGTGCAGACGCTTCCCGCCGAGCAGCGCACCGTGATGGAGCTGGCGTACTTCGAAGGCTTGAGTCAAACAGAAATCGCCGACAAACTCAGCGTGCCGCTGGGCACGGTCAAAACTCGAGCGCGACTTGGCCTCAAGAAACTGCGTGATCTCTTGCACGAGCTGCGGGAGCAAACGGTATGAACGCGCCGTTGACGTATGATGAAGCGTTCGCGCTGTTGCCTGAGCTGGCATTAGGGACGTTGCCGGCTGATGAAGTCGCAGTC
Source organism: Gemmatimonadaceae bacterium (assembly GCA_031408755.1). Taxonomy (GTDB): domain Bacteria; phylum Gemmatimonadota; class Gemmatimonadetes; order Gemmatimonadales; family Gemmatimonadaceae; genus JACMLX01. Next base: position 3,726 of record JANNWU010000412.1, on the reverse strand, counting down.
GTACTGGCGTTCGTGCAGACATCGCCGGAGTGTCAAAAAGAGCTCGCGTCGCTGCGTGGAACCGTTGCGGCTTTGGCCTCTGCTGCTGGTTTGCCAGTGCCAATGGCCGCGGAACGGAAGAGTGCAATGCGCGACCGGTTGATGTCACGCGCCGCGCCGAGTAGCGCTCCTACGAGCAGTGCGCCTACGAGCAGCGCCCCGACGAGCAGCGTTGCTCCGACCAGCAGCGTTGCTCCGACCAGCAGTGTCGCTCCGACCAGCGCTGCGACCACTAACGTTCGCAGCATCGATTCAGCGCGATCGCAGCGCGGTCGTGGAATCCCAGTATGGTTGGCGGTCGCCGCCTGCGCTGCGTTCGCGATCACGCAGCTGACATCGTACCGCGCGTTGTCCTCGCAACGTGATACGCAGCGCGTGGAACGTGAGACGTCTGTGGCAGCGCTGTCGAAACTGGAAGCGCAGCTGCAGTCGCGTGACAGTCTGGTTGAGGCGCTCACCAACGCGAATGTCCGCGTGGTAGAGTTGGTATCGACGAGCAATCGCGAGCCGGGTGCGCGAATGTTCTGGGATCGGCTTGCCAATCGCTGGACGCTGATCACACACGATCTGAAAACGGTGCCCAGCGGGCGAACATATCAACTGTGGTTAGTGACGGCGAAGGCTGAGAAGATCAGTGCGGGCACGTTCAACACTGATGCGCGCGGTCGTGCAGTGGTACAGGCGACATATGCGTTAGCGGAAGCTGACTTGGCCGCGATCGCGATTACCGAGGAGCCAGATGGTGGCTCACCACAACCCACCGGTGCAATTCTGGTGGCGGGAGCGGCAACGCGCTGAACCGGTCACAGGGCGCGTTGTTGTGAGTATACCGCAGCAGAGTCGCGCATTGCCGGTGATCGTGTGCAGTGCGCTCGGTAACCTTGTGGCCTATGTGAGTGCGTTTCGCGGCAGCGCAGCGCCAACGTGGGCTCCGTTCGTATTCGCAATCTCGACCGTCGCCATGCTGACGGCGATCATCGTACTCGGCGCGCATCGTCGCGATAGAAAACTCGGTCTGCTTGCGATACCAATCGCATTGGTCGCCGTGATACTGCTCGGCGGATTTCTCGCCGCGTTGCAGGTTGCGCCACCGTCAGCAGGCTCCCGACTCTTTGCAGGACTGCCACTAGGTGCCGCAATCGTTGTCTATGGCATCGGCCTGCTCCCGCTGGTGATTTTGCCCGTGGCGTATGCGCTGACGTTTGCCAACATGACGCTCAGTGATGCTGACATTCAGCGCGTGCGCGATGCTAAACGAGCACCTCGGGCTGGCGAGTGAGCGCACTGACACTGCGAACGAACATGCTGATGAGTGACGCGATCACTTCGCAGTCGGCGCCCATTGAAACTGCACGTACATCGGTGATCGTAATTGTCGCATTGTTGTATCTGGCCGCGTTGGTCGGCATCAGTATTTGGGCCTCGCGACGAACGCGCACCGCAGAAGATTTTTTCGTTGCTGGGAAAGGGATTGGGCTGTTCGCGCTGACGGTTGCGAGCGTGTCGACAACGGTGTCTGGTTTCGCGTTTATCGGTGGGCCTGGGCTGTTTTACAGCGTCGGACTTGGAGCGCTGTACATCGTACTTTCGGCCAGCGTCACGAACGTGATGGGCGCGTGGGTGCTGGCAAAGCGCATGCGTTTGTTAGGCGAAGTTCGGCCAATGCTCACTGTTCCCGATGCGATTGGCGCGCGGTATGACTCTCGGGCCGCACAAGGTCTGTCCGCGATCGCCATCCTGGTTGGTGTGATCGGTTACATGGCGACGAATGCGTTAGCGATGGGCGTCGTGTTGCAAGCGATTTTTGGTGTGCAACTCACGCACGGCGTCTGGATCGGTATGGGTATCACGATCGCATACTCGATGGCCGGCGGGATACTTGCAGGCATCTACAACGATGTGCTGCAAGGTGCACTGATGGCAGTTGCATCGATTTTGGTGTTTGTCGTCGTGCTGCAGCTTGGGCACGGCATTGGTGGCCACAGTCGTGCGATTCTGGCGGTTGATCCCGCATTCCTATCGCCGTTCGGGAAGATGACTCCGTTGGCGGCGCTCTCGTTGTTCTTTGTCTTCACGATCGGTTCACTTGGCCAGCCGGCGCAACTGCACAAATACTACATGCTGCGTGACCCGCGTCAGTTGCGATGGTATCCGCTGCTGAAAACTGTCGGATTAATTGTGGTACTCCTGCTGTATTTTGGCGTAGGGCTCAGCGTGAAGGCGCTCGTGAGCGGTGGACAGCTTGCGCCACTCGCGAAACCGGATGATGCGACACCGGCCTTCTTGCTGCACTTCACGCCAACGCTCTTGGCGGCGCTCGTGTTTAGCGGCGTTGCTGCAGCCACGATGAGTATCACCAACAGCTTCATGAACATTGGTGCGGCCGCGATCACGCACGATTTACCGTTGGCGTTGGGCATTACGGTGCGCAACAAACTGTTGGTTGGCCGAATTGCCACGTTGGTGATCTCGCTGCTCGCCATCGCGCTCGCGTCGCTGTCGCGAACGACGATCGCCTTCCTCGCAATTTTTGGTTACGGGCTCTTCGCGTCCACGTTAGTGCCGTCGTTGGCGATTGGGCTGAATTGGCGCGGCGCGACCCGCGCTGGCGCGATCGCGTCAATCTGCACGGGACTGAGCGTGACGCTCGTCTGCGAAACGCTCGTGTTTTTTAAACTGCTCACCATGCCCGTCGGCGTCTCGATTGCCGGGCTGTCGCTGCTCGCGTCGCTGTTGATCTTCTTTGTGACCAGCTGGGTCACGAGGCACAGCGCAGCGGCGACACTGGCGGATGACATTCGAGTCGTGATGGATGTCTGAATGAACGACCATGACATCCACGGAAACAGCTGCCGTACCGTCCGACTGACTTCAGTGCAGAGCAAACACGCTCGACGAAGCGCAGGTCAAAAAAAAGACCGCGGCACGCATTCGCCGCGGTCCTACTAAGCCGATCACGCCGTCGTAATGACCTGCTCAACAGCAGACTGAATCGCGGTCAACGCAGCCACATTCTTCAGCGCGCTGAATCCGATGCGAAGCTTTTCATCTGGCAGCAACGGCTCGCGCATATGCGCATTCAGCGTGTTGATGAGCTTTTCGCGATTCTCGGGCGAGATAATCTTCATGGCCTTCGGCACCAGCTCCAAACGCGGAACATCCTGTCGTCGCGGGGATGCGGTCCAGACGATCATCTTCGTGCCTACGCGCTCAAAGGCGATGGTGCCCGGCGTGTCTTCCTCTTCGCGGAACTTGAGCAGATCGGGGTGCTTGTTGCTCCACGCAATCAGCGCATCCAGCACCGCCACTAGTCGCGGCTGTTCAACCGCATGCGTGTCACGGGCAATCGCGGCCACGAATTGATCGCGGGCGGCGGGCAGGGTACGGGCCATCAGAGTCTCCCAGTCGGAGCGACGCACTCGAACAGGCGCACCTCAGCGGCACCTCGGGAGCTACTTCGCCCTGCAAGCTACTCAGGAGTACAGCGAACTAGGGCGCGACGGACATATTGCCTCTAATCTTCGTGTAAACGAACGGCGCCGACGCTGGTGCGTAACTGTCTACAGGAGCCGCGCACCCATGTGGCTCGCTCGTGCACAAGCCCATTGCAACCCGCCTTGCCGGTCTCCCCCTCAGCCAGAGTCTGCTGATGCCACGTTCGATGCGTCGCCCTTCGCTACATCTTCC
>JANNWU010000411.1:0-3329 GCA_031408755.1 Gemmatimonadaceae bacterium | reverse complement strand
TGATGTTGCCGTTCAGCGCGACGATTCCTTCAAAGTCGAGCGTGAACACCTGGGCACTCGCAGCGCTGGCACAGAGCACAGTGGCTGCGGCGAGGAACTTGATTTTACGCATGCTTGGCGGGAGTAGGAGATGGGAGCGATACGCGACTATGCTGGTGGCAATCGCATCCTTTATACCGACGATCTGAACTGTTATCGCTACCAACTAATGCCGACGTGCTCCCGGACAGCGGCGCGATAGAGACTTTCTAACTTGTTGCGAATAAATGGGTTATGTTCGCTTTATTCCTAAATCAGTCTCGCGCATTCCGCTCACATTAGATGAGCTTGGTGATGCGAGAACACTACAGTTTGCTGCGAGGCTGCGGCGGTCGGACATGCCGACTCTGCAAGAGCGAACGTGAGTATCCGGCCTGATCCGCAATTGTCGATGAAGCAACGCGGCCTTCTATAGAACTGCACGACGATTTCTAGGCGGCCTCATCCAAACAGTGTTTTGCGGTGTGGTCATGATTCGGCTGGGGCTGCCGAGCATCTGTGCTTTGGATGCCGCTCCGACACTGCGCGACGGGAGCCAGCGCAGGAAGGAACAGTTTGCGTCTGATCGGCGGTCTGCAGCGCTGGTCGGAAATGTCTGATGAGGACAGGACTCGGCAGCGCGAAACGGAACTGCTTGACTACGGCAGGACTCGGCGGCGCGAAACGGAACTGCTTGATAAGGGAAAGGCTCGGCAGCGCGAAAATGAACTGCTTGACTGAAGGGCGCTGCGCGCCCCGCAAGGACGCTTCGCGTCGCGCAAAACTGATGAAACGCAACAACGTTGGGAACGACGACTGTGGCTACGTCGGGTGTAAATCGCTCGCACCATCATCAGTTCCAAAACAAAAAAGCATACCACGCAGTCACACTACGCCGTGTTCACGCAGTTTTGCGAGTTGTGCTGTTTAAAGATCTTTGCAGTTTTGCGTCGGCGCGAAGCGACCTTGCGAAAACGCTCTTCAAATCAGCCAGCCTCGCGCCCAAAGTGTGAGCCACACTCTGCGCGAAGCGAAGGTACGAAAACGCTGCCAAAATCAGCCAGCCTCGCGCCTAAAGAGAGAGCCGTAAGTCTACGCGACACACCTTTCCGAAAGCGTTGCCAAGATCGGCCAGCCTCACGCAGAAAGATAACGTCATACGTTTGCACCCAGCCGAAGCCGAGTGGCAAAGACATCAGTGTACGCGAGGCACCGTAGCCCGTCACACTCAACGTCGCACAAAGCACCGCAGGACCATTGCACAACTATATATTTGTATAGTAGTTTATACCGAGTTCAAGCTCGCACCCCCGCGACTCTTGGCGCGGCGCGCATCAGTACTGGAGAACGTTCGTGGAAGTGGTTGGCTACGCCCTCGCAGCACTCGTCGGGATCTCACTCGGAATGCTCGGTGGAGGTGGCTCGCTCTTTACCGTCGCGATCTTCGTGTACGTACTCGGTTATGACCCGAAGCTCGCAATCATCATGAGCCTACCGGTCATCGGGATCACCAGTCTCGTCGGCGCGATCAATCATTGGCGGGTGGGACACGCCAGCATCCGCACCGCAGTGACCTTCGGCGCAATCGCGATGCTCGGTGCATTCTTTGGTGCGCGAGCTGCAGCGCTGATCAGTGGTGCAGTGCAACTTGCGACGCTTGCAACGCTGATGATGGTGGCTGCACTGCTGATGCTTCGTTCGGCAAAAAAAGTAGTTCCGACATCAGAGTCGTTCGCAACCAAACCGGCATCACGGCACCTTGCGCAACTCATTCCGGTCGCGCGTGTCGTCGGATTTCTCACCGGGATCGTCGGCATCGGTGGTGGCTTCCTCGTCGTGCCGTCGCTCGTGTTGCTCGCAGGTATCTCGATGAAGGAAGCGGTGGGTACGTCGTTGCTGGTAATCGCCATGAATGCGGCGGCAGCATTCGCTGGATATGCAGGGCAGGCAAGCGTCCCATGGCCATTCATCACGCTCTTCACGACAATCGCCGTAGCTGGAATTCTACTCGGTAGCTACCTCCTGAAATTTGTAGAACAGACAGCGCTCAAGCGCGCGTTTGCCGTGTTTCTGCTGTTCATGAGCGGTTTCATGTTCTACAAAAATCGCGCGGTCTTCGCACACTTTTCCAACTGCGCTTCCGAACCATGCCAAACGCGTTGATCGCACTGTCAGCAGTCACGAAACGGCCGTCGATCACACGAGGAATACGCTGATGCTGATGAAACGCTTTTACGATACCAAGCTTGCTCAAGCGAGTTACTTGATTGGCTGCCAAGCGACTGGCGATGCAATCGTAATCGACGCCAATCGCGACGCGGCGCAGTACATCAACGCTGCTGCCGCTGAAGGTGTGCGTATTACGCATGTGACGGAAACGCACATCCACGCTGATTTCATCTCTGGTAGCCTTGAGCTCGCACAGCGTACCGCAGCGCAACTGCTGCTCTCAGATGAAGGCGACGCGCAATGGAAGTACGCGTTTGCGACAGCGTCACACGCACGCCTGCTCAAACACGGCGATGTCATTATGGTCGGGAACATCAAGCTTGATGTGCTCCACACGCCTGGGCACACACCGGAGCATCTCGCGTTTCTCGTAACTGACACACCGGCGTCAGCTGGGCCGATGGGCATCATCTCTGGTGATTTCGTCTTTGTCGGCGACGTTGGTCGCCCAGACCTGCTTGAGAAAGCGGCTGGTCACTCAGGCACAATGGATGCGAGTGCACGTACGCTTTTCCGAAGCCTGCAGCACATAAAGCAGCTCCCCGATCATCTCCAGATCTGGCCAGGCCACGGCGCCGGCTCTGCGTGCGGCAAAGCGCTCGGCGCTGTCCCAACATCTACACTCGGTTATGAAAAAGTCGCGAATTGGGGGCTGAAGACCACCGATGAAGAGGTGTTTGTGGCGACGGTGCTCGCAGATCAACCCGAGCCGCCAAAATACTTCGCAGAGATGAAACGCATGAACAAGTTGGGCCCAAGCGTGTTGGGCGCGCGCGCCTTCGCTCGACCGGCGCGATTGGATCAGAGTACACTGAAAGCACTGCTCAATGCGCGTGGACTTGTGATCGATACGCGAAATTCGCCAGCGTTTACCATTGCACACATCGCTGGCAGCATCAACATCCCGCTCAATAAAAGCTTCACCACATGGGCGGGCTGGCTGATTCCCTTCGATCGCGACTTCACCCTGATTGTTGATGCAGCACGCGAGTCAGAGATTGACGAGGCGATTCGTGATCTGGCAATGATCGGCCTCGATCGATTGGTCGGATATGCAAGCAGCGATGTGATTGACGAGTGGC
>JANNWU010000410.1:0-8311 GCA_031408755.1 Gemmatimonadaceae bacterium | reverse complement strand
CTGAAACGCAAGGCGCGCTGTCGGTCGCGTTCGCAATGCTGTCGTTCGCTGGATCGATCCTTAGCGGGGGTCTCGACTATGCTGCAGCATGGGCTGCCGGTCAGCGCGCTGCATCGGCGACGAAATTGCTTTTAGCCGCTTCGATCATTGTCGTGGTGAGCTTGCTCGCTGCGCCTCTGTGGCTCGCGGCCTTCATCAATTTTGTTCCCGCGATCTCACCATCGCGCATGTTGAGTCCGTGGTCTGCCGTGATGCTGATATTGCTCATCCCATCATCGGTCGCCGTGCTGGTTGTGCAAGGGATTCTTCTGGGCTTACAACGGTTCCGCTCAATTGCATTGGGAAGTATTCTCGCAGCGAGCGGGTGGCTGGTGCTCTTGTTCATACCGGCGATTCGCGACGCCGGATACTTCGGCGTATTGCTCTCTCTCTTGCTTTCGACAGGCGCGCAACTCGTGTATCTGACAGCAATAGTATTTAGCATTGTACCTGCGACAAGTCACGCGACGCAGTCCGCCTCCACGCTGCGCGGAACACTGAGCCTTCTCCTCGGTTACGGCGCCAGAACGTTACCCGGCACATTTGCACGCGCGCTGAATCTTCGTCTGGGTTTATACGCGTCGGCGACGCTGTTGTCACCAACTGATGTCGGTGTCTATGCGCTCGTGCTTTCCATCGGCGATGCGTACCTTCAGGTGCCAACAGCGTTTGGTCAAGTTTTGCTCGGGCGCACCGCTGCACTTGGTTCGGTGCGCGAAAGCCACAGCGCAATTTTCAAGATGCTCGTGGCGATTGGAGCACTCTGCGCGATAGCTGCCGCCATCTTCGGACCAGAACTCTTGCGCTTCACATTCGGCCGCGAGTACTCACCGTCACGAGTGGTGCTCGTCGCAATCGCTCTTGCTGTCACAGCCCACTCACTGGCGCTGGTGCAAGCACATGCGCTGTTCGGCGCTGGCAGGCCGGGCGCTGTTTCGCGCGCTCAGTGGATTGCGCTTCTCGTGCATGGAGTAGCGATCGTTCTTCTTGGCCGCCCGCTTGGCATGACCGGTCTCGCGTTCGGAATGCTGGTCGCGTTCACTGTGTACGCCGCGGTGCTTCTTCGAGTGCCGTGGGAGCGAAGCGTCAGCGCGACGCCGTGAGCAATAGCCGCCATGGTCGGGCCAGATCGTGTGCCACACGCCGCGACAGTGCCTCACGATCTGTGTCTGGAATTGCGCCCTTGCGGAGGCGCAGCACCAAATCACGAAAGAGCGTCAGTCCGATCGCAAGGCCCAGCCCAAGAACACCCGCGATCGCGAGCCGAACGCCAAGTCGGAGTGAATCGGGACGTCCGGCGATGCGCGGCTGATCGATGATCGATAGTACCGGCGTATCGCGCACCTCTTCCAATCGTGCTTGCTCATACGCCTGCACAATTGTCTGATACACCTGCGACTTGCTGCTAATCTCACGTTGGAGTCGTTGTTCCTCCAGCGCTAAAGTGGCCGAACGCTGCATCTCTCTATTCGAGAGTGAAAAAACGCGCAACGCCTCCTCTGCCGACTTCAACTCTGACTCCGTTTCTTGCAGCCTTCGCTCGGCAAATTTTCGCTCAGCACGCGCTTGTCCTTGGCGTGTCTCAAGATTGTATCCAGTTAGTGCGTTGAGGAGCACCGTCGTCAAGCGCCAACTCGACACGGGGTCGTGCATCTTCACATTGATGCTCACAACACCAGTCCGCACCTCCGCACTCGCACTGATCCGCTTTCGCAGCTCTTTGACCACTTCTTCACGCTCGCGACGCGGGTCGGACTCCTCGACATCGAGCAATTCAGCCAAGGGCCGCGCACGCGATGCACCTGCACTGTCGGCGCTCAAATTCAGCTTTGTCAGCGAGCCGAGGATGGCTTGAGTCACAACCAATTGCGCATAAAACCCTGGCGATTGCGAAGCCTCCGACGTCGGCAACGCAACGCCAAATTGTGCGGCCAGTCCTGACAGATTTCCCGTTGGCGCTCGGCGACTCTGCTGCGGCGTAAACGACAGCGTTGTTGAGTACCATCGCGGAAGAATCAGCGATCCTATAAGTGTGCCGAGGATCGCAACCGCCACCGTACGCGCTATGAATGACCGGCGCGCGAGCAGTCGCCACGCGACGGTACCAAGAATCGCATCGTCATCGGCAGCTACGATCGATTGCGAGGCGACGTCGGGGTTCGTTTCCATTCGACGCGACATCACTCGAACTCCAAAGAAAATTCCGTAACGATCCGTGCAGGTAGCACGACTTCAGTCAAATCCCAGACGAGGCGACTGGTAGGTACTTCTACGCCAAAATCTGGATGCCACATTGCTCGCTCAATGCTCAACCTCAACCCACCCGGACCAACAATCGACACCATAATCCGCCCCTGTCCAGCGAGCACCCATCCGTCTGCCAGTGCCGTCGCGGTCCACGACGGATGAAGCAACCAGCCTCCATCGAGAGCGGCACTACTAGTACCCTCAAGAGTGTCGTCTACTCGCAGCACGCGCTGATGAGCACCGTCGACGGAAACGCGTCGCGTGTGGACAGGTGCACCACGAAGATGCCGGTACCCATCATGCGACGCGACACCCACAAAACCAGCCGCGTCCGCTCCGATATCTACATCGAACGGCACCGCGCGCCGTCCAACCCGAAAAATGTCCCAGCACTCGGATGAATCCAAGCGATTAACCCGAACGGTGTTGTGACTGCGTGTCGAACGATCGTACGCTCGACGCGAATCTGCGTCATACGCGTAGGTGCCGGGATCGATCAGGAGCGGCGCGCCATTCACCGTCGCGTCGAGCGTCAATGTGTCTGCATGTGCATGCCCTGGCTGCCAGTCCGGTCCCACGCGACCGATGTCCCAGCGAACACCCCAGACTGGGCCGCGATGCACGGCGAGGCCAAAGTCCGGCAGTACGTTGGTGCCGCCGGTCACGCCGTACCTATCGCTTCCAGCTCCAACAACCAACTCGATCAGTGGCTCCAATTCTTCCAGCGCAGGTGCACCACTCGGACCACCGTCATTGAACGATGCGGGATTGCCGTCTGCGTCACAGAGCCAGTTGGCGACTGCTGCCATTTTCGTGACAGCGCCAGACGCCGCGTTTGCCGCATCGGATCCCACAGGCAGGAGCAGGGCCAGCTCAGCGAAATCCTCGAGCACATGCAGATGGTACATGGGGCTCCGCTCACAATGACCACCGTCTCGCAACACCTGCTCGCCGACTTCGCGCATTGTGATTCTCGACGCCGTCTGCATCCATGCCGACGACTCAGGTGCGTCGAGTAAAGTCGCCGCCCACGCAAGACCCACGGCGTCGCGCAGGAGGTGATTGCCGCATAGATCGCGCTCAAGATGAGTTGCAAGGACGCGTGCCTGTTGTGCTGCGCTTACAGCCATCGCAGCGCGAAGCGCCGCAGGCATGGCTGCGGCAGCGGGTGACGACAGTAAACGCGACCACCAGCGCAACCGCGTGGCGATCGCAAAACTGTTCCACGCCAATGACATCGCTCCGTCTGCGTTGCACCCGCAGTGCTGCATCCAATCCGCAAGCATGCGCCACGCATACTCATGCCGAACGTCTTCATCTGAATCACCACCCGAAACCACCAACTCAGCGATCCACGCGTGGTAGTGAAGGTTGATCACCCATAAACGACCAACAGTCACGCTACCGAGTCGCCACGAGCTACCGCCGTTGAAAGGCATCGTCGTGTTCAACAGCTCAAGCGATCCAGCACGGGCCATGCTAAAAACCTGTTGCGCGTGGTCGAGCCGCCCGTGCCAGACAGGAACGCGCGTCGTATGCGAGACAGACCATTGATCGGACAATCGTGGCTCAGGCAGCGCTGACGATGGCAGTTTTCGATCGAGAAACCGTCTGCCGGTCAGGAATACTCGCCAAGCAACCTGGCTCGCGCGCAAATGCCGGACGGTACGAAACAATCGCCCGGTGCGCCGCGACAATCTCATGCCGTAGAAGCCTCGTCCGACACGCTCCCGCCGCCGTCGTGCGCCAGCTGCTGCGCGATGATACTCCAGCGGCTCACGTCCAGCTGCACGCTGAGGTCGATGGGAATTGGTCCAACCCCATGAATTGCCCGCACGAAAGCCAAGGGCAGCGCATTCGCGCCCTTGTCCTGCCGCGAGCTGCGTTGGCTGCCGGAGCGGCCGAACACTTCCAGTCGGCGCCAGTTATCCACGCGGGCAACAATCCCGCCGACAAACACCTCAATGCGCTCCTTGGGAAAAGAAGCGTGCCCAGACGCCAGATACTGAATCGACGCGATCGCGCTGTTCTCGAACCGGAGCTGAATCAGCGCCAGATCGTCTATTGGACGACCGTCTGACCCGCGCGACGTCGATACTTGAATTCCGACGATCCGTGAATTCGCCAATTGCTGCGCTGCGTCAATGAAATGACACGCCTCACCCACGATCCGTCCACCTCCGACCATGCCGTCATGTGCCCAATGATCCGGTGGAATCGCGCCCGAATTCACCAGAATATTGATCGTCGGCACACCACGCCCTTCAATCACATTTTTCAGACTGAGCATCAGCGGCGCAAAACGACGATTAAATCCGATGCAGAGCAGCCCGGAAGCGCGCATGGCTGCATGCTGAACGCGCTCAAGTTCCTCAAGCGTCAGCGCCAGTGGCTTTTCAACGTAGACGTTCTTCCCTGCGTCGAGGGCATCGCAAACCCATTTTGCGTGGCTGTCATGTCGAGTGGCGATCACGACTGTGTCGATATCGGCATCTGCTAATAAATCGCGCGCGTTAGAGACCACTCGACCGATCTCGTGCGATGTCGCCGCAATTGAAGCCGACACGCCTCCGGCTGACGCAACTGATTCCAGAACTGCGCCAGCCGCTTTGAATGCAGGAATGAGCACTCGGCTTGCGTAATTACCCGCGCCGATGACGCCAACTCGTGTCCGGCCACCCGTTGCTGTCCGCGTTGTCCGCTGTATCGATGGAAGCAGCTCGTGAGCGGTGGGTTCGCCGTATGAAAGCACAATCGCCAAACTCGGTTCAGAACCGGCGACAACCTCGTACGCTTGCTTCGCTTCAGCGAGCGGAAAACGATGCGTTACAAGCGGAAGCGGATTCACCGAACCATCGCGCATCAGGCCGAGCACCGCATCAAAGTTTCGGCCCTCCGTCCACCGTACGAAAGGCAACGGATAGTCGATTCCGGCCTCCTCGTGTGTCGGGTCGTACCGGCCCGGTCCGTAACTGCACGAGACTTGAAAACTCAGTTCTTTGCGATAAAAGTCATCCCTCGACAGTGACAGCCCAGCAACACCGACCAACACGAGTCGTCCGCGCTTACGGCTCATTTGCGCCGCATGATGCACCGGTTCATCACTCTGCGTGGAAAGTGTGAGCAAGACAGCATCCGCGCCGATGTTTCCCGTGAGCTCAAGGACCCGGGTGACGGCCAAATCGCCATCCGCCGCATTTATCGCCGTTGCGCCGGCCAGCTCAGCGAGAGCCAGTCGCTCCGCACTCATATCGATTCCGATCACGCGGCAACCAGACGCACGTGCAAGCTGCACAGTCAGCAGCCCAATCAGTCCAAGCCCATAGACAACGATGGTTTCGCCGAGCGTAGGTGCGGCCAACCGTAACCCTTGAAGCGCGATCGCGGCCAATGGTGTGAACGCTGCTGCCTCCAGCGTCACGCCCTCTGGTACTCGGGCGACCAGCGTACTCGGAACTTTGACGAACTGCGCATGCGGCCCATTCGTGACAACTCGATCGCCCACCGCGAAGCGACCTGCGCCAGGCCCGACAGCGACGATGATTCCTGCTTGGCAATACCCGAGTGGAACGGGCTGTGCAAGCTTCGACCGGACCGACTCCAAGGTGGCCGAGAGTCCGTTCGCGCGAACACGCTCAAGCACCTGTCGAACTTTGTCAGGCTGACTTCGCGCCTTCTCAAGCCAACTTGCTCGGCCAAACTCAACGAGCATCCGCTCCGTGCCCGCAGAGACTACAGTCGCGACGGTTTGGACAACAACGGAGTTCCCTGACGCCGTGGGGACGGGCACGTCTGCAAGGAAGGTTTCACCATCACGGAGCGACTGAAGGATTTGGCGCATTCGTCAAATTAACGTCGAGAAGCCGACAGAAGAGGTCGAAGTAACGATCGGCGAGCACTCGTCGATCAAAGTGCGTTGAAACCCACTCGCGAGCTGAGGCGCCCATGCCTCGCCGCACGCTGTCTGGGAGTGCGAGGAGCTGCAGAATCGCGTTGCCGAGTGCCGCATCATCGCCCGCCGGAACGCACATGCCGCCGCCGCTCGCGCTCACAATCCGTGCTCCTTCTCCTGCGAGCGACGCAATCAGCGGCCGCCCACTCGCCATGACCTCAAAAATCTTTGACGGAATCGTCTCTTGAAAAATGGGAATTGCAGCCAGCGGAACGAGAACGATATCACACGCACGATAAAAATCCGGCGTTGCGTCGCGGTTAATCGACGGGCGCAATTCCACGATGTCGCCGATCGAGTGCTCCGCTACCATGTTCTCGATCTTCACTCGCTCAGGCCCATCGCCGATGAGCACAAAGCGAAGCTCGGGATTCGTAATGCGCAACCGAGTTGCGGCTCGAATTACTTGCTCGAGTCCTTGGCCTCGGCCGAACGTTCCGAGATAGCCGATGACTTTGGTGCCGACTTCGCGCGGACCATCAAAACCGGCCGAGGTCTCGAGCGGCAGCGACACGTAACGCTCGAGATCTACCCCGTTGGGAATGACGGAGATTCGCTCTGGCAGCACACCTTTGTTGATTGCTCGCTTCCGAAAGCTCTCTGTAACAACGACAACGTGGTCAGCCCGAACGAGCAGCCAGCGTTCCATCGCAAAGAGCATTCGTCGCAACACGGCGTTCTTGAGCATCCCCATCTCGACCATGTAGTCAGGCCATAGATCGCGAAGCTCGAGGATAAGCGGAACGCGGTAATGCCGAGAAAGCGCTAGGCCCGTGAAGTGCGGAAAGAAAGGCGGTGAGCTCGCGATGATCAGGTCAGGCTTTTTCGCCAGCCTGCGCGCCGCGATGTAGCCGGAGATCGCGAAGGACAATCCATCGAGAGTCTTTCCGATCATACCACGCCCAGCCCCCGTAAATACCCACGACCTGATCGCCCGGAGGCCATCCCAATCTTCAATCGCTGTCCACCGCCCTCGATATGCCTCGGGCATCCCCGCGGATTCTCGCTGGCCAGGGATTCGCCGAGTCGGGAAGCCCGCAACAATGGTGACCGACGCACCGTGAGCTTGCCATTGTCGACTCATTTCACTCAGTCGCGCCGGCCCCGCACCAACTTCTGGCAGAAAGTCTTGATTCACGTACTGAAGTGAAAACCTTTCGCGCTGCGTCGTGCTGATCTCCTCCACCTAGCTGATCCGACGCGTCATGCGACTCCGCTCTGTTGCGGTCGCAGCTGGTGCACTCCTCGTGCCCTCCCCTTCGCGATCTCTGCGACGTAAAACTCCGCGAGTTCTTCTCCATGCGCTTGCAACCATTGATCCAGCACCGGAGCGAGAATATGAATGACCCGTTCAGCGCCAAACGGCCTCGATCCGGATGTGGCACTACATAAAACGTTCAGCGAAAACCCTGCAAACGGGGGCATCTCGCTTGGGGCCTCAAGCGGGTACTCGAGCCTCCACATTCGGCCGGGTGGATCAGCACTGATCCAGTCACTGCCGCGATGCAGCAGCGACATGCGCGCAAAACCAAAATCCGCGGCGCTCGCTAACAACAGCGCATTCAGACTGTTCAGTGATGTCGCGGAGCAGATCTTGGCAGCCAAATCCGTTGCGGCAATCTGATCGCGGATCACCCGTCGTGCTCGCGAAGGCCCTCCAGCAATCACGGCCCCAGCGATCGCAATTTCATGGTAGGAGAGCACGCTCACGGCAAGCAAAAGCGATACGAATAGCGCACCAATCGCCAGCACAGTAAAGACCCAGGCCACCGTTGGGCCGGCCAACGCCAGTGTCACACCAATTAATGCAAAGCCGGCCGCCGCACTCGCGAGCAGCATCGTCGCACCACGATGCTGCAACCCCATCGCCAGCAAGCGGTGATGTATGTGATGCGCATCAGCCGTAACAACCGAAACCGATCGCAACCATCGCCGCAAAATTGTCAGTCCCGTCTCGAACAACGGAACGAGGAGCGCAAGAAGCGGAACAACGAGGATGACACTTCCACTTGGCCGCGTCGCGCCACGCACAGTCAGCATGGCCAACAAAAAACCGATCGAAAGGCTACCAGC
>JANNWU010000409.1:0-3267 GCA_031408755.1 Gemmatimonadaceae bacterium | reverse complement strand
GGCGCCCGCCACTACAAGGCGGCGACGGACGTGCAGAAGATCCTGCAGCGCTACAAGGAGCTGCAGGACATCATCGCGATTCTTGGTATGGATGAATTGTCGGAAGACGACAAGAAGATTGTGGGTCGTGCACGTCGTATTCAGCGCTTTATGTCACAGCCGTTCCATGTGGCCGAGCAGTTCACCGGTATTCCCGGCAAGTTCGTGAAGTTGGAAGAGACGATCAGCAGCTTTGATCGCTTGTGCGCGGGCGAGTTTGATCACTTGCCGGAGCAGGCCTTCTTCATGTGCGGCGGCGTGGAAGATCTGATGGCGAAGGCTGACGCGATGGCAAAGGCGTAAGAATGTTGACGGTTTCCGTGATCTCGCCTGAGAAGATTTTGTTTGAAGGTCAGGCGAGTGGCGTGGTTGCTCCCGGGCATGATGGCGAGCTTGGGATTTTGCCGTGCCATGCGCCGTTGATGACGGTGTTGGGGGAAGGTGTGCTGCGGTTGGATGGTGTTGAGGGTGGTACGCAGCGGTTCCGAGTGGAGGGTGGCTTTATGCAGGTGGTGGATAATGTGGTGCGAGTGGTGACGGAGTCGGCGGTGCAGCTATAGGACGCTGGTTGGTCGACTTGTAAGACGGATTCGCGGACCGACCAGTTATGTCGGTCCGCGATTCGTTGTTTCGAGCCTTTCACTCAATTACAAAACCTCGTTTGCGAACCTTAGGCGAGTGCGGCGTTCATTGGCTTTCGGAGCATTTCGAAATGAAGTCGGTCTTGAAATGGAAACAACCAAAATCTGAGCGGACTCGGGGGTGTCAAGTCATGTAACTCTTAACTTGAGCGCGCGATGTTGCGCCATGATGTTTCGCTGACGCGACCAACGATCTGCGTGCTACGGCAGCGTTCCAAAGCCAATGTTGAGGCCGTCGACGGCCCCCGCCCCCATGATTCGAACACCGCCGCCCCACGCAGTCATCTCAAACCCTTGATTGGGCAGTAAGTAGTAACCGCTCTCAGGATTGGCGACGAGCATGACTGTGGCGTCACTTGGGAGATTAAAGAACGGATTGGTACCGACAGCCGCGCTGAAGCTTCCGATCCATTGCCAGCCGGCAGTCGTCAGTACCTGAATACCAACGCTCCCACCGATGTATGGAATCTGCGCGTTACCACTCATCAAGACATTCCACTCGTAGTTAGCCGACCACGTCTGACCGGCGTACTTCAAGCCATTCGTACCCGCGGAAACTTGCCACAATTGCGATGTGACGCTGTACAACTGCCACTGTCCCTCAGGTGAATAAATCTCGTTGTTCGGACCCATCGTGTAGCCGTAAACATGAACGATCACTTCTTGAGCGTCGCCCACGTCGAGGTTTACAGGATCAGAATGTGGAGCTGTGGTGTCGCTGCATGAGCTGGCTGATATCATCATGAATGCGACAAGAAATGCCTTGCCGAAGTGCTGGACGAGTTTCTGCATAGGAGTTTCTCCTGTTCGATCGATGATCAAATCACAGAGTCTTTTGGACGAGGTTCTTTCGCGCTGTGCTCGTGACATCCCGTTGGTAATTTGTCACTAGCCCGGTGCTGCTCTATGCGTGAACAATGACTCTCATACGTGAGTGCGCAAGCACTCTCAACCGACGATAGTACTGGCGTGAGCGGCGCGTCGCGTGCACGCAGCTTCGTTGCGCCGGTGCGAGTAAGGGGAGAATGTGGTGCCAGTGGTGACGGAGTCGGCCACGGCGGTGTAGGGGTAGGCGTCCGACTAAGAGTCTATTGCAACGGCGAACCAGTGATGGGTTCGCCGTTCTGCGTATCTGATTGTGGATATTGATTCGTGATATATCAATCTGAATCGTGGCGCTGTCGGGTATTTCCTAAGGGGCTGCTGCGTTGTCAACCCAAAAAAGTTCCGCTCAGGAACTTGCTCCAGCTCTGTCGGCTTGTATTCTGTCGATGCGGCGTTGTTGCGCCGCTACGTCACGCGACGGCCCGGGAGGGTTGCCCGAGGTTGGTCGCGTTCTAACCCGTTGGGGGGCACCATGCGATTTGGAAGGTATGCGTTGGCTGCTGCAATGTTGGCACTTGGCGTGCCGCTTGCTGCACAACAGACAACAACAGGTGGCGCGATCGTTGGTAAGATCACTGACCGAGTGAATGGATCGGCGATCAGTGATGTCCGCGTGCAAGTCGTTGGTTCAACGCGCGGAGCTTTGACGCGGCCGAACGGCACGTATCGGATTGTTGGCGTTCCGAATGGTACGTACACGGTGCGGGCTTCGCGGATTGGTTTTGCGGCAGCGACGTTGCTGGCGACCGTCAGCGGCAACGGTGAAGCGACCGCAAACTTTGTTTTGAACGTTGCTGAGAATGTGCTTGATAAGGTGACGGTGTCTGGTGCGACGGGGGCTGCATCTCGTGCACGTGAAGTCGGTGCGTCGGTGAGCCGGATCGACACGTCGACCTTCAACGTTGCGGCGGTAACAAATCTGTCGCAGATACTGTCAGCTCGTACGCCTGGAGTCGCGGTGCAGTCGGGTGGTGGTACGATCGGTGTTAGCAACCGCATTCGACTCCGCGGGCCAACATCAATCAATCTTTCCAACGATCCGCTGCTCGTCATTGATGGGCTCGTGTCCAACAACAATACCGCGAACTTTTCTGTCGGAGTAGGTGGCGCAACCACCTCGCGGCTCGATGACATCAATCCGCAGGACATCGAAGATATTCAGGTGCTAAAGGGCGCTGCTGCAACTGCATTGTACGGCACAGGCGCTGCGAATGGTGTCATTCAGGTAACGACAAAGCGCGGTAAGGCTGGCAAGCCGCGCTGGGGCATCTACACTGAGGCGGGCTCTGATAGAACCTTGGTGCCTGAAGCAGATCCGCTGAGGTCAACTAACTACCGTCAGATCGGACAACTCGCGAACCCGAATCGCGCCGTTGGTGCGCGCGGCCAATTCGGTAACAACAACGGCAACTGCGGCCTTGAAGCACAAGTGCTCCGCACATGCATTCGCCCTGAAACACTGTACACCACGTCACCGTTTGCGAATGCGTCACCATTCCGGATTGGTGGAAGTAACCGGCTCGGCGTGAACGTCAGCGGTGGAAGCGAACAGGTGCAATACTATCTCGGTGGTGAACTGTTCCGACAAAACGGGATCGTTGGTCCGAGCGGCCAGCGGCGTACGAATCTGCGGGCGAATGTCGCCACAAACTTGACGCCAACGCTGCGAGCTGATGTCACGATCAGCTATCTGAAGAGCGTG
>JANNWU010000408.1:0-3205 GCA_031408755.1 Gemmatimonadaceae bacterium | reverse complement strand
GCCTCGATCGCCGCCGCCGCCGCAGGCGTTGACTTCCCGAAACGTTTGCCGAGGGCGCGAAAGTTTCCTTTCGCACTCATTCGTACTAGGTCATCGGCGGAACCGGCTAAGAGCACCTGCTTGATGTTCAGCTCCGACCGGATCAAGCCGAAAAGCGCAGTAACACCTTCTGTCTGCTCGCCGGGAACAACACAGACAAGCCGCGACAACGGTTGGCGCACCTTGATGCCAGCGTCTTCGCGCGCCGCTCTGCCCAAGCGCGACAGCGTGCGAACGGCCGCCATGTCACGCTCAAGGACTACATCGCGCGGCGCCGCCGACGCGCGCACATACGCTGCGTTGTGCACCGACGCCTGCTCGTTCAGCTGGCGGTGCATCCAATCGGTGAGGAACGGTGCGAAGGGCGCCAGCAGTCGGCAAACGACAGTCAGCACCTCGTGTAGCGTCGCAAACGCAGCGCGACTGTCATCCGTCGACGTGTCCCAGAAACGTGCGCGACTGAGGCGCACGTACCAATTCGACAGATCATCATCGACGAACTCCATGATCGCGCGTGATGCGAGCGTTGGCTCATACAACTCCAGCAACCGATCGGCCTCGGCCTCAACCGCACTCAATCGCGACAACACCCACTGATCCAATGCCGGACGCGCGATGACCGCCGGATCACGATCACTCGGCGACCAACCGAAGTTCGCGTACTGCGCAAAAATACCGCTGTAAATATTCCGCAGTGTCAGCAAGAATCGACCCGCCGTTTGACGCAACACATCCTCGTCAAACCGTCGCGGAATCCAAACCTGACTGGTACTCACAAGAAACAGTCGTACAGCATCAACGCCGTGCGTTTCGATGACGTGAAACGGCTCGACAGCGTTTCCTTTACTCTTTGACATTTTCTGGCCATTCGCATCGAGCACCAGATCGTTCACAAGCACATGACGATACGGCGCCGCTGTACCTGCGGCATTGTTCGGAAGCGCGTCTCCGAGTGCCGTGGAAATTGCCAGCAGTGAGTAGAACCATCCGCGCGTCTGGTCAACACCTTCCGCGATGTAGTCAGCAGGAAAGTGCTTCGCGACAACGTCCTCATTCTCAAATGGATAGTGCCACTGTGCAAAGGGCATGCTCCCCGAGTCGAACCACGTATCGATTACTTCCGGCACGCGACGCATGATGCCAGTTCCCGTGGGCGACGGCCACGTGTACGCGTCGATAAAAGGCTTATGCGGATCGAAATCTGCGGGAAGTTCGCGTCCGATATTTTTTGCTAACTCCGCGTAACTACCAATCACCACCATCTCGGTGGCATCGGTGTCATTGATCCACACCGGAAGTGGCGTGCCCCAATACCGGTCGCGCGAGATGGCCCAATCAACATTGTTCTCAAGCCACTGACCAAAGCGGCCAGCACCAATCTCGGGTGGCTGCCATTGCACCTGCGCGTTCCGCGCGATCATGTCATCCTTGATCGCCGTCGTCTTCACAAACCACGAACCACGCGCGTAGTAGAGCAGCGGTGTACCACAGCGCCAGCAATGCGGATATGAGTGCACAAACCGCCCATCTTTCCACAGCACATCGCGACGCTTTAACTCGTCAATGATGAACGGATCGGCATCTTTGATGAAACGACCGCCGATCACTGGCATCGTTTCGGGAAAACGACCGCGCGCATCAACCGGTTGAATAAACGCCAAGTTGTGGCGCATTCCCGCGTTGTAGTCATCTGCACCAAACGCCGGCGACATGTGCACAACACCCGTACCATCGTCGGCCGATACGAATTGCTCACCAACAATTACTTCGTGGTTCGTCCCTTCAGGGTACTCCACCCAATCCAGCGGTCGCGTGTAGCGCATGCCGACGAGATCAGCGCCAACCAGCGTGCGAACGGTGACCCATCGATCCACCCAGTCCAAGCCGAGTACCGCGGGTACGCGTGACGCTGCGAGCAGCACCGTAAATTCGGCACCGCTCTTCTTCTGCAACTCCACATACTCGAGCGACGGATGTACAGCCAAGGCCGCGTTCGACACCAACGTCCACGGCGTCGTGGTCCAGACAAGAATCCGACGCCGGATCGTGCTTGACGCATCAGTGAGATCGAGCGCGATGTACGTGCTCGGATCCTCTACATCCTTATATCCCTGCGCCACTTCGTGACTTGAGAGCGCAGTCTCGCAACGCGGGCAGTACGGAAGAATCTTGTGCCCCTGCACCAGCAAGCCTTTCGCATGCATCGTCGACAACGCCCACCACACACTCTCGACATAGTCGTTGGTGTAGGTGATATACGGACGCTCGTAATCAAGCCAGTAGCCCATGCGCTTGCTGAGCTTTTCCCAGTCGGCGCGATAGGTGAACACGCTCTCGCGACAGAGCCGATTGAACTCTGCGGCACCCAGCTTCTCAATGTCACGCTTACCGCTGATGCCCAGCGCTTTCTCTACTTCAATTTCAACCGGTAATCCGTGCGTATCCCATCCCGCTTTCCGTGTAATGTGCGCGCCCTTCATCGCACGATGCCGCGGAATCAGATCCTTGAGCGTGCGCGCAAACACATGATGGATGCCGGGTCGGCCATTGGCCGTTGGCGGACCTTCGTAAAATACGAACGACGATTGTCCCGGCTTCGCCTCGTTGCTCGGCGAGAAAAGCTGCTCAGTCTCCCACGTGTTCTGCACTTCGACTTCAAGTGCATTCGGCGTGTCAGCGGCGGTCAATTCTTTGTAGCGCACGGACTTCCCTTCGCTCACAGTCGCTCCAGTACTCCGCGCACCAACGCTGTCAGCTTGGGCTGCGCAGCATTCGCAATCGCGACAATTTCATCCAGCGTCGCTTCTTGCAGCGAATCCGGCAGACACATATCTGTGATGATTGATAGGCCCAACACACGCATGCCGCCATGTCGTGCGACGATCACTTCTGGTACGGTGGACATGCCAACAACATCGGCGCCGAGAGTGCGTAACATGCGGTACTCGGCGCGCGTTTCGAGATTGGGACCGACGACCGCGACGTACACTCCTTCTCGCAGCGGTAAGCCTTGCGTGGCAGCGACCTCTCGCACCAACGTCCGCAGCGATGCATCGTACACAACCGACATATCCGGGAAGCGCGGTCCAAGCGCCGGATCATTTGGACCGACCAGTGGATTGTCGCCAAGCATGTTGATGTGATCGGCGATCAACATGAGATCACC
>JANNWU010000407.1:0-26372 GCA_031408755.1 Gemmatimonadaceae bacterium | reverse complement strand
GCAGTAGCTGCGGAAGGTGAGGCAACATCAGCACTTGTGATATCTAAGGATGGTGACGCGACATCAGCGCGTTCGGTTGTTGTTGCAAAATCCACCGGTGTCGAGGTGAGCTGCGCAACAAGCGCAGTCACGGCCGAATCTGGCTCGGTTCCGAACTCCTCGCGCAGAAGCGCTGTGTGCACACGCGCGTGTTGCAGCGCACCAGCGCGATTTCCAGAGGCGCTCAATGCACGCATAAGCCGCAGCGCAATCTCGCTGGCGTAAGGATCGTGCGAGGCGAGTTTTCGCAGCCATGGCAGCGCATCAGTCCACCGCTGTGCGCGCTCGTGCCCGCTTGCAACTTCGCTCAGTGCAGTCGCAAACCCCGCTGCGAATCGCGCGCGTGCGCTGTCGAGCCAGCGTTCAAACTCGACAGCCTCACTCAAATGAAAGCCGTCCAAAAGCGGACCTGTATACTCCGCGACGGCGAGTTCGTATTCGTTGTCGGCCAAGAACTGTTGAAATCGTCCGACGTCGCTCTCAACCGCTTCAATGTTCAACCGAAGTTCGTCGCCAGTGCCAAGAATCGCGTCTTCGCCAACCGCGGCGCGGAGCAGATAGAGCGAATCGGAGAGCAGGGGGCGCGCACGGTCTTCGCTTGCTTCGGGCCAGAGTGTTGCGACCAACGTATCGCGCGTGATCGGCCGCCCACGCGCAGCGGCGAGCATCGCGAGTAATGCAATGCGCGGACCGCGCGCACCGCGCCCGTGAATCACACCCCGTGGTCCTTCCACAGACGCACCGCCAAGCAGTCGCAACAACACAACAGCGGGCGATTTCACTGACCCAACATCGACACGAGACTGGTCGCGAGAATGGCGCGAGAGGATCACGATGATCGACTCCTAAGGTACGCCGTGCATTCGGGCGCGACGACTGACGCTCCGAAATGCGCGGCGATGTGCGACTTCCCGCCATCGCTCATGCCAAATCTGAAGGAGGCTCTATGTTCACGATCAGCTCGATTGGTCAGCAGCACGCAGTTGCACGTCGCCCACGCTTGCGGGTGGTGCGCGCACTTGCCGTGAGCGCGGTGCTCGTGCTGGCAGCAGCGCGATGCAGCAGCGACGATTTAACCAGTCCGGTACTACATGAAGATCCACCGAGCGCATCGGTTGGTGTTGGAGAAACGCTTGCGGCGGTGCGCTGGAATGGATTCACACAGACACTCATCGGCACCAATCGTCCATCGCAGAATGCCGCGTGGCGCATCATGGCGTACGTCACGCTCTCGCAGCATGCGTCGGTTGAAATTGTCGCGCGAGGACGAGATGTCACGCGGGCTCGCATGCGTGGCGCGGTGGCGGGTGGATCGGCGCCGGTACTGATCTATGCATTTCCCGCCGACAGCACACTGATTGAGTCGCATGTGCGCGCAGAAGAGGCGATGCTCCCTGAAGCACAACGCGAAGCGTTTCGCAAAGCGGAAACGGTTGGTCGCGCGATCGCTGCACGGTTGGTTGTGCGTGCGCGAGACGACGGATTTAACACCCCGTGGACCGGCACGGTCCCAGTGGGTCCAGGGAAGTGGAGCAGCCTCGCCGTTCCACCCACGCCGCCATTTCTTCCGCTGGGTGGACTGATCCGACCGTTCTTTCTGGAGTCGGGCAGTCAGTTTCGACCTGGCGCACCGCCAGAGTTCGATTCACCGGAGTTTCGCGCGAGCCTTGGAGAGGTGCGCCGCTTCTGGGAAACTCGCACCCCGCAGCAGGACAGTATCGCAAAGTACTGGGCGGTTCCAACTGGCGGACTGATCGTTGGAAACTGGAATACGACGGCGGTCGAGTTGATCACGCGTGCGCGTTTGGGCGAGCGCGCCGCGACACATGTGCTCGCGCTGATGAATACCGCCGGTCAGGACGCACTCATCGCATGTCACGATGCGAAATATACGTTCTGGCTGATTCGGCCATCGGGAGCCGACACCGCGATCAGGACGTCGGTTGGCGTGCCGAACCATCCGTCGTATCCATCCAATCACGCCTGTATCTCTGGCACCAGCGCCGCAATACTCGGCAACTACTTTCCTGAAGATCGCGAGCGGTTGAAGGTGCGCGCGAACGAAGCGTCGATCTCACGATTGTACGGCGGATTGCACTACCGCTTTGATGCCGACGCTGGGCTGCGAATTGCGGCAAAAGTTTCGCGGCTGGCGCTGGAAGCGGCGCATCGTGGACGCTTGACGGAGATGGTGGAGCCGTAACTCTCACCGGTATGGCGTCGACGCGTTCCAGTGGCGATGCATCCGAATTCGAGTAGTTCGCGAACTAAATCAGGTCGGACGCCGTTACCACGGTGTTCGACCTGTTTGCGGAGGTCCGTTTCACTTTCGGCGAAGCGGCTCACCAATCCACTTTTCGCGAGATACTCAGAATGATGCATCGCACCCTTGGAACGATTACCCTCGCGGCACTCGCCGCCTGCGCGCCCGCAAAGACAGATGGCGCTGCCGCCATGGACACCGCCACCGCAATGGCTCCAGCTGCTGCGCCCGCCGTTGCCGCTGCACCGAAAGACATCATCGAGACGGCAGTTGCTGCTGGCACGTTCAACACGCTTGCGACTGCGCTGACGGCCGCTGGACTGATTGAGACGCTGAAGGGCACCGGCCCATTCACGGTGTTGGCGCCGACCGACGCAGCGTTCGCAAAGATTCCTGCAGCGGATCTCGCCGCGTTGCTCGCCGATAAGGCTGCGTTGACCAAAGTGCTGACGTATCACGTGATCGCTGGCAACGTGCCGGCGTCGCAGGTAACTACGCTTACCGAAGCGACGTCGCTGGAAGGGAGCAAGATCGCGATCAAAGTGGTAGACGGCAAAGTGATGTTGAACGGAACGTCGACGGTCATCACGACAGACGTTGCCGCTTCGAACGGTGTCATTCACATCATCGATACGGTGATCATGCCGCCAAAGAAGTAACTGCGGTGATGTAACGTTCGCGTTGTTGAGTTGCAGATGCCCGCAGCTACCGAATGTTGGTGGCTGCGGGCAGTTTGTATACGACCTATCTGACGGGGCAATTCAATGCGCGGCGCACGAGCACTCCAAGTCAGCAGTGAGGGCGCACAGCATAAGCGCCGCCAGTTGCCATGGGCATTACTGGCAATGACCGTTGCGTGGCTCACGCCGCAAGTCCTTTTTTGGATTGATGTGTCACGCCGACTCGCGGACGCCTCGCATCCAGTAGAAGTGCGCATGCTACGAATTTTCATTCTTATCACGCTCACCGTTGGCACGGCGCTCTGGTGGCTACCAACATCGTACTTTACCCTGCGAACATTGGAACGCAGCGGTCGCATCTACGAGTTCCTCGGCGTGCATATCTTCCGCCGCTTCGCCGCTGACGGCGACTGGATCAACCGCCGCCGCCGCCGACGTGACGCTGCGTACCGAGTGGTACACGATCGGTCCTCAGCGCGTCATTTTGCGCAGAACGTGCGGGAGAGCGAGAGAATTCACCTTGTACTTTTTACAATCTGTGCTGGTACAATGGCGTACGCTGTCGCAATTCAATCATTCACGTGGGCAGTGTTCTTCTGCGTTGCAAATGTGGTCGCGAACGTGTACCCAATTATGTTACAGCGCTACACGCGATCGCGATTAGACCGACTGCAGTTGCGCGCTGACCATTCGTGCACAGGCACACGCGTGCCGACAACTGGCTGAGCACCGCGCGTATACATTGCATGGATGAAACTCTGGCTTGATGCCGACGCCGCGCCGCGTGAGGTGAAGGAGGTATGCTACCGCGCCTGCGAACGGCTCGCGCTCGAGACGATTCTTGTTGCGAATATGCGCTTGCAGCTTCCGGTCGGTTATCCAAAGCTCTCGGCCGTGCGTGTTGACGGCGGAGCGGACGTGGCGGATCAATACATTGCTGAGCATGCGGTGGCTGGTGACGTGGCCATTACGGCAGATATTCCGCTGGCGGCGCTGTTGGTGCCGATCGGCGTGATCGTGATTGACCCGCGCGGTGACGAGTACACAGCCGAGACCATCGGCGAGCGTCTGTCGGTGCGAAACTTCATGGAAGGTTTGCGAAGCACCGGTGTGGAAACTGGTGGTCACGCGAGCTACAGTGCGAAGGACAAACAACGATTTTCCAACGCGCTGGATCGCGCACTCTCGCGTGCTCAACGACGGGCGTAGTGTGTGGCGGTGATGCGCTGCACGTTGGCTTGACGCGCCTGACACCAGAACCGCTCGCTGCATTAGCTTTGCTGTCGCTGGATCACTCCTCACACGCGGCTGAGCCACAGATGACGATTGGATACCGTGCGCGCATTGTTTGCGCAGTACTGTTTGCTTGCGCGGCGCCGCATCGGTTGGTCGCGCAGGCCGCAAGCGCATCAACCGCCGTTACGCGCGCCGATCTTGGAATGGCGTACATGCGCCTTGACCGCGTTGTTGCAGCGAAAACGCTTGATGATTCAACGCGCGCTCATGTGAATCGCGCATTTGACGGATCAACACTGAGTTTTTTTGGCGGGCGGTTTGCCGCTGCAGTCGCGACAATAGACTCGCTGACCGTTGCGCTGAGTGGTGCGGCGATCGTGCCGCCGCCAGCGCTGGCAGCACGACTTGTGGATGGGCGCACACCGTCGCTCACGCGCGACGCATTACTCGCTCGACTTGCGCGCCGCGATTCGACCGGAGCACTGGCGCAGGCCATCGTGTCAGCACGCGCACGTGCGCAGTTGCTGGTTGATGTGCCGTCGCCGTCGCGCAGTGCTGAGTTCCTGAGCGATCCAGTGCGCCTTGCGACGGATCTGCGGCGCGAAGTCGCGACGCTGGAGCGCGGACAGAACCCTTACGCCTATTACGACGGTGATGTGTGGCGCAGCTTTCGCGGCAACAACAACGCAGTGATTGCGTATCGCGTTGTGGCGTCACAAGCCGTCGCGAGATCGAAGACGCCTGTTCCGGTGTTGTTTGCGTTACACGGCGCCGGTGGCGACGAAAACATTTTCATCGACGCGTACGGTGCCGGCATCACGCCGTTCACGGCGCGGGAGCAAGGTGTATTGCTCGTGTCGCCAGCGACGGTCGGCTTTGGTGCATCACCGCTGAATTTCGACATCCTGCTTGCACAACTGCGCACCGAATACAACATCGACACCACGCGTGTTTACGTGCTCGGTCACTCGATGGGCGCAGGTGTTGCAGCACGTTTAGCATCGCAGCGACCCGCAGCCATCGCCGCCGCGGTGTGTTTGGCTGGCGGGAGTGCCGTGACGGTCGCAGGTGCACCACCGATATTGTTCATCGGCGCGGCGCTCGATCCTATTGTCCCGGCGAAAGGGGTACGTTTGGCGGCCAGTGGTACGCCCACCGGTACTTATCAGGAACTGGCGAACGAGGGACACACCCTGATGGTGAGAAACGGCATTCGGTCGGCATTTCCATGGATGCTTGAGCGTCATCGTTAGCGAGACTATTCGTCACGACACGATGCGTAAATCGTGTGCTCGCAAGCACCCTTCTTGTATACCTTACTCCGGCTTCGTCAACACCTCTTCAAAGTACGCGAGCACGCGTGGATCTCCGCTCTGCCCAAGCCAGAAGATCGCGTGCTTCCGAATCCGTGCGTCGAGTCGGCTTTTCGCGATCGATAGCAGCGGTGCAACGCCTTCACCCGCTGGTCGTTGCGACAGCGCGAAGACTGCCTGCTTCCGAACGTCAATGTCGCCGCTCTCATCTTCCGCTAATCCGCGCAGATCCGCCGCAGCGTCACTCGCCGCTTGACCGATCCAGAATACTGCGCTTTTGCGAAGCTCTCGCTCACGAGACGCGTCTTTCGCGATGCGCAACAGCGTTGGCCAAACCACTGACGAATCAGCAAGCGTTGCGACGGTCACAGCGTCGCGCGCAACGGAGCCCGTGCCAGTCTCCGCCAAGCCTACGAACCACGCACCCGCATCTGCTGCCGCAACGCTGCCGACGTCATTTGCATTTCCAACGCCTGACCACCGACCTCCCACATAAAACCGAATAGACGTCGGGGCACCGTCAACAACGTCCATCGCCACACGCACTGGTCCCGGTTCGCATTCCGAGATCCATTCGCCACGATACTTGTCATCGCCTCGTGTCCATCGCCCATATCTGTAACTCGCGCTCTGACCGTTACCGCATACATCATTTCGTGCCTTGAACTGCAACCGCACCGCACCGGTGTTCACTCGGCGAATCACTTGCGCAATGGATTCTTGCGCAATCAGTGGTGCAACGCACAGCGCAGTTGCGACCGCGATGAAACTCACGATGCGCGCGCTCACTTGTTCACCAGATCGGCGAGGAACGCTGTTGCACGTGGATCACGAGACTGTCCCAACCAGAATATCGCCTTCTTCCGGAGCTCGCGATCAGCATCCGCGCTTGCGATGTCCATCAACTTGTCGAGCGCCTCGCGTTCACGGCGTTGCGAGAGCGCAAAGATCACCTGTTCGCGCAACTCGCGATCCGTGAGCGAGCCGTAAAGTGTCACTAGCGTAGAGACCGCGCCACCCATCTGCCCGACATTGAAGATCGCCTTCTTCCGCAGTTCGACAGGCTCACGCGCATCAGTGACGATGCCCATCAAGAACGCTTCGTTGCCAGCACCACGCCGTTGCGCGAGAGCAAACAAGACCTTCTCGCGCAATTCGATATCGTTCATTTTGCGATACAGGCCGCGCAGATACTCGGTCTGATCCGTTCCACGACGTTGACCAAGAGAGAAAATCGCGCGCTCGCGAAGCTCGATGGGTTCACGTTCATTCTCGGCAAATGCGCGTAACGCAGTGCCTGCTTCTGTACTGGCGTGCTGCGAAAGCGCGAAGATCGCGCGATCACGCAGGGCACGTTCACCGCTGCCATTCATAATATCCGTCAGCATACCCACTGCTCGCGTATCACGCACCTGCGAGAGCCAGAACACGGCTTGCTCGCGCACCTCGCTATCGGGATCACTCCGCGCAGCGGCGAGCAAAATACTCGCGGACTCCGGCGTAGATTTCTGTGCCACGAGAAAGACTGCTTTCCGACGCAATCGCTCCGAGCAGCGATCACGACGCGCCAGAACCGTTGTCAGAATGGGCATGGCACGCTCGGCGTCCATCTGCAGCAGTGCATTCAGCGCAGCAATGCGCGAGTCGTCATCATCGTCATCGCCACCAGGGCACGGCGCGCCGCTTTGACCTCTTGTGGGCGAGTCCGAATGGCGGCTGGACGAACGTCCAACCTCGTCGGCTGCGCGCGAGACTTCTTCGGCACATGCGCTGTCACCCTGTCGTGCCAACTCTCCGCAGATGCGAGTGCGTAAAGCGCTTGCATCACCGGTCGCCATCTGTCGCGGAAATCGCGCGCGCAGTGAATCCAACGCCGCGCGAGCCGGGACTAAGTCGCCTGCGCGGTAGAAGGCAAACGCTTCGTAGTACAGCGCTTCACTGAGGCGCATCGACGTTGGAAAGCGTCGGACGGCGGAACGGTACAACGCTGCCGCACTCCGGTAGTCACCGCGCGACATCCGTTCGTTGGCAGCGCGTAGCACCGAGTCTGCAGGATCAGTCTCGTCATACGCAATCGCATCGGGTATCGGGCGTTCGTCGAGAAGGCGCGCGCTGGGTGGAATTGATGCAATTCCCTGCGTAACAAAAAGCAGCGAGAGAATGGTGAGCATGTTGCGTTCTCCGTTAGTTGCGTGACGCCGGCATACCAGCCGGCACTGTGGTCCGAATGCGCGTCAGCAACAGCGCTGATTGCGAGAGCAGTTCGTCCATAACCGTGCGGTCGTCGAGCTGCATCGTTGGACCCGATTGCACCAGTTGCACGAGCACTAATTCCAAGTCGAGCAGCAGGGCGCGTCGCTTTGGATCGCGACCGGCGGGTGAATCCATGAGCAGTCGCGTGCTTTGCAGTAGATCGCGCGACCACGCAGATAGTTGCGCGTCGCTTTCGGCTGGTCCCGGTGCCGACAATGTCGCAAGCATCGTTTCAGCGAAACCAAAGTGTTCAGTGCTGGCCTGCTGCCACGCGACGGCACTGGCAGTGCTGTCTGCTTTTGCGGCGGCTACAATAGGTGCATCGACGGTCACGCTCGGCGATCCATTCCGTGTGCTGATGAGGAGAGCGCCAAGCGCAATCACCGATGACACGGTCGCCAGCGTCACCCACCGCGACAGCGTAGGCAACGCGCCGCGCGTCGTGTGAGTGACCGTGACGCGTGGTGTTGGATTTGGCAGTTCGAGATGCACACCTTCTGCCGAAGCGCTGCTGCGACGTGCTTGAATTGCCGCCCACATCGCATCGCGCGGTACTTCGCCTGACGGTGCGTTATATGCAGCGGCTGCGGTAGCCTGTGCCGTCGGCAACGGTGCCTCGTCTGGATTTATCTCGTCGGTCATGCCCATTCTCCTTCAAACTCAGCCAGTGCTACGCGCAGTTTTCGCCGCGCACGAAATAGCCGTGCCTTGCTCGATCCCGTTTCAATGCCAAGCGATATGCCAATTTCTTCGTGCGTAAATCCTTCGACATCGTGCATCAGAAACACGGTGCGATACCCTTCAGGCAGTGCATCAATTGCGTGACGCATTCGCTCTTTCAGATCTGGTTCTGATTCGCGTGTCGGAATTGCGAACGTCAGCGCTTCGTCGTATCCAGCCTCGCGTTTGTGCCGCGTCTTGGTGGATCGCAGCCCATTGAGAGTGGTTGTGACGCAAATCGAGCAAATCCACGTTGCAAGCGCCGCATCGCCGCGGTACTGCGCCAACCGCGCAAACGCGCGCACGAAAGTCTCTTGTGTAAACTCTTGCGCCAGTGCCGAGTCGCCGCTCAGTCGATACGCCAATCGATAGACCTTGTCGACGTTGTCGTCGTAGAACGCACGTTCTGCCCGTGCGTCACCGCTCAGCACCTGCGCAATCAGCTGTTGGTTGTCCACGAGTATCCGGGTGATCAGGGGCAAACGGTCATGATGCGCCTCTCCGACAGTACGATCGTGGAAAGGGTTGCGTCAGTCGCGGGTTGGTGGCTGATTCGGTCGGGCGAAGCGGTTCGCGTGCGCCTGTGGTGCCCGGCGGACACAGGCGCGCTCGACTCTGGCGCAGCATCAGCTGTGTGGCTCGGATGCTCGACACGATACAGTTCAAACCGCAAGCCAAATGGAGTCGCGATGCGAGGTGGGAAGGCCGACAAGGGAGCGTCTCCGCGCAAACGTCCCGCAGCGCGTCCGACTGCGGAAGAGAAGGCGCGAGAGGGGCCGAAGCGTGGAGTGAAGGTCCGCGAGTGGGGTGCATTCGAAACGCAGGATGATGCGACGCCAAAGCTGCCCAATCCGTCATCAAAGCAGACAAAGTCGGTAGCGAAGAAGACGCCGTCGCCACGCAAACGGTAGCGTCACGAGCGCTCGAAAAGGAGTCGTCTGCCCATTGGTTGTGCAGCTATTCCAACCCGAACAATCACGGTGCACCTGACTTGCGTTACTTCGTTGGGTTTCGGATTACGGAGGCGTACTACGCGCGCACTGCAGACAAAGCGGCGCCTATTCGGGCGTTGATCGCGTTACCCAATCCGGACGCGGTTCTACGCATGAGTCGCTACGGTCAGCGATTTGCAGCGACGCGTTGAAAAAGCGTGACGCATAGTGATTGCGATTGGCGTTGTTCTTGAGGTCTTTGCCTTACCTCGCGGCAAACGTCCACATCGTTCGAGAACGATACGTTTCGCCAGGCAGCAGAATCGTTGTCGGGAACGACGCATGATTCGGCGAGTCTGGAAAGTGCTGCGTTTCCAGACACAGTCCCGTGCGGTGCTGGTATGTCACGCCACGTTTCCCCGTCAGCGTACCGTCAAGGAAATTGCCAGAGTAAAACTGAACACCGGGTTCCGTCGTGCGTACTTCCAGCGTGCGCCCGCTGCTCGGATCATGCAGCACCGCGGCCAGTGCTAAGCCGGTATCCGCGCGCGATAACACGTAATTGTGATCGTACCCACCACCAAAGCGTAGCTGTGGATGCTCCACGCCAATGCGTTCGCCAATCACGTGTGCGCTTGTGAAGTCAAATGGTGTGCCCAACACAGTCGCGAGCTCGCCGGTCGGGATCAACGTTGAATCGACAGGGGTGTAGCGATCAGCCATCAGCGTGAGCGTATGGCCAAGGATGTTGCCCGTACCGGACAAATTGAAGTACGAGTGCTGCGTAAGGTTCACCGGTGTTGCCTTGTCGGTGCGAGCCTCGTACGCAATTAGCACCTCATTGGCATCGGTCAGTGTGTACGTCACTGCTACGATCAGCGTGCCGGGATATCCCTCGTCACCGTCCTTGCTCACATGGCGAAACGTCACACTGTTTCCCTGTGCTGTGCGCGCCGTATCGCTGCGCCACACCACTTTGTCAAAGCCACGAAGGCCGCCATGTAACGCATTGGGGCCGTTGTTCCGCGCCAGCGAGTACCGTGTCCCGTTTAACGTGAATCTTCCGTTTGCAATACGATTGCCGTACCGACCAACAACCGCACCAAAGTACGGCGACGATGCGACGTAACCTGCCAGCGAATCGTAGCCGAGAACGACATCGCCGAGCGCCCCCTTACGATCGGGCACTTTGAGCGACAAGATGATCGCGCCGTACGACATGGCGCGCAGTTGTACGCCGTGTGTGTTCGTCAACGTGAAAACATCGACGGAGTCTCCGTCTGGCGCGCGACCAAACGGCTCGCGTGTCATCTGCGCCGCGCCCGCTGCGCGATCGGTTGTTCGGCAGCCCGCAACGGCGAGCATACAAACCGTAAATACCCAGCGAACTCCCAAGCGGAGGAATAAGCGCATTAATAGCTCCATTGTTGGATCATTGATGCAACCGCACCGTCAAGCAAACGTGAAATCTAGGTGTCGTCGGGAGCACGCCAACGAGACAAGGGGAACCTAGTGGCTCGGCGCGGCTGCGACCTTCGCCCGTGCTTCCGTCAGCAGCTCACCATCGACCCATCCCTCACATACCTTCACAGACAGACGATTTGTTGTCGTTTCGCGTTTTCTTCGTAATCACGGTGCGCATCGCTACGTCACCTTTTCAATGAGTCCACCCATGCTCGACCAGATATTCACCCGTATCGCATCGCGCACCTCGGCATTTGCGGGACAACCGAAAAGTTTTATCGTTGCGTTAGCGGTCATTATTCTGTGGGGCGTGACGGGTCCAGTCTTCGCCTATTCGGATACGTGGCAACTCGTGATCAATACCTCAACAACGATCATCACATTTCTGATGGTGTTCGTGATCCAGAATAGCCAGAATCGTGACGCCGCCGCGCTGCAGGCGAAGCTCGATGAGTTGATTCGCGCCACCGATGCGGCGCGGAATGAGTTTATCGGGATCGAGCATCTGACTGACGTGCAACTGCAGGGAATACGCGCTGCATTGGAGCAAGAGGCGCGGAGTAACGTCGCAGATGCGGCCGAAATGCATTCTGCAGTGACGCGATTGCTGAGTCGGGTTTAGGCATCGTAGAGCGCAAATATGCGTTGTTGGCTATTCGTCAATCTCATATCATTTTGAGATGATGGGATTGTGTGGCGCCTATGAACGCGAGTCCGTCGTAATAGATCCGTTGTCGAGGTCCGTTTCCGACGTGTCACTTTGAGAAACGACGATACCTTCCATCCATGACGCCTCCCACAGAAGACGCCGATTGGCACGTTGCCGTTGATAGGCGTGATCCAGCGTTTGACGGCGTCTTCTACGTGGCAATCACATCAACACGCATCTACTGCCGCCCAGTCTGCCCGTCTCGCCTCGCGAAACGGGAGAACCGCCGATTCTTTCTCTCGCGTGTGGCAGCTGAAGACTCGGGTTACCGCGCATGCCGACGCTGTCGACCGGAGCTCGCGTCCGGTGAGTCGCCACTCGACGCCGTGCCGAATCTCGCCAAACGGGCAGTCACACAAATTTCCGGTGGCGCGCTGAACGGACAAACGGTCCGATCGCTCGCACTCGCGCTCGGCATGAGCGATCGACACCTGCGACGCTCGCTCAAGCGCGAGGCTGGCGTGACACCGTTTAGCCTTGCACTCGCACAGCGGCTGCGTGACGCGACCACACTGCTTGCCGATGCGCGCCTGTCGATCTCGCATG
Organism: Gemmatimonadaceae bacterium; assembly: GCA_031408755.1. Classification (GTDB taxonomy): domain Bacteria; phylum Gemmatimonadota; class Gemmatimonadetes; order Gemmatimonadales; family Gemmatimonadaceae; genus JACMLX01. The sequence goes on along the minus strand of JANNWU010000407.1, from coordinate 14,217 downwards.
TCGCATACGAGAGTGGGTTTCAGAGTTTGCGTCGCTTCAACGCGGTTTTCCGCCAACACTTCCAGATGTCGCCGACCGAGTGGAGGCTGCAAGCGACGCGCGAGTGAAGACATACGAGAACGTCGGCAGAATGTTCATGTGCTGCGCTTGTGCTGTGAGCTCTTTCGCCTTCGCTGCCGCTCCTTGTCCGGCATAGGCACGTGCCTTCGCGTACAACACCGCGGGATTCTGCTGATCGGCCAACGCGAGTTCGGTGAGACTTTCATCATACTGCTTCGACGCAAGTGATACGATGCCATTGAGTTCGTGTGCCTGTCGCACTCGGGCGTCGTTGCGACGCTCAGTTGCACCGGTCAGATATGCGCTGGCTTCAGTTCGGGCGAGTGCGAGGTTGCCGGTCGCCAAGGCCACTCTGGCTGCGTCGTAGCGAGCGCCCAGCGCATCATCCCGTTTCTGATCGGCAGATGCGCTCGATGTCGCGAGCAGAGTGTGCGCCTCCGCGAATTGGGTGCGCGCTTCGACGGTGCGCCCCGCCTCGAGCAGAATGTCGGCGATGATCACTCCGTCGCCTGACATGTTCACGGTGTCGCCGATTGCGCGCGCGATGGCGATACGCCGTTCCATCGCGAGAAGTGCTTTATCGGTTGCGCCTTGGTCAACATAAATCAATACCTGGGCGTGGAGTGCAGCGCGCCGCTCGCGATCGTCACGCGCCACGGAGAAATAGCGCTCTGTTTCAGCCACCGCCGCGTCGTATCGGCCGGCGAGCATCTCATTTGCCGCGATGCCGACGAATGAGCCGGTGAAGTGCTTATCAATCGACAGCGCTTTTCGATACTGCGCAATACTCTCGTCGAAGCGACCGAGCTTCATCAGCAACTCGGCGTACGAGTCATACGGATTGGGATCGTCTGGGACGAGCGCGATGTATCGTCGAAATATTCTCTCGGCGGCAGGCATCTGATTTGCGGAGCGAAAGGCGTAGCCGAGCTGATTGTACGCAAGCGCATACTGCCGATTGATTGCTATCGCGGCATTGAACTCGTCGATCGCACGCTCGAAGAGTTGCTGTGCGGCGCAGGCGTTGCCCAACGTCCAATGCGCACGCTCGTCCTGCGGGTAGCTCACCACGAGCGACTCTGCAAACTGTCGAGCACGATCCGGGTCGCCCTGCGTGCGCGCTTGCAGCCCGAGCATCAGCAGCCGTTCGCCATGTGACGCATTGCCCGCCAACGCGAGCGCCTTCTGCAAATGCTCCGCGCCATCCTTTGCCGTAGGCGACGTTGTCGCGAGCGCGTACTCGCCGAGTGCGAATGACGGGTCGATGGCAACAGCCTGTTTGAAGAGTGCGTGTGCTTCATGCGGTTGAAGATTCTCGTTGCGCGTGCGACCACGCAAATAGATCGCGCGCGCTTCGTTTGATCGAGTCGTGATTGGAATTTTCCCGTCCGCTGGCGACGCAGACTTCGCGGCCGGTGCAGACTGCGCGCTAGGCCGACATCCGAGCACAAGTGCAAGAAGGCAAGTGGCGTATGCAATGTGACGCATTATTCCTCGTAGTTGGTAAGACGAGGAGCGTACAAGTGCGACGGTCGGAGTGCGCGCCGCTTCCGGACCTCATGGTGCAGAATCGGCGCAGGGCGGGAGCAGGACGAGCAGAAGTTCGACGCGATGCGTCATCGATTCGACTGCGAGGCCTGTTGGACGTATTCAAGCTGCAGTGCGACTAATGCTGCCGTCCGCAGTCCGTATTTTTTCGTAATTCCTGCCAGCGCTGAATCGAGTGCGCGTGCGGGGGCACCGGCCGCCACGCGCACGAGCGTCAGATCGGTGCCGGGTACGGAGGCCACACGATCCGGCACAACAACGAGTCCGCTCCGAGTCCGGATGGCCGATGCGTTTGGCGCGATGGCGACAACGCGTGATCGGTAGCTGCGCGCATACGGATCGGCGGTGAGCGCCAGTGCCACGTCATCAACGCCATTCTCGAGCAAGATGCCGACAGTCGTTTTGCCCCAGAAGGTCATCCAGTTACGCGCCACGTTGCGATAGAGAAACCAACGACGCTGAAACACATCACTGTCGTGTGACTCGTCCCACGTGTTCAATCCCAGATCGTGCGCGACTGTGGTCGCTGCAGCGCGGCCGGCAATCGCTTCTACCAGCGCGAGCGATATCGGGACAGATGCGCTCACTCCGGTCGTTGTCGCGACACCCCTGTCGACAACGTATCGGCGATCGCGCACCCACCGCATAGAAGGGTTCTGTTTTTGGAGCCAATCGATGTCGTACCAGTGACCCGTCGCGGCGCGATTGCGGAGCAATCCGGCGTTAGAAAGAATGCGAGCGCCGGAGCACACGCCAACAATGATCACGCCCTTCTGCTGCTGTGAGACGACCCACGCGAGCACCGCGGAATCATGTGGCATGTGCATTGCCGGTACAATGACGTAGTCACTTCCGTCAGGGAATTGTGAATCAAATTGCGCGATGGTGGCGCGCGGCTCAATTGTCAACGCAGGATGCAGCGCTACATGTCCAGGCTGCATGGCGAGCGCCCAAACATCAGCGACGTCGGCTCGGCTGAGTACGCCGTGCGGAACGAGGAAGTCCGTGGTCTCCGTGCCGATGTTTGCTGCAAGAATTGCGACAACCGGCCGCTGTCGTTTCGGCGGCTTGAGCGCTTCGATTGTGCGCGCATGTTCTGATGAGTCGATGGTGACCCTCTTCAGTGATGAATCGGCAACAGACTGGCGACTCGTTGATGCATTCGTACACGCGACGGTGAATAGAGCAACGACGAGATTAATGCGCGTACCGCGAGACATAGATGGCTCCAAGTATTGAGGAACTGCGGTGCCGTGATGCTGTGAGAAAGTGCGTTCCGCCAGTGAGGTGAAGCGATGTGCTCCGCCGATGTACGAATGCTCACATGAATTGTCGATGACCGTGATGGGCTGAACGGCCGAGTATCGCTAGCTTTCGGCCATGCTCCCGACATCTTCAGAGGCATTCCCGCCGCGCATCGTAGGCGTGCTCATACTGCCTGGTGTGGTGCCATTTGACCTGGTCATCGCCGGTCAGATCTTCGGTGACCAGCAGCCGGTACAGGGTGCAGTGCGCTACCGTGCGCTGTTCTGCACACCGGTACCGGGTCTGGTGTTGATGGCCGGTGGAATTCCTATTGGTGTGCCGTACGCGCTAGACGCGTTGCAGCAGGCGAGCACCGTGATCGTGCCGGGCCTCGCTGATGTTGATGCACCAATTCCTGAGTGCGCGTTGCAGGCGCTGCGCAGTGCCGCAGACCGCGGTGTGCGTCTGATGTCGATTTGCACAGGCGCATTCGTTCTTGCCGCTGCTCGACTGCTCGACGACCGCGCTGCGACGACGCACTGGGCTCACACCTCCGCGCTCGCCTCACGCTATCCGCGCATCCGCGTGGATCCGCGCGTGTTGTTTGTTGACGACGGCAACATTCTCACATCGGCGGGCATGGCCGCTGGAATCGATCTCTGCCTCCATGTCGTGCGTCAGGATCATGGTGCGTTAGTCGCAAACACTATTGCGCGAAATCTTGTGGTGGCTCCGCATCGAAGCGGCGGTCAAGCGCAGTTCATTGAGAGCGCCGCATTCTCGCCGTCGGACAGCGGACTAGCTCGCACGTGCACCTGGGTGCGTGAGCAGCTCCACCAGCCGATTACGGTGTTGCAAATGGCCAGTCACGCCTGCACAAGTATTCGCCATTTCAATCGTCGTTTCAAGAGCGAAATGGGTGTTGCGCCGTTGCACTGGTTGCTTGAGCAACGCGTGCAAGCCGCACGCCAACTGCTCGAGACAACCGATTTGCCAATCTCTCAGATCGCCACCCAAGTTGGCATGGGATCGCCTGAGTCATTGCGTGCACACTTCACCCGCATTGCCGGAACATCACCGCGAGAGTATCGACGTGTATTTCGCGGTGTGGTATTGCAATCGCCACGGCTCTAAGCGACAAGCGAACAGCGCGTTGATCATTCGTGGCGCTGCGTTTATCGCCCACGCGAAGCGGCGATTTTCTGGCGCATTTCGGTCGTCCAGTTCAGCACGACAATTGTTTCCGGCGCCGCATCTTCCGTCGGCGCGATCATCACGAACCGTTTACCGTCTGGCGTGACATCGTAGTTGCGATGAGGCATTGGCATATCACCGTCGAACATATCAACGAACAGTACGCGACGTTGATTCACCGCGGGTGACGCGCCTTGAACAATCCTGGCGGCCATCATTTTCCGATCGCTGCGAAAATAGATCTGCGTTCCATCTGGCGACCACATCGGCTCCGTTCCACCATCCACCGACACTTGCAGCGCCGCTCCCGGTTGCACAAATGAGCGGAGATAAATTTCGTATCGACCCGATTCGCTCGATGCATACGTCAACCACTGTCCATTTGGGGAGAGCGATGGCATGAACGCATCAAAATTTCCTTGCACGATTGGGCGCGGTAACTGCGATGGCGTAAACGGCGCCTGCCAGATGCTCCATGCGCCGTTCAGACGTCGCTGAAAGAGCAGCACGCTGCCGGATGACGCTGGGCTTGCGGCAAATGACCCCGATGCGGCAGTCACACGCACCGCTTCGCTCGTGCCATCCACGGCACTCATCCACAGTGCATCGTGTCCATCGCGCGTTGATGTGTACACGACACTTTGGCCGTCGGCTATCCATGCGGGGCCGACTACCATCCCCGACGTGGTCAAACGTGTTCGTGTGCCAGTCGCAATGTCAAATAGCCATGCATCATTGCCCTCAGGGCTCAACCCCTGAACTGCGATCCGCCGACCGTCGGGCGACACGCGTGGATTCATAAAGCTACCACTGAGTCCTTTCATTACGGGCGTCGCAACACCCGTGCTGTCAACAAGCACCGGCGCGTTCTTTGGTTGCACGCGACGTGCGTAGAGCAGCGTGCCGTTGGTCGCGAGCTTTACGCTCTCAATTCCGCCGCCCTCCTGCTCCAACACGACGATCGGCGCGCCGGTGATTACACCGGATACTGGGTCGAGCCGAGCCGCGAGCAACGTTCGTCCGCCGACACTCACGTACAGCAACCATCCGTCCACATAGGCAAATGGTTGCGACCCTTGCAAGCCCAGTGGTTTGTACGCAACCGACTGCAGCGCACCTGGCGTGAAGCGCACGAGTGCGATATCACCCACGTTCATACTCGGCCCTGACTTGTTGTGTGCTGCGACGAAAACAATACTGCGGCCATCACCAATCGCAATTGGAGTCTGGTGCATGGTATCGTGGCGCAGCGAGTCAAGTTGTGTAAGCGGGTGCGCCGCACCGCCGGATGCCAAAACCCACGATAAACCTTGCTGCCCGAAACTATCGAACACCAGCACGCTGTCGTTTAACCACGCCGCATCGCTGTATCGAAATACGCCAATGATCGCTCGCTTGTTGCGCCCGTCCATGTCGATGACATTCAACTGATCATCGGTTGACGTGAAGGCGATCCGCGTCCCGTTTGGCGACACCCACGTACTCAGCGCACCGTTGGTGCCCGGCAACATACGCGCTGCGAGTTCATCAACGCGTCGCACGAATAATTGACGGCCTGACGCTGCTGAACCCGCGTACACGATTGCCGAGCCATCGGGTGTGATGGTTGGTTCACGACCGATCGCCGCGTCGGCAATAGGTGTCACGACAAAACGCATTGCGCGTGCTGATGCCGCCGATACGGTGCGCTGTCGAATCACGAATGCCGCGATCGCAAGCAGTGCCGCGAGCCCGCCCGCCACTGCAAGCGGCGACCACCACCGGCGCGCACGTGGCACGGCTGGTGTGCTTGCTACGGTGGCCTGACTCGCGTGGTCAAGCGCCAACTGAAATGCATGCACGGACTCGTAGCGGTCTGCTGGTAGTTTTGACAAAGCGCGGTCGATGACTCGTGATATCGCGACTGGAATATTCGTTCGAAGCACACTCACTGGCGTTGGCTGCTCGGCGCGTACCTTCGACAAAACTCCGTGCGTTGTACTTGCGACATGTGGCGGATCGCCAACCAGCATCTCATAGAGCATGACCGCGAGCGAATAAAGATCGGTGCGCGCGTCGATGACTGTCGCGCCGGAGGCCTGCTCAGGCGACATGTATTGCGGCGTGCCAATCAGCATGCCGGACTGCGTGTGTCGTATAGAGTCGATCGCCGCTGTCGCCAGCGCGATGCCAAAATCGCAGACCAGCGGTTGCCCGTCACGCACCAGAATATTTTCTGGTTTGAGATCGCGATGTATCACACCGGCCGCATGGGCGTGTTCAAGCGCCGATGCGACGCCGCGCGTCATGCGCAGCGCGTCGTCAAGCGACATTGGCCCGCTGCGACGCATCTCCTGCCTCAACGTTGCACCATCGACAAAGGGCATCACGTAGTAGAGTAGCGTACCGGCGGCCCCGGAGTCGAAGAGCGGCATCACGTTCGCGTGCTGTAGACCGGCGGTGACTCGGATTTCGTCGAGAAAGCGCTGCGGCATCGCGCGCGTGCTGTCTGATGGAATTGCATCGAGCGCGAGCACCTTGATGGCCACTTGGCGCCCGTGCTTCACATCGTCCGCGCGATACACCGTTGCCATACCACCGACCGCAATCCGCTCACGAATGACGTAGCGATCAGCGAGCGCCAACTGCAACGGCGTAATCATGCTGTCGGAAGACGCGGTGCGTTCAAGGAAACCATCAAGGCGCGCGTGTGCCAGCAGCAACAAGCGTACGTCAGGCGCTAAAGTCGGATCACTGCGCGTCGCATCGTTCAGAAATGCGTCGCGCTCGCGGTCAGAAACATCGAGTGCCGCGTCGAACAGCGCAGAAACACGTGCGTAGCGCTCGCGCGAGACCGAGTCGGCGTCCTCTGCGTCGTTGTTCATCCTTCATCCCCATGCAATTCGCGATATAGCCAACTGCGCGCGCTCGCCCAATCACGCTTCACGGTTCGTAAACCGATGCCAAGCGCGACGGATGTCTCTTCTTCATTCAATCCACCAAAGAAACGGCATTCGATCACTTTCGCCTGTCGTTCATGTAACAACGCAAGTTTGCTCAGCGCTTCATCGAGATCGACGAGTGATGTGGCGCGGTCATCTCGTCCAAGCTGGAGCTGTTCGGCGTTAAGCGAGAGTGGTACCGCGGCGCCACCACGTTTGACGGCGTGCGTCCGTCGAGCATGCTCAACCAGCACGCGACGCATTGCGTGTGACGCAATCGCAAGAAAGTGCGAGCGATCATCAAACGTACTGCGCGCACCGTTGCTGAGCCGCAGATACGCTTCGTGGACGAGTGCACCGGTCTCAAGCGTGTGCCCGTCTACTTCGCGTCGTAACTGCGCGTGTGCTAACACCCGCAATTCCTCGTACACCAGCGCGAACGCCGAGTCGAACGCCGCAGCGTCACCTTCGGCGGCGAGTCGCAGCCATTCCGTCACCGCGCCCGGCTCAGGCACGAGTGGTGTGGCTCGATTTCGCGACGACTGGCGCAGGAGGCGGTGACAGGGCTCGACGGAGCCACCAGACACCAACAGCGTGCACACAAAGCAGAGGAATCCAATGCATCATCGAATCGTACTCGCGGTCACGGCAGTTGTGATGTGTATGGCGTGTACCAACCAACTCTCAGAGCCGCCAATGTCTGCGGAGGGACGCGCGCTGTCGCCGGGAGAAACGACAGCATCCGACCGCTGGATGCGTGCGACACGCGCAATCATCGGTCGTCGGGAGGTAGGCAGCCCGTTGCGCGTCGCCCGCAATTTTGCACTGGTTGCAGTGGCCGAGTACAACGCCGCTGTGAGCGCAGGCGCGGCGCCAAATACGTCTGGACGGAAACCGTCGGAAGCCGGCGCCGTCGCGGGCGCTTCGGCGGCGGTGCTGCGAGCATTGTATCCGGCAGAAGACACCGCAGTCACGTCGCAAATCGTTGCGGATCGCGCATACTTTGCGACGGTCGCGGGCGAATCAGCGTACGATTTCGCCGCCGGTGAAGCGATCGGCAGTGCAGTCGCCGCCGAGGTATTGGTACGCGCTGCGAACGATCGTACGGCTGCAATTTGGACCGGAACAATCCCGACTGGTCCGAGCAATTGGACGAATGCGGCGCCACCAGCGCAGCCCGTTGCACCGTTGTGGGGGCTTTCAAAAGGATGGTTCCTCACATCGGGCGACCAATTCCGTCCCGTCGCGCCACCGCTGGTAACATCTGACGCGTTCGCGACGGCATTGGCGGAAGTGCGCACATTGGCGGCGGGCCGCACCGCAGACCAGCTCACGCAAGCGCAGTTCTGGCAATTTGCGTCGGGGCCTTCCGGACCCATCGGACACTTCACCGAAGTGGCAACCGGTCTGACGACGGCGGTGCAATACAACGAGCGGCAGACAGCGCGTGTGTACGCAGTGCTGCAGATGGCGATGATGGATGCGACGATTAGCTGTTGGGACGCAAAGTACGCGTATTGGTACATCCGTCCGTTTCAGTCTGATCCAACGATCACAACGCCGGTCGGTCGCCCGAATTTTCCGGCGTATCCTTCCGCACACAGTTGTATCTCTGGCGCGGCAGGCGCGGTGCTGTCGGGACTATTTCCTTCGTCGAAGGCCGTGATGGACGCCAAGATTGCGGAGGCTGGCATCTCACGGATTTACGCTGGGCTGCACTTTCGATTTGACATTACAGCGGGCAATGATATTGGTGCGAAAGTCGCCGGGCTTGCGTTGGCGAACATTCCGGCAGTGAACGTGCGTGTGCCGATGCAGTAGAGGAAGCAATGAGTGCAGATAGGCGCCTGTTGCACTGGGTACGCATCCGAGCTTGCGTCTGCCGGAATCGAATGCGTAACCGAATCTTCGTCGAAATCACTTGCCGACTGCGGTCGTCATGATCTCCTGACTCCCTATGCTGGCAAGCGCTTCGCCGGAAAATGTGCTCGCTCTCCTCGCGACGCTCGCGTTGCAGTCTCCGTAATTCGCTGCAACCGCGTACTCGCGCGCTTCGCCGCCCCGATCCATTCAAGAATTCCACGTCGCGCCGATGGCGAAAAGGCTGCGAATTGTTCTGCGGCATTTGGATGGTGTGTGAATGCCGCGGCGAGATCATCCGGGATGATCAACGCATGTGCCTGATCGAGAGCCGCCCAACTGCCATCGCGCTTCGCCGCATCGATCTTCGCAAACCCCGGTGCGGCGATTGCGCCTTCTGCTTCAAGCGCCACTATCCGAGCTTTGTTGACCGCCGACCAACCACTGCCTGTTTTGCGTGGGCTCATCAGCAGCATTGACCGATCCGAATCCAGTTTCGCTGGTCGACTGTCGATCCAGCCGAAGCACAGTGCTTCATCGCGCAAGTTACCGTAGGGAACATGAGGCCCGCGCCCCTTCTTCCACGTGACGACCCACAGACTCGCACGTTGTGCATGATGCTGCGCAAGCCATGCGCGCCATTCCGCGCGCGAGTCAATTGGTAATTGCTCTAAACTTGGCACTCGACGCCCTCCATCAACTTGCATTCAGCCACGGCGCAGCGAATTCGAATCGCAAGTGTCGCCGAATCCGAGTGAAGTTGCGCACATTCTCCGTGACTACGCAGACGCCGTGTTCGCGGCAAGTCACGGCTAAGAGCACGTCATTTCCAAATGCATTGGAAACCCGCGCGAGTTCGATCCCTTCTTCCTCCACGAGCGTACGGAGCACGCGACCAGATTCTAGCCAGCCATCCGCAGACGGTGCGAGCAGTCGACCGCGTTGAGTAAATCGCGTCAAAAACTGCTTTTCAAGCAGGCGACTTTCAGCCATCGAACGAATTTCAGCCAGCAAATATTCCTCCGTCCCGCCTAGCTATATCGTCACCCGCCCCCGAAACCCGCGCCCCGCATAGTACGACTCCACGCCATTGTGATACACAAACACCTGGTCGTAACGACGATCGCAAAAGAGACCGCCGCCGAGCGCTCGCATCGCGTCGGGCGTGCGAACCCAACTGGATGTCTTTCGATCAAATTCACCCAACGTCTGCAACGCGCGATACTCGGCTTCTGTGAGCATCTCGATGCCAATAGTCGCCGCCATTTCCTCCGCGTTACCAGCCGGTTTGTTCTCCTTTCTGGCCGCGAGCGCTTTCCGGTCGTAACAGATGCTGCGCCGACCAGCGGGTGTCTCTGCTGAACAGTCGTAAAACACCATCTCGCCGGTCTTTTTGTCGCGTTCAATCACATCGGGCTCGCCACCGCTCTGTTCCATCGCAAACAGTACGTCAAGTTGCTTCGGGTGCTCCGTGAGCCGCGCCTCAACATCGCTCCACGTGATTCCAATGTGTCGGCGCGTATTCTTGACGAACCGATCATGGAGCGTTGCGATCAAGTTAGAGCGCTCTGCGGCTTTCATGCGAAATCTCCTACCACTGGTTGGCGTCGCGTTGCGAGATGGTGCGGGAACAAATATGATGCAAACACGCGCTACGAGTTACAACACTCGAAGACTCGCAACGCACGCAGCGTGACCCACCGGTTTGACGCGCCGACGATGCCCGCATATTCCGTATGCAGCGTATCGCGATGTCGCACGTCAAGCAACCATCGCCCATCACCTTGCTGGCGCGCTCCATGCTCGCTCCGGTTGACGCACGACGCAGTAAGCGGCATTCCAGCAGATACTCGTGCGCGTCCTGCGTGTGAGCGTCGCCGTGGTGTTGCTGGTACAACGCGAAATGGTCTCTGCGCAAATGTACCGTCACGCATCGGCACGTGCTTTCGCTGAGGGAGTTTCGCGTTCGGGCTGCTGCAACTGATTTGCCATTGCCCGAGACGCTGCTTCCGACCTACCAGTGCGTACGATCACAACGAATCGCAAACTGCTGCAGCATGTACGCACCAAGAAGCCTATTATGGATGCATCATCCCTGGCATGCGTCGCCGAGCCATTGTCACGTTGCCCGTGAAACACCGTATCGACGAGGTCGCGTCGGCACTGCTCAGCAACACGTAGTGATAGACGCCACTCGGGAATTCTGGTGTCGGACTTGTCATCCCGCCGCACTTATCGAGTTGCGACGCGGTGATCTGCGCGCCGCTTATGTCGCGATCGCCGTAGATGGGATAGCCGTCAAACGCGACGCCAATGATGTGCGACGGACCACCAACGACATCAACCATTGATGTCACGCACGGCGGTAGCGCATGGTAGTGGTAGTCGCCCATCGGCGTTGGGTGACCATTGCAATTATCAAGAAACGCAATGCGCTTTCCAGCAGCGTTTGGCACCGTGAAGTTCGACGACATAGCGACAGTTGTACCATCGCCTTCGTACGGATTGAACAACGCTGCGCCAGAGATCATCACACCGATGGTCCCCAGATTCGTCGGCGTGGACTGTGCGGCCTTGGTTGGCGTCAGCGGAATCTGAAAGTCGTAGCTCTGCTCGCGCGTCGGGTCAGCACTCGCGTAGGCAGTTGCTTCAGAGAGTCGCCCGGGCGGCGTACCGGGTCGCGGCAGCGCGTACTCCGTCTGCCGCGGGTGATTTGGCACGCCGTTTGATCGATAGCGCATCATGCCATTTGCGAATGATACCGACACGTTTGTTCCCCACTTCGCTGTCTGCATCGCAGGCTCCGTCGATGCGATGATCGCCGCGTTCGATGCTGGCTCGGCGGGGCTCATCTTGCCCGCACACGCCACGGTCACGATACTGCTCATCGCGAGGGCGATACGGCGAATGGTGATGATGGTCCGGTGTGACACGGAAGCTCCAAGTTCTCTAAGGAGTCGCAGCTTTGGACAGCCGAAGTCCGCGAGTCATTCCATGCGGCGTTCGCCTCAGCATACGGAGCGGTGGAATGAAGTGGCGCGAACGGTTGTCTGAATGGGATGAAGCGAACAATGCACGATGACATTTGTTCCGCCTGACGAGGAACTCCTTCGGCGCGCGCGCTCAGGTGAAGCGCTGGCGTTTCGGGTGCTGGTGGAGCGATACCAGTGCACGGTGGCGTCCGTCGTGATCAGTATGCTGGGTACAGGTGCCGATGCCGACGACGTGGGGCAGGAGACATTCATTCGTTTCCACAATTCGCTCGACAGTTTTCGCGGCGACGCGTCGCTCAGTACGTATCTGTGCCGCATCGCAATGAACCTGTCGCTGAATGCGCTCAAGCAGCGAAAGCGCGCGCAGTTGCGCCTTGTGAGCCGCGATGAATCGCCAACTGCGATGGCTGAACCGCCGGTCGAAGCGTACGATGCAGAGGGTGTGGAACGGCGAGACAAGGTGCGCTGGGCGGTGGCACAGTTGGGCGAAACGCACCGCCAAGTTGTTGTGCTTCGACTGCTTGAGGAACTATCAACGAATGAAACAGCAGATGCATTGCAGTTGCCGCCTGGCACGGTCATGAGTCGACTGGCACGGGGACTAGTTGAACTCAAGCGCGTGCTGGCGCCATACATCACCGGGGAAGAACATGCGTGACGACGAGCAAGAGATCGAGGCACAGTTGGCGCGATATCGTGCGATGACGGAACCGGTGCAGTTTGATGCCGGGTTTACCGATCGCGTGATGTCACGACTTGCGACGCAACCGCGATTCGCCGATGTGTTGCAATCGCGGTTCTGGCGTGTTGGTCCGCTGGCGCTTGCCGCCGCCATGTTGCTGGCGACGGTGAACGTGCTTGATACGCGTGCGCAGTCGCAATCGATGCTCGATCGTGTGCTTGGCATCACACCCGCGTCGGTCAGCAGCGCCGATGGCAGTTCGTACGAATTTGACGGCGGCATTAGCGCCTGGGGGAGATAGCTCATGAACCTCGAAGTGAAGTCCTCCGTGATCCTTCTCAGCACGCTGGCGCTTGGTGTTGCGCTGGGCGTTATGGGACAAGGTGCGATTCAGCGATCGCGTGGTGGACCGGACGCACGCGTTGGCCCCGGTACGCCAGGCGCGCGGCAGCCTGGATTCGTGATGCACATGAAGGAGATCCTTCAACTGCGTGCCGATCAAGACGCGACTGTCGGCCCAGTGCTCGAAGCGACCGCGCGAGTGAATCGGCGTGTCATCGATGCCGCACGCGCGGAACTACGCATCGCGGTCGACTCAATGAGTATCACATTGGCACCAATGCTTGATGAGGCGCAGCGGCAGCGGCTGGCCGAGCAGACTCGCAAGCTCCACGACCCGTTCCGACGGCCGCCACCACCTCCGCCTGATGCTCCGCGCTAGGCAATGAATGTCGCGCTTACACTCAACGGTTGTGCGCGCGGCGGGCATGAAACATTGCGACCGTCTTGCTACCCGTCTGTCGGCTGCGCGGCGCGATACGATATGCCCCAACTGCGCAACGCTTCAATCGCCGGAATCGCAGTCAACCCAAGCGGCGTGATGTCGTAGTCAACGTGCGGCGGTACCACTGGATGCACGGTGCGTGTGAGTAATCCAGCGCCTTCAAGTTCGCGCAGCTGCTGCGTGAGCATCTTGTGCGAGACGCGCTTTAAATCGCGGTGCAGTTCGTTGTAGCGCCACGTTCGCTGCTGCAGCCGCCACACAATCGGCATTTTCCACTTGCCGCCAATTGCGTACAACGCGAGCTCCACTGGGCTTTGAAACACCACGCCATCAAAAACGAACTCGGGCATTGCACTCTCGTTTGGGTAAGTATCATCCCAAAAAGTGCATGCTATCCAAGCATCCCGTTAGAGCGTAGCCTCTCTCTATCCCTCTTTTGGAGACGCTCCGAATGACTGCAAACATTAATGTCGCGAACGCTACACGCCGCAAACGCATACTGCTCATCGCCGCAAACCCCGCCGTCTCGCCCACAACGAAGTGGCCGATCGGATTCTGGTGGGCCGAGGTCACTCATCCGTACTGGGCATTTACCGAAGCCGGCTACGATGTAGAAATTCGAAGCCCGAGCGGTGGCGCGTTGCAAGGCGACAGCTACTCCGATCCGCAGGACGCCAGCGGCTACTCTGCGCACGACTTGATCTCACTTGGCTTCAAGCTGTCGCCATCGCACATGGCGCTGTTGAACGACACGCCATCCATCAAAATCGTTGACGTGAATGCGTATGACGCAATTTTTGTCACCGGCGGTCAGTCGCCAATGGTGACGTTCCGCGGCAACGCTGACCTGCAGGCACTCGTCGCCAGTTTTTATGAGGCAGGGAAGGTGACCGCGCTCGTTTGTCATGGGACATGTCTGTTGCTCGAGAC
>JANNWU010000406.1:0-9176 GCA_031408755.1 Gemmatimonadaceae bacterium | reverse complement strand
GTCTGGAGTGGCAAAGCGAATCGTGAAGCGATTGCCGCGGGGCTGACCGAACAAGTGACCGAAGCAGGGAGTGGTCGCTGCCTTGTGAATGCGCGTGGCGATACTGCGGCGTATGTGTTGCCGTCAGTGACCGCATTCGATCTGCCATCGTTTCGTGGCAAGCGCACCAATCTCGTGTACGGCGAGCGCGGCTTGTCGCAAATGCGGAGTAAGTATTGGAGCACGCTCGCGGAGAGCGACAGTGCGTCTGTGATGGCGTACACGCGTGTGTCGGCAGCGATGTTATGGAAAGAGTATGCGGTGGTCACGGTGCATCGTCCCATTGAACGTCGCGACGCGAGCGCGTTGTCGACGAGCAACGGTGGTGGTACCTACATTTTCCATCGCGTCGGCAACACGTGGTTGCTGCTGGTAATCGCGCGCTCCTGGGGTTGACGGTATTCGAGCTGCGTCAGTGGCATGACGCACAGCGCTTCGGCGCACGAGCCAACGGTTTTTTCGTTCTGTAGTTTGCATTCCCGACGTCGTGTCGCACATGCGGCCGGCGTCGGTCACGTTATCCCTATTTACGCATGACTGGTCCTGGGCCCCGCGAGCGCATTCTGCCTCGCATGATCGACGAGGAAATCAAGGAATCGTTCATCAACTACTCGATGAGCGTGATCGTCTCGCGTGCGCTGCCCGATGTGCGCGACGGCTTGAAGCCCGTGCACCGGCGCGTGCTGTACGCGATGAACGAAGCGGGACTGACCGCCGGTCGTCCGTACCGTAAATCTGCGACGGTCGTGGGCGATGTGCTCGGCCGATATCACCCCCACGGCGACAGTAGTGTGTATGACGCGGTCGTGCGTATGGTTCAAGAATTTTCGTTGCGCTATCCGTTGGTTGATGGCCAAGGAAACTTTGGTAGCATCGACGGCGACAACGCAGCCGCCTATCGCTACACCGAAGTTCGCCTGACGAAGATCGCGATGGAGATGTTGGCCGACATCGACCGCGGCACGGTGGATTTCGGCGCCAACTTCGACGACACACGCGAAGAGCCGAAGGTGCTACCAAGCCGGTTGCCGAACCTGTTGGTTAACGGCAGTACCGGAATCGCGGTGGGTATGGCGACGAACATTCCGCCGCACAACCTGCGCGAAGTGTCGGCCGCCATTGTCGCGATGGTCGATAACCCGGATATTGACAACGAAGAGATCCGGAAGCACATCACCGGTCCTGACTTCCCGACCGCTGGCTTCATCTACGGTCGTGCTGGTATCAAGGATTACATCGAAACTGGGCGCGGCAGATTGCAGGTGCGTGCACGCGCGCAGATCGAAGAGAATGAGCGCGGGAGCAAGAGTCAGATTGTTGTCACGGAAATTCCGTATCAGGTCAACAAGGAACGGCTCCGTCAACAGATTGTCGATCTAGTTCGCGAAGGGAAAGTGGCAGGTATCAGTGCGCTGCGTGACGAGTCGAACAAGGAAGGCATTCGACTGGTGATGGAGCTGAAGCGCGATGCAATTCCGCGTGTCGTGCTGAACCAGTTGTACAAACATTCGCAGTTGCAGACGACGTTTGGTGTGATCATGCTGGCACTCGTGCCAGACATCAAGACGCGTCAGTTGGTGCCGAAGGTGATGCCGGTGCGCGAAGTCTTGCAGCACTACATCACGCACCGTCACGAAGTCATTACGCGACGCACGCAGTTCGATCTCGATAAGGCGGCCGAGCGCGAACACATTCTGGAAGGATTGAAGATCGCTGTCGATAACATCGACGAAGTGATCGCAATCATTCGCGCGGCAGAAGATACGCCGACAGCGAGCGCAAATCTGCAATCGCGTTTTGGTTTGTCAGAGCGTCAGGCAGAGGCGATTCTCAACATGCGCCTGGCCAAGTTGACTGGCCTCGAGCGCGACAAGTTGGAAGCGGAATTGACAGAAGTTCGCGCGTTGATCGCTGAACTGCGCGATATCCTCGGCAGCCGCGAGCGTCGGATGACAATTCTGAAGGCTGAGTTGATGGAAGTGGCCGAAACGTTTGGCGACATCCGCAAGACGGAAATTGTCAGCGACGAAGGCGAATTCAGTGTTGAAGATCTGATCGCCGAAGAAGATGTGGTGGTGACGATCTCGCACTCCGGTTACGTGAAGCGCACGTCGGTGAGCTTGTACAAGCGTCAACGGCGCGGCGGTCGTGGTAAGACCGGTACGGGACTGAAGGATGAAGATTTCGTCAGTCGACTCTACATCGGCAGCACGCACGATTACCTGCTGGTGTTTACTGACGACGGGCGCATGTACTGGCTCAAGGTGTATGAGATTCCGCAGTCGAGCACGAGTGCGCGCGGCAAACCGATGGTCAATCTCATCAACGTGTCGCCTGAGACGCGTGTGCGTGCGGTGGTGCCGGTGAAGGATTTGGAGAAGATCACGGATGAGGATGAGCGCTTCCTGTTCTTCTCAACACGCGCCGGTACGGTGAAGAAGTCGCGCATGGCCGATTACACGAATGTGCGCAACAACGGCATCAAGGCGATCAAGATCGAAGCGGGCGATGAACTGATCGACGTGCAGGAGACGTCTGGCTCGAATGACGTGGTTTTGGCAACGCGTTTTGGCTTGAGCTGCCGATTCCACGAAAGTGATGTCCGCGAGATGGGCCGCGATACGACCGGTGTGAAGGGTATTGAGCTGCGCCCTGAAGATCTGGTGGTTGGCATGGTTGTCATCAAGCGCGACGCGACGCTGTTGGTGGTCACTGAGAAGGGCTTGGGCAAGGTCAGTGACGTGTCGGAGTACCGTGTGCAGCGCCGCGGTGGCAAGGGCATTCTCACGCTGAACAGAACTGAGCGAACCGGGAACGTGGTGGCGTTGATGGAAGTATTGCCGGAAGACGAGATGATTTTGATCACGAAGCAGGGGATCCTGATTCGCTCGTCGGCGGCGGAAGTGCGAAAGACCGGGCGCAATGCGCAGGGTGTGAAACTGGTTGCGCTGGATGAGGGCGATTCGGTGATCACCGTGGCGCGCGTGGTGCCGGACGACAAGGAGGCTTTGGGTGAGGATGGCGGCGACGATGCCGGAGATGAGGAAGGCGGCGAGGGTGTTGATGGGGGCGCGCCGGAGGCATGACGGCGGCCCATCGTGACCTGACGGTCGGAGAGAGTGACGCTGTGGCGTCTCCGACCGTCCTCACGGTGGTCAATGGTTCTCACACGTCCCCACCCGCCGAGGCGAGCATGACGATGACTGCGCCTCGTATCATCGTCGCTGATAGCGATCCTGCTGTGCAGCAAACCATTGCGTGGGTGCTGCGCGAGCATGGCTATGACGTCCGTGGGGTGACGAGTTGTGTCGCGGCAGTCGAGGCGATGCCGTCCTTTGGTGCCGATCTCATTCTGGTGGACTCGCAGCTGCTGCACAGCGACGAGTCGCGCTCGCTGCTCACGCTGAAGTCTGAAACGCGGTGGCACGATTTGCCGGTGTTGGTAACGTCGGCGCAGGCACCTGAAGAAATTGTGGAAGGCGCGTTGGCGTTCGGTGGTACCGACGTTGTTCGCAAACCGTTGCGATCTGGCGAACTGCTGGCGCGCATTGGTGCGCATCTCCGCACACGATCGGCACTCGATGTCACGCGCCGCCAGTTGCAGACGGCGCAAGAAGCGCTGGCACAGGCGCGCGACGAGGCGCAGACCGGGCGCACGTTGATGGCGATCATGCGCGAGGTAAGCGCGGATCTATCAAGCGAAGAGATTTACCATGTGTTGGTGCGTCGTGTGGCGCGCGCGATTGGGCTGTTCCGATGCTCGGTGGTGTTGGCGCGACCAGGTGAAATGACGGCGGTTGTACCGGCGGCGTTTGACGATCCAACGTTGCGCAACTTGCCAATCGATCTGGAGAAGTATCCCGAGGTCCGCGTGGCGTTAGAAGCGGGCCGACCGGTGCTGATTCCCGATGTGACGGTGCATCCGCTGTTCGCTGAACTGCGGCAGCGGTGGTCGCGTGACGGAACGGTGGTCCCAACGCGGAGCGTGATCGCGCTTCCATTCTTTGTGGATCGTCAGCAAGCGGGGGTATTTCTGCTCCGTCGTGGCGCCGGTGAACCGCCGTTAGATGAAGAGGATGTCACCTTTGCCGACGCCGTTGTGAAGGCGGCGGTGGCGTCAATTCAACGTGCGCATTTGCTCGAGACGGCGCGTGCGGACAATGTGCGCTTGGCGGCGTTGGCGCAAACGGATCCGCTCACGCAAGTACTGAATCGTCGCGCGTTGACTGAGCGTTTGACATCCGAGTTAGATCGTGCGCGTCGATACGGACATTCGGTTGCAGTGTTAATGCTCGATCTCGATCACTTCAAACAGGTGAACGACACGCGCGGGCATTTGGTGGGCGACGGCGTGCTGAAAGACATCGCCGAGATCCTTCGTGGCGCGGTGCGTAGCGCAGACTTTGTGGCGCGCTACGGTGGCGAAGAGTTTGTGGTCGTGTTGCCTGAGACTGGCGTTGATGGTGCGGTGCATTTTGCCGAACGACTGCGTGAGCGCATTGCCGCGACGGAGTTTCAGGCTGGGCTGGGTACGCCACTCGCACTAACGGCGTCTATTGGTGTGTCACTCTTTCCGGGGCCGCGGATCACGTCTGTTGATGATCTGTTGGCGGCTGCGGACACCGCGCTCTACAAAGCGAAGAGCGATGGCCGCAACCGTGTGCACCACTAGCGTTTGCGCTAACGCACGGCTGGGATAACAATGATCTGCATGCGACGCCCGCGAATAATTTCGACGCGCTGATCGCGACTCCGATCAAACTGCACATCGAGTTCGTTGCCGTTTCGGATTCGCCGCGTTTCAACGGCGAGAATCACATCGCCAGCTTTTAATGGTGCCCAATCGCCACGGGTGCGGATCACGAGTGCGCCTTCCGCGCTGCCGCTGCCAAGTTGCTGCGCAAAATCTTTGTCAACGGCGGCGAGCGAGAGGCCACCGAGCTGTAATGTGGCGCCGTCAGTACGGCCGCTGATCCGACCTCGTGGCGCGCGATCGTCAGCGTCGTTGCGCATTTCGGTGCTGTACCCGGTGCTCATTCCTCCGGCATGGTCATTCACGGTGACAGCTGCACGGCTCAGACCACGCCGCATTTCCGTCATGCCACGTGCAACATCGGCGCGAGCGCGCAACATATCGCGACGAACTTGCGGATCGTTGAACGTGTTGCCGACATTGACACGGATATTCTCGGCGATGTTGCTCATGTCGGCGGTATTAAAACTCCAGCCACGTTCACGAGTTGGCGTGACGCTCACGGTGCGCCGTCGACCATCGCTGAGCACTTCAAGTCGCACTGGCTGCGAATCTTTCACCGCATCAAGCTGGCGACGCATGCGCGACACGCGCGCTTCCACGCCTTCTGGGGTATCGGCGTCTGCTGACGGCACGCGCAGATCAATGCCATCAATGCTGATCAGGCGATCACCTTCGTTCAGGCCTGCCTTGTCAGCGGCGCCACCGCTGGTGATGCTGGTGATGATTAAACCAGCAGTGTCGCGCATGGAACCGCGCTGACTGAAACTCACGCCAAGTACGCGCCGACCTTCGCGCATGGTACGCATGTTTCTCGCCATCGCTGACTCGGCCAACACAACACTCTTCGTCTCACGCCGACCGTTGTTCAAGACAACCAGCGTAACGGTGTCACCCGCTTCCTTCCGTCCCAGTTGACGGCGCAAGCGTCGTTCCGGTAGCGACTCGGCGACATCATCGCCAACGTCACGCGCGTCCAGGCGAAGGTCGATGCCGTCGACGGAGACGATACGCGAACCTGACGTGATGCCGGCATTCGCGGCAGGAGTGTCAGCGCCCACGTCGTCGATCAGCAGTCCGAGCGTGTCAGCGGCGCTCTCACCCACACGGGGTGTCACGCCGAGAACCGCGTTTGGTAGGCGGCCGAAGGTGTTGGTGTTGAAGTAGATGGTACGACCGGGATAACGCGACTCCCGGTAGCTGGTGTCTGGGCGCGCAGGACGCGCGGGTTGCACGGGCCGGTCTTGTTGAGCGTGTGCTGGCGAAGCAGACAACGTCGCGAATATCGGTGCAAGCAGGAGGGCGAGCGTGGTGGCGCGGCGGTTCGTGTTTCGGTGCGTTGTCATGTGGGCTCCGGCGTTCTGACGGTCGGCGCGGTGTGCGGCGATCGGTGAATCGCGGGTACGACACGCGGGTGGCGCGGGAGGGTTGCCAGCGAGGAGGTGCGAGCGAGGAGGCGCCAGTGAAGAGGTGCCAGCGAAGAAGTGCCAGCGAGGAGGTGCCGGCGAGGAGGCGCCAGCGGAACGCCTGTGCGGCTGCTCGCGGGCACCGTAGGCAAGCACGAGATGAGGGAGCGGACGGATCTCAACACCAGATCCGTCCGCGCGCGCCACAAATTAGAGCACGATATTGAGCAACCGACCCGGCACGTAGATCACCTTCTTTGGCTCGTCTTGCAGGAACTTTGCAATGTTCGGTTCCAACATCGCGGCGGCGTACACGTCAGGTTGTGTTGCATCCTTGCCGACGATCACAGTACCGCGTGTTTTGCCGTTGATCTGAATGGCGATGGTGATCGTGTCGGCAATTAGCAGCGCCGGATCGTACGTTGGCCAGCCGCCGTCAAACACCGATGCGACACCGCCAGCATACGCCCAACACTCTTCAGCAATATGCGGCGCGAACGGAGCTACAAGCTGTACCAGTGGCAACACTTCGTCGCGATGTACTGTGCGCTCGTTGGTACGCAGCACATTCACGTACTCCATCATGGCAGCGATGGCGGTGTTGTAGCTCAGTTGCGGAATATCTTCGCCAACTTTCTTGATCGTCGCGTGCAGCTTTCGCACGACAACCGGATCAGGCGCACCGGTGGTGACGCATTCGTGCATTGATGCCCAGATGCGATCCAGAAAACGACGCACGCCGGTAATACCGCTGTCACGATAGTCGCCGCCCTCTTCGTATGGCCCAAGAAACATCAGGTAGGTGCGGAATGAATCGGTGCCCCACCGATCAATCAAATCATCAGGGTTGACGACATTACCCTTTGACTTTGACATCTTCGCGCCATCACGAATGATCATGCCATGCGCACGGAACCGCGTGAACGGTTCCTCAAAGTCAATGAATCCCGCGTCCTTGAGCGCCATCGTGATAAAGCGCGAGTACAACAGATGCAACACTGCGTGCTCGTTACCGCCGATGTAGGTGGTGACGGGCAGCCAACGCTTGGTGAGCGCTGCATCAAATGGTACATCGCTCCGGTTTGCACTTGGGTAGCGCAGGAAGTACCACGCGCTATCCAAAAAGTTGTCAGAGACATCGGTCTCGCGGCGACCCATCGCGCTGCACTCAGGGCATGGTACGCGATACCACTCGTCGTGACGCGCGAGCGGCGAGATACCGCTATCGTCGGGACGGAAATCTTCAATCAGCGGCAGCACCACGGGCAACTGCTCTTCGGGAACTGGGACTGGTCCGCATGAATCGCAGTAGATGATTGGAATTGGTGGACCCCAATAGCGCTGGCGCGAAATACACCAATCGTTCAGGCGATAATTCACGACAGCCTGTGCGCTGCTGCGTTCCTGCAGCCATGCCGTGACCGCTGCTTTCGCTTGCGGGACGGGCATCCCTGAGAAATGTGCCGAATTCACCATCACGTCGGCGTCAGACTTTGAGAGGTATGCTTCGGTGAGCGGAGTGGCGGCGTCGTCGCTGGCATTCACTACAACGCGGATGACGGGCAGCGCAAAGTTCTGCGCGAAATCGAAGTCACGTTGATCGTGACCGGGAACACCCATCACCGCACCGGTGCCGTACTCCATCAGTACGTAGTCTGCAATCCAAACCGGAATTGGTTGGCCAGTGGCGGGATTGATTGCTTCTGCACCGGTAAAGACGCCGGTTTTTTCTTTGCTCACGCGACGCGACACCACGTCCTGCGTTTTGGTGCGTTCCAAGTACGCCGCAACGTCAGTGCGTTGTGCCGCTGATGTGATCTCGGCGACCAACGGATGTTCTGGTGCGAGCACCAACCACGTGGCGCCGAAAATAGTATCGGGGCGCGTGGTGAACACCGTCACATCATGCGCGTTGGCAACACGAAAGGTGACGTGCGCGCCTTCGCTGCGGCCAATCCAGTTGCGCTGCGCTTGCTTTGTGACTTCGCTCCAATCGAGCGTCGCAATGTTCTCAAGTAAGCGTGGCGCGTACTTGGAAGTTCGGAAGAACCACTGCTCGAGCAGACGTTGTTCGACGAGCGATTCACAGCGTTCGCAGAGGCCATCCTTCACCTGCTCGTTGGCCAGCACCGTCTTGCAGCTTGGGCACCAGTTCACTGCAGCGGCTTTCTTGTATGCGAGCCCCTGCTTGTAGAGCTGCAAGAACAGCCACTGTGTCCATTTGTAGTACGACGGATCGCTGGTGATGACTTCCTTCGTCCAGTCCACCATTAAACCGGCGCGCTGCAGTTGCTCACGGAAACGTTGCACGTTGCGCGGCGTCAGCGCGGCAGGGTGTTCGCCCACGCGCATTGCATAGTTCTCGGTCTGAATGCCGAAACTATCAAAGCCGATCGGCTCAAAGACGGTCTTGCCTTGCAGACGTTGAAAGCGACCGTGGATGTCGGCGCCCGTAAACGCAAACAGATTCCCGATGTGCAGCCCCTCACCGGAGGGATACGGGAACATCATGAGCTGATAGTACGGATCCTTCCCCGACTCGAGATTGGGCGCATTGGTGCCGTTGTCGGCCCAGCGCTTTTGCCAAGAGGCCTCGATCGCAGCGGGATCGTAGGCGGGATATTCAGGGAGGGGGAACGTGGCGTCGGGCATCGGCGGAGTCGGGATACCACGCAAGCGGCATCAAGTGAGACATTGAATCGCGTTTCGATCTAAGTTATTCGTGCGGCAAAACCCTGCGGCGACGGTTCGTGGATTGCGCCGTGCAGGGTCCGTGCTCGTAGTACGTTTGCTGCAACGGGCACCGTGCGGACGAATGGTCCTGATCGATTCACTGGGGTGCCGGTTACGCGGGCGGTTCGGCGGCACATTTCGCGAGCAGCCGCAGCGATACATTGCACCGATTCGTACACCTTCGCTGGGCGGTGCAACAAGCTGCGTTGTACCATCACGCCCGTCACCCTAGCCTCGCCGAGAGA
>JANNWU010000405.1:0-2946 GCA_031408755.1 Gemmatimonadaceae bacterium | reverse complement strand
CGAGAGATCAAGCTGAAGTACGCCACGCAAACGGAGATTTCTCCACCGTCAATTGGCGTATGGGGTAATCATCCTGAGCTGGTGCAAGAACACTATGTGCGATACTTGCACAACGGGTTCCGTGCTGCATATGGCTTCACTGGTAATCCGCTTCGCATTGTGATGAAGCGAAAGGGCGACTGATGCATCCTGCAGTTGGCCTGGTTGTCGCATATCTGGTTGGATCAATTCCTTCAGCGTATCTGGCTGGGCGCGCAAAGGGTGTTGATTTGCGGACGGTGGGCAGTGGCAACCTTGGAGCGACAAACGTCTTCCGCACGCTTGGGTGGAAAATCGGATTGTCGGTCTACATCGCAGACTGTTTGAAGGGATTTCTGCCCGTCGCGCTGTTACCAAGTGTCGTCGGGCCAACAGAAATCGGTTGGCGGATTGCGTTTGGTGTTGCGGCAATTGCGGGGCATGTGAAGCCGATTTTCCTGCTTGGCAAAGGTGGCGGCAAAGGTGTCGCTACGGCGTCCGGTGTTTTTCTCGCACTGGCACCAATGGCCATGCTGTTCTCCATGGCGACGTTTGCTGCCGTGGTGGCGGCAACGGGATATGTATCTCTCGGATCGCTCGTCTCTGCAGTGGCGCTGGTAGTGGCTGTCGCCATTCGTGGAACGGGGAGTACACCATTGCTCGTGACAGTGTCACTGATCGCGGCGTTTGTTTTTTGGACGCATCGCGCGAACATTACGCGGCTGCGCGCGGGCACTGAGCACCGGTTCGGAAAGCGTGGGAAGCTGGCGAAGGCAGCGGGTGCATCCGAGGAGCCTCGCACATGAGCGCATCGGTTGTGATTGGTGCTGGTGCGTGGGGAACAGCGCTCGCAGATCTCATCGCACGTAACGGTGAACGCACCACACTGTGGGCTCGCGAAACGGATGTGGTTGATGACGTCAACAAGCATCACGCGAACTCTCGGTTCTTAGCTGGTGCGGCTTTGGCTCCGTCGCTGACGGCAACGTCTGATATTGAGGCGGCGGTTCGCGGCGCGGCGACAATCACGTTCGTCGCGCCGTCTCATGTTTTGCGCGCGGTCATTCAAAGCACTGCGCATGTGGTACGCGACGATGCAATTTTAATTGTTGCCACGAAGGGAATTGAGCGCGAATCATTCGCGTTGATGACGGATGTGGTCGCAGAAGAATTGCCCGGCCGACCCGTGGTCGCGTTGAGCGGTCCAAGTTTCGCTGCC
Source organism: Gemmatimonadaceae bacterium (assembly GCA_031408755.1). Taxonomy (GTDB): domain Bacteria; phylum Gemmatimonadota; class Gemmatimonadetes; order Gemmatimonadales; family Gemmatimonadaceae; genus JACMLX01. The sequence continues at coordinate 1,709 of JANNWU010000405.1, read as the reverse complement.
GAAGTCGCATTGCGTCAACCAACGGCCGTAGTCGCGGCGAGTCGCGATGCCGCCGCTGCGTTGCGAGCGCAACAACTGTTCTCATCACCAGAGTTTCGCGTCTACACACAGCGCGATGTGATCGGTGTGGAGCTTGGTGGCGCGTTGAAGAATGTGATGGCGGTGGCAACCGGCGTGCTCGACGGGATTGGACTCGGTTTCAATCCGCGCGCCGCGCTCATCACACGCGGGTTGGCCGAGATGACGCGGCTTGGTGTTGCACTTGGTGCCGAAGCGTCGACGTTCGCCGGATTAGCGGGCATGGGCGATCTCGTCCTTACGTGCACGGGCAGTTTAAGTCGCAATCGTACCGTTGGTGTTGAGATCGGGCAGGGTCGTCCGGTAGCTGAAGTGCTCGGCGCGCGCGAAACAATTGCAGAGGGCGTAATCACGACGCAGAGTGCACATGCACTCGCCGTTTCGCGTGGCGTGGAGATGCCGATCGTCCGAACAATGCACCGCATCCTATTTGAGGCGATGCCGCCGAGAGATGCCATTGCCGAACTGATGGCGCGCGCGCTGCGCGCAGAGAGTGACTGATGGCTGCAGCCACCCGCGAACCCGTGCAAGAATTTTTCTCCATTGGCGAAGTCTGCTCGCTGACGGAATTGAAACCACACGTGCTGCGCTACTGGGAAGGACAGTTTCGCTTTCTTAGTCCGGCGAAAAATCGCTCGGGTAATCGTGTCTATCAGCGACGCGAAGTTGAGCTCATTCAACTCGTCAAGCATCTCTTGTACACGGAGAAATACACCATCGAAGGTGCCAAGCGTCGACTCGATGATTTGCGGAAAGCCGGCGACCTGAAGCCCAGTGCACGTCAAGCGCTCGAGATGGCGACGTGGAACAGTATCGAAGGTGAACTGCGTGAGATTCTTCGTGATCTCACCGCGCCAACGCCGATGGTCGCTGATTGATGCTGCGCGCGGCGTGTGTGATTCCGGCTTATGAAGCCGCGGAGTCCATCGCCGCTGTTGTGCTTGGAGTGCGCGCCGTGTGCCCAGATTTGTTCATCGTGGTCGTTGACGACGGTTCGAAAGATGCGACGGCGGAGGCTGCTCGACGGTGCGGAGCCGATCACGTATTGCGCCATGACGTCAACTGCGGAAAAGGGCGCGCATTGCTCACCGGTTTCGCATACCTCTCGACGGTTCTGCCTCGTGTGGAGGCGTTCATCACCGTTGACGCAGATGGACAGCATGACCCGGCGTGCTTACCCGCGCTTAGAGCTGCGCTGGAGAGTGCTGACCTTGTACTCGGTGCGCGGCGGCGGAAGGGCACATCAATGCCGTGGCACCGTCGAATGGGCAACGCGTTATCCACGCGCGCTATCACGTGGTGCGCGCGGCGCCCGATCCGCGACGCGCAGTGTGGCTTTCGTGGCATTCGTCGCTCGTTGCTGGAGCGTGTGCCGCACCACGGCGGGCGATACGAGGCAGAAACGGCCTTCGTCATCCGAGCGGCTCGCGCAGGCGCTATCATCGGTCAGATCGAAATCCCAACTCGATACGGTCCACCCAGTCACTTTCGCCCGTTTGTCGACGCGGTGAGAGTCATTGCCACCATTTGGTCTCACCGTCCATCCCGCACGCTCGCATGCGACTCCTCTGTACCAACGACGACGGAATCCTCGCCCACGGCCTCGAATGCTTGGTCCGCGCCGCCGAACC